>JALUDX010000084.1 GCA_027053355.1 Anaerolineales bacterium | reverse complement strand
GGGGGAAAGCCGCCGCCCTGAGCAAAGACGAAGGCTGCCCTGAGCGAAGTCGAAGGGGGCGGCTTGGGGGGAGAGGAGAGGGTGTGAAAAGCAAGATTTTTGTAAAGATTTGGCATGACGAGATGAGTTCTGCCGGCCAATGAGACAACGGCCAGGGCACGATTGATTTTGTGTCGGGTAATCAGAAAAAATTTTCTCTTTGCGCTCTTTGCCTCCTCTGCGTCTCTGCGTTACCCTTGGCGTCCTTTGCGACCTTGGCGACCTTGGCGTTAACCCTTTGCGCTCTCTGCGCCTCCGTTTCCTCTGCGCCTCTGCGTTACTCTCTCTGCGTCTCTGCGTTACCCTCGGCGTCCTTGGCGTTACCCTCTGCGCTAATCCGTGCAATCCGTGGTTTTCATCTTTGACAAAAAAGAACATGCGGCGTTACGTTGCCGCATGTTCTTGAGGTGCACCGTGCAAAGCAATCCACGCGGAATGCACCCGCTTGTAGGTATCCTCAAGGGCTTCGGGGAGCACGCGCGTGTGCGCTAAGGTGGACATGAAGTTGGTATCGCCCGACCAGCGCGGCACCACGTGCATGTGCAGGTGGGCGGCAATGCCCGCGCCCGCGGCCGCGCCCAAGTTCATCCCCACGTTGAACGCTTGCGGGTGGTAAACCTTGCGGAGCACAGCAATGGCCTGCACGGTGAGTTCCATCATTTCCGCGCGCGTCGCCGCTTCCAGCGCGGCCAGGTCGGATTCGTGCTTGTAAGGAATCACCATCAAGTGCCCGGTGGTGTAAGGGTAGCGGTTAAGCATTACAAAAGCCCGCTGCCCGCGGTACACAATCAAATTCTCCGGCCCGTCCTCATGTTCCAAAGCCTTGCAAAACACGCAGCCGGGTTTGCGAATGTGGTTCTCGATGTAAACCATGCGCCAGGGAGACCAAAGATACTCCATGCTATGCCTCGATGCTCAAGATCACGGCCTGGGAGCAACAACCCCGGCAGGAAGTCACTTCCCCGCCGCGGCCGCCGCACCCGCGTCACCGTCTATTATAGCCTACTTTGCGGCCGCAAATGCCCAACTTCACCCTACCCAACCACGCGGAAACGTGGTATAAGAAAAACACCCTGCCGTGTTCGTGATGCCGCAGTGACCGGTTTTGCCCCAACACCTTTTGTGAGGGAGTCAACCAGCGGGCGGGGACGCGATAGGCCTGAGCCAAGGCGAAACCGTCCGGGACGACTCCCACCTGCGTTTGCAGGAGCAAAACTGGGCAGCACACGGCACGGCGGGGCTCCTTGCCGCTAACCCGCGGCAGCAGACACACCCTTTCTCCACCCAAGCCGCGCAAAGCAGCGCGGCTTTTTTCTCAGCCGGTCGGCTGCGGCTCGAACGCATCCCACGGCGCGATGCTCTTCCGCAGCAAAATTTCGTCATACCCCGCCACGATATAATCTTTCAGCACCCCCACTTCCTCGTACCCCCGCCGCAGATAAAACCTGCGGGCGCCTTGATTGAACGAAGACACGCACAAAAACACGTTGGGCTTCTCCCGAAAAATCCGCGCCTCCGCGAAATCCAGCAGCACCCCCCCTACCCCCTGCCCGCGCCCACGCGGCACCACGCACACCGCCTGGATATACCCCGAGCACGCGCCCTGCATATCAATTACAATCAGACCGGCCACCGCTTCCCCCACCACGGCCACGTAGACCTCTTTCGTCTCGTCGGCCAGCATGCGTCGCAACCTCGCGGCGTCGCGGCGCAGCGTCAGCCACGGCTCAGAACGAGCCATCAAGCGGGCACACGCTTCCTGCTCTTGGGCGCCGCCAATGCGGCGGATGGTCACTTCGGGCGAGGGGGGCATGGCAAAAAAGGGGCGTCGCGCTTCGTGAGGCTGCGGCTTCGAGGGCTTTTGGTGGAGGAAGGGGTCGGTCTGCTGCCTGTTGCCTTCAGTATAGCCCAGAGGCGCTGCTCTCGCAAGCCCTTCCCCGGCGAGCCTTTGCGCCTGAACGAAAGGAACCTCCCATGACCCAACCGCGCGACCCTTACTTGCCCATACGCGAACGCTACCAGGCCGTGTTGGCCCGGATGGCCAGCGCCGCGGCGCGCACCGGCCGCCCGGCCGAGGCCGTGCGTCTTGTAGTGGTGACCAAAGGTCAGCCCCTCGCCAAGGTGCAGGCTGTGCTCCAGGCCGGCGCCCAAGATTTGGGCGAAAACTACCCCGAAGAAGGGGTCGCCAAAATGGAAGCCATCGGTCAGCCCGACATCCGCTGGCACATGATCGGCCACGTGCAACGGCGCAAAGCCAAACTGGTGCTCACCCATTACGACATGCTGCATTCTCTGGATCGCCTCACCCTGGCGCAGCGCTTAGAGCGCCTGGCCGCTGCGCAGGGCCGGGTGCTGCCCGTGCTGTTGGAAATCAACGTCGGCGGCGAAGCAAGCAAATTTGGCTGGCCCGGCTGGGACGAAGCCCAATGGCCTCGCCTGCTGCCCGAGGTAGAAAGCGTGCTGCAATGTGCGCACTTGCAAGTGCAAGGCCTGATGACCGTGCCCCCGCCCGTCGCCGAAGCCGAGCAGGCGCGGCCCTATTTCCAACGGCTGCGCAAGTTGCGCGACTTTCTGGCCGCGCGTTTTCCCCAGGCGCGCTGGGATGAACTTTCCATGGGCATGAGCGCGGATTTCGAAGTGGCCATCGAAGAAGGCGCTACCATGGTTCGCGTCGGTACCGCCATTTTAGGGCCTCGCACCCGCTTGTGAGGCGACCGCCGAAGCCCGGCCGTTAGAAGAGGGCTGAGCCATTGGGGCCAAGGGGGAGGCTTGTTGTTGTTTGGGCACCTGGTCACCTGGTGCTCGGTTGCTTGGGAAGCCACAGGCTCGTTCGCAACGGGCCCTGCGTCATCCGTGGCCGATTTTCTCGCCGTGGAAATTGTGCTCGTCAGAGGGATCGCTTAGGGGGCAAAAGCAAGCCAGAAAATGCGGTAAAATAACCTTGCTTGCCGGACAACCATCCCACCTTTACGAGAAAAGGCATGATCGGTTTCTTGATTTATCTGGTCAACCTCACCGCCAACGTGCTGGAATTGCTGGTCGTGGTGTACGCGATCACCACCTTTTTCCTCAGCCCTTACCATCCCATCCGGCACACTTTAGCCCGCTGGGTAGAACCCATGTTAGCGCCCATCCGGCGCGCGCTGCCGCCGATCGGCGGGTTTGACCTTAGCCCGTTAGTGCTGCTCTTTCTCATCGCCATTTTGCGGAGCGTCATTGTTCAATTGCTGGTCTCGCTGGTCTAATAAAGGAGCCACCATGGGGCGTCAGTTTCGCTTTCATCACGGGAAATCGGGCGCGGCCTTAGCCATTCGGGTCACGCCGCGGGCTTCCCGCAACGAAATCGCCGAAGTGTTAGACGATGGCACCATCCGCATCCGCCTCACTGCGCCGCCGGTAGACGGCAAAGCCAACCAGGCGCTGGTCAAGTTTTTAGCCAAAATTTTGGGCGTCGCCCCCTCGGCGATCGAAATCGTCGCCGGAACGACCGGCCGCGACAAACTGGTGGCCGTCACCGGCATGGACGCGGCCACCGCGCAGGCGAAAATCATCGCCAGCCTGGAGGCTAAATGAAGTTTCCCTGTAATTATTCAACCACAAGGGAATAGACCACGGAGAGCACTGATTTTTAGGTCGCCAAGATGACGCCAAGACCGCCAAGAAGTGAGGGCGAAAGTGGGCTTTTTAGTATTTTTCGCCCAATCTGTGCTAATCTGTGAAATCTGTGGATCTCTTTCTGCGTAATCTGCGTAATCTGTGGTTTCTTCTTGCCAAGGCTGAATAGTTACGTTTCCTTAATCCCCAATCTCCCCATCACAACGCAGCCAGGGCTGGCACTGGGGGCAATAATGGGTGCTGCGACCGCCCACGCGTATCCGAGCGATGGGCGTGCCGCAGACCGGGCAAGGTTCCCCCTGACGATGATACACCCGAAAAGTGTTCTGGAATGCGCCGCCGCGATACATCCAATCGATGCTCGCGCCGTTGGCCGCGATGCCGGCGTGTAGCACGGCTCGGATGGCGGTGAGCAGGCGCTCGGCCTGGCTTGGGTTCAGGCAGTGCGCGGGGGTCTGCGGGTGGATGCGCGCTCGATGCAAGGCTTCATCGGTATAAATGTTGCCCAAACCGGCCAAGAACGTCTGCTCCATGAGCAAGGGCTTGATGCCCCGACGGTGCTTTTGCAGCCGATGATAAAAGATATCGGGGGTCAAGACCGGGTCGAGGGGCTCAGGCCCCAACCGGCCGAGCACCCGCTGCGGGTCGTCGACCCACCAGGCGCGGCCAAACTTGCGCGGATTGTCGAAAGCCAAAACCCGCCCATCGTCGAAATAGAGCGCCCAGCGGGTGTGCCGGGGGAGCGGCTCGCCCGGCTCCAACACCACCAGATCGCCGCTCATGCGCAAATGCACCAGCAAAAAGCCCGCGGCGCGCCATGCCAACACCAAAAACTTGCCCCGCCGCCCCACGTGGGCCAACACCGCGCCGCGCAACCCCTGAGCAAAAGCCGCCGCGTCGGGCTCGGCAATGCTCTTGGGCCACAGCACCTCCACCCGCGCCACACGCGCGCCGACCACCCCCTGGTGG
Organism: Anaerolineales bacterium; assembly: GCA_027053355.1. Taxonomy (GTDB): domain Bacteria; phylum Chloroflexota; class Anaerolineae; order Anaerolineales; family DRMV01; genus DRMV01. The sequence goes on along the minus strand of JALUDX010000084.1, from coordinate 41,039 downwards.
CCGCGCCCACCTGCGCGCAGAGCACGGGCAATGGTCTCTACTTCTGGCAGTTCGGGCATGGCGTGTACTTTTCAGCCTTGAGAAAATCGACCGCGAATGAACGCGGATGATGGCGGGTAAACGCGAATTTGTAGGTGCCGAGGCGCCGGGAGAGGCACCCGAGTAACCAAGCGCCTTTTACCCCAATCCCTCAGTGCCTCAACCCCTCCCATCTTCTGCGTTTTCTGTGCCTTCTCTGTGTCTTCTGTGTTTTTCCGTCTGCGACATTGAGATTTCTCGTAACTACTCAGCCACAAGGAAATAGACCGCGGATAGCACGGATTTTTAGGTCGCCAAGGTCGCCAAGATGACGCCAAGACCGCCAAGAAGCGAGGACGAGAGTGGGCTTTTAGTGTTTTTCGCTCAATCTGTGCTAATCTGTGAAATCTGTGGATGTTTTTCTGCGTAATCTGTGGTTTCTCCTGCCCGCTTCTCACATCCCGCGGCATGGCCTCATTCGTTGAACAGCGCGCCCACGCTGATGCCCTCGTGCGCCCGGCGAATCACTTCCCCCAGCAACGGCGCAATCGACACCACCCGCAACCGATCGCCCAGCAGCGCCCGCTTCTGCGGCGGGATGGGAATGGTATCGGTGGTGATGATTTCTTGCACATCCAGCGCGGCCAGCCGCTCTGCCGCGGGGGACGAAAGCACCGGATGGACGAACACCAGATACACCTGCCGCGCGCCGTGACGCCGCACGATCTGTACGGCCTGCGCCATGGAGCCGCCGGTGTCTACCTCGTCGTCCACGATGATGACGTCCCGGTCGGCCACGTCGCCGATAATCGTCAGGGCTTCGGCGCGCGCCTGGTTCCCCAGTCGGCGCTTTTCGATGAACGCCATGGGCACGTGCAGGGCTTCGGCGTAATTACGTCCCTTCTTGGCAAACCCCAGGTCGGCGGTCACCACCACCGGGTCGTGCAGTTCGGGCTTTTTCTGCTGCATGTATTCCACCAACAGGTGGAAAGCCGTGAGCACGTCGCCGGGGATGGAGAAAAAGCCCTGAATTTGCCCCGCGTGCAGGTCGAAGGTGATGTAGCGGTCGGCGCCAGCGACTTCGATCATGTCGGTAATCAGGCGAGCCGTGATGGGCACGCGCGGCTGGTCTTTTTTGTCGGAGCGGGCGTAACACAAATACGGCACCACCGCGGTAATCCGCCCCGCAGAATCCAGTCGCGCGGTCTGAATCATGATCAACAATTCCATCAAATTGCGGTGCACCGGGCTGGCCGTGGTCTGGATGATGAACACGTCTTGCCCCCGCACGCTGCGATGCAGTTTGACGAAAAGGTTTTCGTTGGGGAACTCAATGATGTCTACGCCTTCTAACGCCAGCCCTAAGTAGTCGGCAATGTGTTGAGCCAAAGCAGGGAAAGAAGTGCCCGTAAAGAGTTTAATTGAACCGTACATAAAAGACCCTCGTGAGAACCTGATAATGCAGGTGGAAACGGTCAAGCCGCAGGCGGAAGACTCTGCGCCAGCAAGCGGTCGACGGCCTCGGTGGGGGCAAGGCGTCGGGAGAAGACCTCTTCCAACACGCTTTGGTAGTGTTCGGCTGCAGTGTGGGCTCGCCAGTGTTGCATCAGGGCTTCGCCTAACATGTTTTCCAGTTCGCTTTGCAGGCGCACCCGGTCGCGCACGTGCCATTCACCGGTTTCTTCCAGGTAGGCGCGGTGCCGGGCGATGGCCTGCGCCAATTCGTGGATGCCGCGGTTGTCTACGGCTACGGTTTTGAGCACCGGGGGAACCCACGACGGGTGTTCCTCTTTCTTCTGCGTTTTCTGCCCCGCGTTGATCACCATGCGGCGGCCATGGTGCATAATAGTCTCTTGGGTAGGATGCGCCATTTTGAGCATTTCGGTGAGCGCGCGCACGGTGGCATCCGCACCGGGTCGGTCGGCCTTGTTGACGACCAAAATGTCGGCGATTTCTAAAATGCCGGCCTTGATGGCCTGCACGTCGTCGCCCAGGCCGGGCGCTTCGACCACCAAGGTGGTGTGCGCCAGGCGGGCGATGTCCACCTCGGCCTGGCCTGCGCCCACGGTCTCGATGAAGATGATGTCGAACCCGGCTGCGTCCAGCGCCTGCACCACATTGGCAGTGGTGCGGGCCAGGCCGCCTAACGCGCCGCGCGAGGCCATGGAGCGGATGAACACGCCCGGGTCGCCGCTCAAATCACGCATCCGAATGCGGTCGCCTAAAATCGCACCGCCGGTAAAAGGGCTGGAAGGGTCGACCGCGACGATGGCCACCCGCCGCGGCTGGCCTTCGGGCGGGTGACGATAGTAATGAGCCAGGCGATTGACCAGCGAAGACTTGCCCGTGCCCGGTGCGCCGGTCACGCCGATCAGGTGCGCCCGCCCGGTATGGGGAAACAGCGAGGCTAAGGTAGCCAGCCCTTCGGGCGCGTCGTTCTCGATCAAGGTCAGGGTGCGGGCCAAGGCGTAGCGCTGCCCGGCCAAAACGCGGTCTGCCAGGGTTTCCACGACGCCTCCCTATGATTGGTCGGTGGGGTTGCCGTTTTCTCCGCCCAGCACCGCGCGGCGAATGTCGGCCACAATGTCGTCGGTGAGGGTACCGGGGCCGTATACCGCGTGCACGCCCATCTCTAACAACGCAGGAGCGTCTTCGTCAGGGATAATGCCGCCCACGAAAACCTTAACGTGCTCTTGCCCGTTCGCCCGCAACAGTTCCAGCACCCGCGGCACCAAAGCCATGTGCGCGCCGGAGAGAATGGAAAGCCCGACCACGTCCACATCTTCTTGCAGGGCTGCCTCGGCAATCATCTCGGGCGTTTGGCGGAGGCCGGTGTAGATGACCTCCATCCCCGCGTCGCGCAGCGCGCGCGCCACCACCTTGGCCCCGCGGTCGTGCCCATCCAACCCCGGCTTGGCAATCAACACTCGGATTCTGCGCTCGGCCATGAATGTGCTCCTCAATGCAAGGAATGGGTTGATGTAGTCTTCCCACGTGCTTTTACCGCTCACCCTGCCGTTTCCTGAGGTGAGGGTATTTTCATTATACCCTAATCAGCGCCAACCTACGGTTGCTTTCGTAGTACAATAGACCTACCGCCTGCTCAGGAAAGGTGCCCCATTGGAAAAGAAGTCTCCTTCCCGTCAACCTGTTGGCAAAGAGCGCATTTTGCAGATCGCGGAGCGGCTCTTTTTGGCGCGCGGTTATCGGGCGGTGTCTATCCGAGATATTGCCCAGGCCTGCCAGGTCACCAACGCTGCGCTGTACTACTACTTCCCCAGCAAAGAAGCCCTGTTTCGCGAAATGTTGCTTGCCCACGTGGCGCGGCTGACCCAGGCTTTAGAAAAGGCTCAGCAGGCAGCCGCTTCCAACCCCCGCGCCCAACTCACGGCCATGCTCACCGTCTATGCCCGCTGGGCCCTGGAGCACCGGGCTTCTTTCTTTGCCGTGCGCCGTGATGCCTTGGCTTTGAGCACGGAACCCACCCACCCGGATAGCCCCTTCCGCAAAGTTGCCAGCCAGGTGCTTCACCCCTTCGACCAGGTGTTGCAGCAAGCCATCGGCGACGGCCTGCTGCCCGCCCCCCCTTACGCCACTTCGTTGGGGAGCATGTTGTTGGGCATGCTGCACGGCCTGCTGTTTGGGCTGGGGAAAGCCGAACCGCCTGACGAAATGCTGGAAGAAATAGCCCGCTGGACGGTGCGCGTGTTCTGGCAAGGCTTAGAGGCACGCCGCCCGGAGGCAACGCCATGAAAAAGCCAGTCGCAGTGGCGCTCAGCGGCGGCGGAGCAAAGGGCTACGCCCATCTGGGGGCGCTAAGTGTGTTGGAGGAAGAAGGTTACGACATCGTCGCGGTCAGTGGCACCAGCATAGGTTCGTTGGTGGGCGCGCTGTACGCGGCGGGTTATACGCCATCGCAGATTCTTTCCCTTTTGCAATCCGTTGACCCGCGTCACCTGTTCGACCGCCGCCGCGGCGACCGGCCATCCATCTTGGGTTTGCAAGGTATAGAAACTACGCTACGCGCGGCTTTGGGGCAGCGCACGTTTGCCGATTTGCCCCGCCCTTTTGGCGCGGTGGCGTTGGACATTTTGAGCACGCACACCATTTTCTTGCGCTCCGGCTCGGTGGTGGAAGCCGTGCTGGCTTCCAGCGCCATCCCGGGCATGTTTCCCCCGGTGAAAAAGGGGGATTGGCTGCTGGTCGACGGCGGCCTGGCCGACAACGTGCCCGTGCGCCTGGCCCGGTTACTCGCGCCCGGAGTGCCGGTGGTGGCCGCGAGTTTGGGGCTGATGCCCCCGGCGGTGCATTGTTTCTCCGACATCCCCCTGCCGTTGCGGGTACCGCTGATGCAACGGGCGATTTCGCGGCTGCGCTACACCCAGGCGTTCAACACGTTCGTGCGCGCTTCGGAGATCGCGTTGGGCTATGCGACCATGCTGCGGCTGGAAGTGGATCGGCCTGAGGTGCTGGTGGTGCCCGCGGTGCACGACGTCGAGGTTTTGGGCACGCCCCCCGATGCAGAACGGGTGGTCGCCGCGGGAGAAGCCGCCATGCGCGAAGCCCTCCCCGCGCTGCAGCGGGCCACCCGCTGGCCCCGTTGGCTGCGGCGCACGCCCCCGGTCGATTTGCGCTACGTGATCGTGGACGATGGCTCCTGACCGCTGGCTCACCCTCCGAGCCGACGCGCTGCAGGCGCGGGTGCGCGTAGGCGCCGAAGATCACCCCGCGGGCGTCTGGGTGCTGCTTCACGGCTGGACGGGCGACGAGTTTTTCATGGGCTCGTTCGTGCCCGTCGTACCGCCCCAGGCGTGGGTGGTGTTGTTACGCGCACTTTACCCCGCCGCCAGCCCGCGCGGAGGCTACAGTTGGCTGCCCCGCACCCCCACGGACCGCTTGCCTGCCTGGTCGGCCTACCGGCCTGCGCTGCTGGCCTTGCAAGGAGCGCTGCGGGCACTGGCCGCGCGCTTTCCCCACGCGGGTTGGCACCAGCAGCATTGGATGGGCTTCAGTCAGGGCGCTTCGGCTGCGGGGGTGTACGCTCTGCAATACCCCCAAAGCGTGGCTACGGTGGCTTTGCTGGCCGGCTTCCTCCCCACGGGGACAGCGCAGCAGGTAGCAGGCCAGCCGTTGCGCGGCAAGAGGGCGTTCATCGCCCACGGGCAGGCCGACCCTATCGTCCCTGTACGCTACGCGCGGCAGGCCAGCGCGTTGTTAGAAGCCGCGGGCGCGCAAGTCACCTATTGCGAAGATCAGGCCGCCCACAAAGTGGGCGCGCGCTGCCGCAAGGCCTTGGAGCAATTTTACGCGGCGGGCGACCTAAGGGAATAGGCCGCGGACGACGCGGATGGCAACGGATACCCGCGGATTTTTTGGGTGCTAAGGGCGTTACATAGGGACGGACGGCGGCCCTGCCCTGCGTTTTGGTCTGCGTAATCTACGGTTCCCTTCTGCAGAGGCTGAGCAGTGAGCGCGCCGGGGGGTCAAGGGTGGGTGCGGTCGGTCAGCACCTCGAACATGCACGGCCGCGCGGCGGGGATTTTCCGCACCGGCGCGGCGAGCAAATGTTCCAGCAGCACGGTATCCAGTTCACAGAGTTCGGGGTAGTCTTCGACCAGCGCGGCATAAGGGCAGCGGCGGAACAGCACGCGCGGCCCGTGATGGTGGGCTTCCCAGCGGGGGGAAAAACCGCACGCCTCTAAGCAGGGCATGGCTCGCTGCAAACGCAGGCGCAGGCTGCCATGGGCAGGGGGGGGGCAATCGGCGCACAAGTATTCGCTCAAGGCTTCGAGGGGTAAGGCATGGTGGGGGGGAGCCGCGCGCAGCAGATCCAGCAGAGCCCGGGTCAGCGGCAGCAGGTGAGGGGCTAAGGCTTCGGGGCTGAGGCGGTAGCGCCGCGCTGGGCGGCCGCGGCCCGTAGTGGCCGTGCCCGGTACGACAACCACCAACCCCTCGCTGCGCAAAAGGCGCAAGTGATGCCGCGCGGCCGCGGCGGTCACCCCCAAAGTCGTGGCCAATTCGGCCGCGGTGGCCGTGCCATGGGCGGCCAGATACGCGATGATCTGCTGGCGCGGGCTGGCAGAAGCAAGCCGTTTGGAGGGCATGGCGGCCGTGCTCAGGGGAGGGGGCCAAAGAACAACCGCCACCACACCCGCCAGGGTTGCTGGGGCTGGAGTTCAGGCGATGGCGAGGGCGGTGTCGCCCGCGAGGGCAGCGTGCCTACCGGCACAGGCGCCAGCACTTCGTCGCCCGGTCGAATCATACCGGTGGCGTCACGAACATGCTCATCTAAATTGGCCCCCTGGGTTGCCAGAACAATTTGCGTTTGCAACGCCGCGTGAGTAGCCGCCACTGTGGCGTTTTCTGCTGTAGCCGTAGCCAACGCTTGTGAAAGATGATGCACCGTCGTCATCCGCTGGGCAATGGAAAAAAGCGCGGCAATGGCTATCAGGCCTCCGGTAATCCACAAGAGCCGCAGGCCGTAACGGGTGACCCAAGGTTCCGAAGACAAAGGTTCTGGCATCAGGGTTGAACTCGTCCTTCTAACGCGTCGTGCAGCCACTGTTTGTAGCGCTCATCCCAAAGCAATACATCTTGCGGCACAGATGATTTTTCTTTGCCGATGTAAATGATCTCGCCCTGTTCGTTGAGCAAATTGCGCGGCACTTTGTAGAAATGGACATGGTCTGCCACGTTGGGCACGCGCTGCGCAAAACACAGCAAGTAAGAAATATCCTGAGCCGAAAGGTCGGTCATCACCAGGCGCTTGTACAGTTTAACCAATTGGGGCAATTGAGGCAACACGCTGGGGTGGGTCAAACGCTGCAACAACGATTTGAGAATCATGCTCTGGCGCTGGATGCGCCCCAAATCGCCGACGTTTTTACGGATTCGCGCCAACAACCAGGCGTGGTAGCCATCCAAGGTTTGCGCGCCCGCGGGGAAGTCCGCGTGGGCCTGATTTTCATCCTTCACTGGTGCGGGCAAATAAACCTGCACCCCGCCAACCGCGTCGACCAGATCTTGGAACGATTGACCGCTGACCACGACATAATGGTCTACTGAAATGCCGAAATTATAGGCCAAGGTTTGGGCCAGCAAAGCCGCGCCGCCAGCGCTGTTGGCTTTAGAATCCCAAATGGGAGTACCCAAGAAGTAGCCCTCATTGATTTTTTGCGGGCTGGGGTAAGTAGTCGCCTGAGAGGGCAAGGTTACTTTGAGGTCGCGGGGTAACGGGACCACGTACACTTCGCCGTGGACAAAGTCAATACGCACCACGCGGATGACGTCGGCCAGGTCGTAGAAACCGCGGTTGGTGCCGACGGCAAGGATAGTCATGCTCGCAGGGCCGCCGCACATGGGCGTAGGGGTCGGCGCCGAAGGGGTAGGTGTGGGGGTAGGCGTAAGTTGGGCCGACGCGGCAGAAGTAGCCGCAGGCGTAGTTGCCGCGGTAGTCGGCTTGCTGGAGGTAGCCGTAGGGCCTTGGGTTGCCGTGGGCACCAACGTGGGCAACGACGGCGCCATAGGCTTTGTCCATAAGTGGAAAAGCACTATCCCCACGGCCATCCCCACGACCACGCTGGCCGCCGCCACGGCAACGAGGCGCGTCGACGTGGCGTGTTTGCTCGAAAACCACTTTATGCTCATAATCACCTCACAGGGCAAGCAACGATTCGGCCTCCAAGGAGAGCGTTTTCGTTTCACGGCAGCAGCGCCCGCACTTAGGGGGAAAGGGACGGCCTGCATCCGAATCGTTGGCCAAGGTATTCAAGTTTGTCTGTAACTGTTCAGCCTTGGCAAGAAGAAACCACAGATTACGCAGATTACGCAGAAAGACATCCACAGATTTTACAAATTGAGCGAAAAACACAAACGTTTCTTGGCACTTGGCGGCACTTTAAAATCTGTGCGCATCCGTGGCTATCCGTGTTATCCGTGGGCTATCTCGCTATCTCCTTGTGGCTGAATAGTTACGTTTATCTCAAAACGGCTCTCATTATACCGCAAATTCACACCTGTTTAGCCACAAGGGAATAAACGTAATTACCTACCCAGAAGCGCTGCAGTGGCTTTTCGCCCTCACCTTACCCCCGCTGCGCGCCCCCTCTCCTCTCCCAATGGGAGAGGAGAGGGGGCTGAGCCTCCGCCCTGAGCGAAGACGAAGGCTGCCCTGAGCGAAGACGAAGGCTGCCCTGAGCGAAGACGAAGGCTGCCCTGAGCGAAGACGAAGGCTGCCCTGAGCGAAGACGAAGGGCATGGGGGGAATGGTGAGGGCGAGCAAGGTGTAATGTTGTTTCATGGCATGGCAGAGTTATTGGAATATTGCTTGTCAACCTCGTTTTTGGCGCAGGGCAGGCAGTTACGCCACAGAGGCGTTTTGCCACCACGCAGGTAATTACGAATAAACGGGAAATAGACCACGGATGAACGCAGATAATGACTGATAGCCGCGGATTTTGGGTCGCCAAGGTGACGCTAACGGACACGCTCCGTTTCCCGCCTCCCCACTTTCTGTGCCTTCGCGGTTGGTTGACTGACAAATCTTACCTGGTGGTTCTCGCATTTGATCTCTCCTACCCCGGCTCTGGCGACGTAGTAGCGTCGCCAGAGCCCGCCCCCTTCCTTCCCTTAGTAGAAGGAGGCAGATGAGCCGAGCGCCTGGCCTGAGCGAAGTCGAAGCCTGAGCGAAGTCGAAGCCTGAGCGAAGTCGAAGCCTGAGCGAAGTCGAAGGCCAAGTGAGGCTCATCGGGGGATAAGAGAGAGTAGCCCCAAGGCAGAGTTTTGTCAATCAATCATGCCTTCTCGGGGTCTGCTGAGGTTTTCTGTCTGCGTTACCCGCAGTATCGCTTTGAGGCTGAACGGTTATATTCTGCATACTCCCCTGCGAGGCAGGCACTGATCACCATACGTTGCCCTTCGTTGCCCCACAAAAGCGCTTCTCGCTCTGGCGGTAAAAAATCCAGAGGAACAAAAGTCCAGAGGCCAGGCTGTTGAGCCAACGCAAAGGCTCGTGCAGCACCCAAGAGACCATCTGCCGCGCAGCAGGCCAGATGGCGCTAACGGCTACCAGCAGCGCCGCGGCCACCAACCACGGCAGCACTGCAGTATACAACCCCCACCCCACCCGCCGGGAAGTCGCGCCCGGCTGCGCCGCCTCCCGCAGGCCCAGCCAAAGGCTGAGCGGCGGCCACAGAAAAACCACCAACCAGGTCGCCAACCAGCCTTGAAAGACCACGGCCTGCGCCAGCGCTACACCGAGCGTTTGGGGCTTGGTTTGCAACGCATCCATCACGTGCCCCAAGCCGAGCATAGCCATCAGCGCAGCCACCCACAGCGCGCCTCCCAAAGGGCTCCAGCGCGCCACCCTGGGGGAAGGAGCCCCCAAAATTTCACACACCTTGCGGAAACCAGCCATCGTTTCCCTCCGGCTGAAGCCGTCACGCGCTTGAGTCAGTGCGCGACGGCCACGGGCGCCTGCTTCCCCGCTCCCATGGCTCAGCCCTGATGAGATGGCGGCGAAGCAGGCGTCGCGGGTTCATCCACCTGAAAGACCTTGAGCACCCGCCGAATGATGTCGTAGGCCACGTTTTGCTGATAACCCGACAACCAGGCCAACACAAAGGTCAGTACCGCTGAGTTCATGGTGTGCTGTGTGCCCGCGGTCATGGAAAGCAACCCGGCCTGCATCACTAAGTAGACAAACGCCCCCAACCCTACCCCCATGAGAGGGTTGGTGACGTACCAGATGGTGTATTGCTTGTCGAAGTCTTGCTTCTGGGCAATATGCCGCCAGAGGGCATGCAGTGCGCCGGTCACGCCGCCGATGCCGCCCCAGAGCATGGCTTTGAAAGCGTCGATGAGCCACTGCAGCATGTCGGGCTGAGTAGGGGCAATGCGGTAACCCACCAGTGGAATTTGACCACCCTGCTGCAGCCAAACAGGCAAGAGGAACATCAACACCGCCAAAGCCACGGCCACGGCCATCTCGAAGGCCAACAGCCAACAGCCTATGCTATACGACCATTTGCGCATGCGGCGGTAAAACGCGAGGCGGTAGGCCACTTCATTGAGGGCGCGCTCAGCCTCTTCATATTTATCACGACCAGCGAGGAGGTAGTTACGGGCAACCTGAATCTGATCGAGGAGCGTGCGCGCCAGATCCAGATTGTTGATTTCTTGGTTAATCTCTTGCTGCAGCGTATCCGCTCGTTTCCACAGGGCTTCTAACGAGCGGTTGGTGATAAAGTGACGCGCCAAATCAGGGTCAGAAGGGAAGTTGGCGTCTGCTGCCGGTGGGGCTCCCGGCTGGGCAGCGAAATCGCCGGGCGGGGCAACGTCTTCAGGCCAGGGGAGAGCTGCACCCCGAACAGCCTCAGGCGGCGGCAGAGGCACTTCATCAGCCACGGCTTCGTCTGAAAGCCATGGTGCTTGGGCTTGCATCCCGCGCCCTTCGTCTAAGGCCACGTCCGCGGCCTTGTATTCGGCTTTGTCTAACGCCGGCTCCAACGCGCCCAGGCCGTGATCTTCCGCCGGCGGTTTGCCCACCGCGGGTTCAACATCGTGCAATTGCTGCTGGTCATCCATCGCTGAACCCTCCCAAAAGCGTAAGACGACACCCACACTGCCGCCGGGTTTTGTTCTCTACCCATGGCGTACTGTGTATCCTAAAGCAGTTTGGTTATTTTCAGTATATCCCCATCAACCCAGAAAGTCAAACCACGGTTGGGCGCAGCAGGTTTTTCTAAAATCTTGCTTCTCACACCTTCGCCGCCCAAACCGCCTTCGAAGGCTCGGGGGCGGATAAGGTTAAAAGGGTAAAGGTGAGCATTATTGAGAAACCCTGTGGGCGCAGAATGTGTTAAAATGGGCAAAGCGACGCAGCAAAACTCGTGCGTCGGGATGTTGTCTTTCTCGCCTAACGACTGCCATGTCGCCTTCTCTGGGGCAATGAGAACCAGCAGGTGGCATGACCTTTTCGCCTCGCGGCGAGCGGCCACCGCGCAATAGGCCGTCTTTCATCTCCCTTGCCCCCTGACGACGAAACCGCATGCAGTGGCTTTATACCCAACCCGCTTATCTCATCGCCTGCCCCTGGTGGGGGTGGGGATTGCTCGTGCTGTGGCTGGCCGGTCTAATGGTGGCCGCCTACCTCACCCGCCCCTTAGAAAGTCGCCGGGGGCAATGGAAAATCTTTGTCGCGCTACTGGCGCTCACTTTGTTGCTGACGCCCATCAGCCTGCGCGGCTTGGGGAAGCCGCTTCACCTGCCCACGCCCATGGCAACGGGAGAAATCCCCTTCACCCCCTTGGCAGCCATCGGGTGGATGTTGGCTGCCGGGCTGCTGGGTGCACCGGCCTCCATGGTACTGGCTTTTCTGAGCGGCCTCATCGTAGCCTTGTGGGGAAACCACCTACCTACCACGCCTTTTGTAGAGGCCACTTTGGCGTGGGTGTTTAGTTTTGCCTACTGGCAACCCTATAAAGGGCGCGTCTATCGCCTGCTGCGCCAACCGTTAGGTGCGCTGGTGCCCTTACCGATCATTTTGTTCTTCTTGCAGCCAACGGCTGCGCTGATTCCCAGCCACACACCGTTGACTGTGCGGCTGGATTTCGTAACCGCGTATGCGGTCACGTTCATCTTCTACGAATTCGCGGCCCTTGTGGTAGCCGCTTTGATCGCCCAGGGCGTCGCGTTCTGGCACCCTGAGGGCTGGGGGCATCGCGGACCGTTGCGCCCCTCGCCCGTAGTGCGCTCGTTGGGACGCCAGTTTTCCGCGGTGATGGTCGGTCTGATGACCGTGGTTGCGCTCAGCATTCTGGTGGGGAACTGGCTCATGGCACAGCGCACAGCACAGCGTTTGCTGTTTACGCAACTGGACAACAACATCACCATCGCTAAGAGAAACGTGCCTCTGTTCACCGAGCAAGGTGAGCAACTCATCCGCGATTTCGCCCAAGACCCGCGCTTACGCAACACTTCAAAAGAAAAACTCACCCAGGTGTTACACCAACTCACCACCCAAAGTTTCTTCTTCACCGCTTTGCTGCTCACCGATGCCCAGGGGAAAGTACAAGCCGCTTACTCACCATTCCCCAGGGCCAAGAGCCCCTCTCCCTCAACCCAAGGCCAAGAGCCTTCCCGCTTAGACCCCAACGAAGTCCAAAACCTAATCCGATTTCTCAGAGAAAGCCATTTCCCCTCTTATCACTGCGCGGTGACCCTCCCTGAAGCAAATCTCACCTTGGTGGCCTTTGCTGCCCCGCTGCCCCAGACGAGCAATCAAAACCTCTCACAAGAGCCGCGTTTTCTCATTGGTCATGCTGACCTGCGCCAAAGCCCCGGGGCGAAAATCATCACTACTGCGCTGGACAACCTACGCGACGAAAAAAACGGCACCGTGCTTAGCGGAGCGGTCATTTTAGACCAGGAAGGCCGCATTCTCTACGCCACCAGCCCTAACTTGGGCTGGCTACAAGAAAGCGCCCCTCTTGCCATCCAAAATCACCAAGATACCATCACCAACTTTTTCGGGCAGCGTTATCTGTTCCGCAGTGCGCAAATTCCAAGCGACCCGTGGCACATCGCCGCGGCGGTTTCGACAGCCACCCTACAAAGCATCGTGCTGAAAAACACATGGCCACTGACCTTGAGCGTGGTACTGCTCACCTTGCTCGAATTAGGAGCGATTCATGGGCTGCTCACCGCCAGCACCCGCTCGCTCCACACCCTCACCCGCGCAGCACAACGCATCGCCCAAGGCCATCTCGACCAGCCAGTCACCTTAGCCTCTGAAGACGAAATCGGCCAGTTAGCCCGCGCTTTAGAACACATGCGCCAACGGCTGCAAGACCGCATCCAGGAACTCAACCGCCTGTTGCACACCAGCCAGCGCGTAGCCGCCTCATTGGATGCAGAAAAAGCGGCATGGGCGGTGCTGGGAGCCGCGCTGACCAAAGGTGCGGCCGCGGCGCGCATCGTGCTATCGCCCGAAGCCTTGCCCGACGACCACGCCGACGACTACCCCACCCGCTTTGGCCGCGGCGCCATAGCGGAACAATACCGCGCCTTAGACGACATCTTGCTCGCCACCGCCCGCAAACAACACATCATCCGCATCGACCACTACCCGCCAGCAACCCCCAACTTCCCCAACTTACCCACCCGCCCTCGCGCCTTACTGGCTGTGGGGCTGCATTACGAACGCCGCTTCTTGGGCGTGCTGTTCGTGGTCTATACAACGCCCCACCTTTTCACCGACGAGGAAATGCGCTATCTGAACACGTTGGGCTTTCAGATGGCCATGGCCGCCTACACCGCTCGGCTCTACTTCATGGCTGAAGTGCGCCGCCAGCGGTTGTTGGCCGTGCTCAACGCCTCACCCGACCCCATCTTGGTCACCGACCAACAGGAACACCTGATATTGGCCAACAAAGCCGCGCTGGAACACCGCCTCATCCAAGAACCATTAAACCGGCCGTTAGAGGAAGTGATCGCGGCTCCCGAACTGGTCACGTTGCTGCGTCGAGAAGAGTCGTTGCCTTTCTCCGAAGAGGTCAACTTGGGGAAACGCGTCTACTTCGCCACGGTGGCCGGCGTCGACGCCCAACAACCCCTGGGTCGGGTCTGCATCCTGCGCGACATCACCCAATTCAAAGAATTGGACGCGCTCAAGTCTGAATTCGTGGCTACCGTCAGCCACGACCTGCGAAAACCCCTCACTTTAGTCAAAGGCTATGCTGAAATGCTCGACCTGGTCGGCGAACTCAACGAGCGGCAAAAAACATACGTCGCGCAAATTCGACAAAGCGCGCTCGATATGAGCCAACTGGTAGACAATCTGCTTGACTTGGGACGCATTGAAGCCGGCGTAGGGCTGCAAGTACAATTGATGCCGGTGTTAGACGCCCTGGAAGAAGTGGTACGGCACTGGCAACCCCAAGCCAAACAAAAAAACATTGCCTTGCACACCGACATCGCGCCAGATATGCCGCTACTCATCGAAGCCGACCCCATGCTCTTCAGCCGAATGTTGCACAATCTGCTGGACAATGCCATCAAATACACGCCGGAAGGCGGCGAAATCATCGTTATTGGACGCGCCGCCCAAAACGGGAACTTGGTGTTGGCCGTCAAAGACAACGGCATCGGCATCGCCCCCATCGACCAGCAACGGCTCTTCGAAAAATTCTTCCAAGTCGTCCAGCGTGGTCAACCCAAAAACAAAGGCACGGGGCTGGGGTTGGCCATCGTCAAGTCCATCGTCGAGCGCCACCACGGCCGCATTTGGGTAGAAAGCCAATTGGGGAAAGGCAGCACCTTTTACGTGGAACTCCCCTTGCGGCAACCTAAACAAGCATCCTAAACGCCCTGTGGAGCCCACGCCCGCCCGTCTGTTTGGAATAAGGTATGGAGGGAGTAAGGTAAAAAAAAAAGAGAGGCGGCTACCTGGTTGTGCTTGGTTACTTGGCGCCTGGTTGCTTGGGCGCCTCTCTCGGCTGGCCTGACGGCAACAAACAGCAGAGATTTCCCTACGTGGTGGCAAAAAGCCTCTATCGGCAGATTTTCTTTGGCGTGCGGCGGCGAGGCGCCGCTTTCCCAAACGTTGTCAAGGCGCCGGGGCGAGGCGTTCCTCGCCCTTACCCGCCCTGCACCCTTCTGTGCTGCATCTTTGCTTTCTCTGCGCCTAGGCGTCTTTGTGTTTCGCTCCGCGCCTCTGTGCCGAATAGTCTCGACCATCAATGCATCAATCTACAAGCCATCAAATAGAGGGTGATGAATGAAATTGCTCCGACGAGCCATGAACGCCATCTTTGACTATACGAAGCGAATCCGCGCGTTCGGTTACAACGCCCGTCTCTTTTTGTTGAGCGTGGTGCTTACCAGCCTGGCGATGGGGGTTTTTCATCTGCTCTTCAATTTCTACGTCCTCAGCCTGGGCTACACCAATGAACTGGTAGGCCAACTGGTCACGGTCAACTACACCACGGTTTTCTTGGCCGCCTTGCCCATGGGCTACCTGGGCGACCTACTGGGGCGCAAACGATCGTTACTCGCTGGCACCACCATCGTAAGCCTGGCGGTGCTCAGCATGGTGATTTTTCCCCTCCTGGGAGTGCTTTACACCATGAACGTACTTTCAGGCATCGGGCAAAGTCTGCTGACCGTGACCATGGCGCCTTTCCTGGTCGAAAACAGCACCGAGGCCGAGCGGGTCTATCTCTTCGGCTTTGGCACCGGCCTGCAAATGTTGGCCTCCTTTGCCGGTAAGTGGATCGGCGGCTATCTGCCCACCTGGTTGGCGCCTTGGCATGGCGCGTCGCCCACCTCGCTCCAAGCCTACGCGAGCGCCTTGTTAGTCGTCGGCTCCCTTTCCTTCCTGGCTTTGATTCCCCTGCTTTTGCTGCGCGGTCGCCGCGGCACAGCGAAACCCCACGAGCGCTCGGTGTTTGCCCCCATCCGCTACGCGGCCCAACACCCCCGCCTGTTGAGCAAACTCTTGCTGCCGGTCATTTTCATCTCCCTGGGCGGCGGCATGATCATGCCTTTCATGAACCTCTTTTTCCGGCAGGTTTATCATCAACCCGACACCACCATCGGCACCCTCTTCGCCTGGGGGTCGCTAACCATGGCGTTGGGCTTTATGATCGCCCCGCC
Organism: Anaerolineales bacterium; assembly: GCA_027053355.1. Lineage (GTDB taxonomy): Bacteria > Chloroflexota > Anaerolineae > Anaerolineales > DRMV01 > DRMV01. The sequence goes on along the minus strand of JALUDX010000084.1, from coordinate 25,367 downwards.
TATCGCGGATCGGTTGGGTAAAATCCCCACTGTGGTGCTGGCTCAGGCCTTTTCCATCCCTTTTTTGGCCATTTTGGGCTTCGCCCCGTGGTTTGCCTTGAGCGCCGCGGCCTACTTAGTGCGCCTGGCGCTGATGAACATGGGCACACCCGTGTACCAAAACTTCGTGATGGAACGGGTGGAAGGCAACGCCCGCGCCACGGTCGCCAGCCTGTTGAGCATGGCCTGGAGTTTTGGTTGGATGCTCAGCCCCTCCCTCTCCGGCTGGCTGCAAGACCACTACGGCTTCGGGCCGCCTTTCCTCATCACCATGGGGTGCTACCTGCTGGCCATCTTCTTCAATTGGCTGTTTTTCTGGAACGACCCCGTAGGCCGCAAAACCAGAGCGGAAAACCCCACATAGCCCCAAAACCCTGCCGCGCCATCGCATCGCAGGCAACGGCCGACGCGACGACAGGCCGGCCGCGAGCCCACGCGCCATAGGGGTGCCCGCGTGGCGAGCACCCCTATGGCGAACGCCCCACCAAAGCCGCAGCGTTTCACCTGCGCCATCGGGAGGAGGGCCGATGACGCGCGGGCATTTCACCTCCGCTGCGGCTATGGTTACCCGTTCGCCAGCCTTTGGCTGCCTCCTCCTGGCAGGCCAAGGCCCAAAGACTGCTCTGGCTTACCGCCGATTCAACCGCTTGCGGATGAACGTCGGCACTTCCAGGTCGTCGGTATCGACCGTGCGCTGAAATTCGCGCGAGCGGGTCGGTGCCGCAGCGCCCACTTCCGCAGCCACCGCGGCCTTGGGGCGCTCCTGCCGCGCCGGCGCGCTGGCCGCCCGGCGCCGCGGCAGCGACCGGTCTGAATAATCGAACCCGGTGGCAATCACGGTCACCCGCACCGCGTCGCCCATTTCGGGGTCGATGACCGCGCCGAAAATCAGGTTCACGTCGGGGTGCGCCGCCTCTTTGATGATCGCCGCGGCCTGGTTCACCTGATACAGGGTCAAATCGGGGCCGCCGGTGATGTTGAAGAGGATGCCGCGAGCGCCGTCGATGGTAATATCCAGCAACTGGCTGAAAATCGCCCGCTCGGCTGCCTCGCGCGCCGCCTCTTCGCCTTCGGCCTGACCCACAGCCATCAGGGCTGCGCCGCCTTCCGACATGATGGCTTTGACATCCGCAAAATCCAGGTTGATCAAGCCGGGCACGGTGATCAGTTCCGAAATGCCCTGGATGCCCTGGCGGAGCACGTCGTCTGCGGTCTTGAACGCTTCTTGCAGACCGGCTTTCTTATCCACGATCTGCAGCAGGCGGTCGTTGGGGATGACGATCAAGGTGTCGACGTTGTCTTTCAGGGCCTCGATGCCTTCTTTGGCCACCTTGGCCCGCCGCGCGCCCTCGAAAGAGAAGGGGCGGGTGACCACGCCGATGGTCAGCGCGCCGATGTCCTTGGCGATTTTAGCCACCACCGGCGCAGCGCCGGTGCCCGTGCCGCCGCCCATCCCCGCGGTGATGAACACCATGTCCGCGCCTTCTAACGCCTGATACAGGTCTTCGGCCGATTCCTCTGCGGCTTTGCGCCCCACCTCGGGGTCGCCGCCAGCGCCCAACCCGCGGGTCGCTTTTTCGCCAATATGCACCCGCAGCGGCGCTTTGGAAAGCAGCAAGGCCTGCGCATCGGTGTTCACCGCGATGAACTCAATGCCCTGCACCTGCTCGTCGATCATCCGATTAACGGCGTTTCCACCGCCGCCACCCACGCCCACCACCTTGATGCGGGCGAAGGATTCACCTTCAGGGAACAATGCTTGTTGGGTCATCACAACCTCCTCAAATAAGTGGGGCGAAACGAACTTCTCTATCGTGAGGCTCACCTCACGGGAAGAGCAAACGCAAAAAACGCTTGACCTTTCCCGCCCATTCGCCTTCGTGAGAGCGACGGCGCTCCTCGGGCGGAATGGCCGATTGCTCGAACAGCGAAGCCCAGTGCAGCAGGCCCACGCTGGTGGCAAAAGCCGGGTTTTGGATGCGGTCGACCATGCCAAAGGCGCGTTCGGGCTTGGCCAGGCGCACCGGCAAGTTCAACTCTTCGCGCGCCAGGGCCTGAAAGCCCTTCAGCAGGCTGCTGCCGCCGGTAAAAACCACCCCCGCGGGCAGCAGGCCGCTGTAGCCGGAGCGGTGTAACTCGTGGTGCACCATCTGCAAAATTTCGCGCACCCGCGCTTCGATCACTTCGGCCATCTCGCGGCGCTGGATGTGCACGGTCTCTGCGTCGCCAAAGGAACGCACCGTGAGCACCTCGTCCGCGGGCACAGCCGCGGGGTCGGCGTGGCCGTGGCGCAGTTTGACGGCTTCAGCCCGCTCCAAGGGCAGGTGGAACAGATATCCCAGGTCGCGGGTGATGTGATTGCCGCCCACGGGGATGACCGCAGTATGCCAGACGTCGCCGCCGATATACACGGCCAGGTCGGTAGTGCCGCCGCCCACGTCGCAGACTGCAACGCCCATCTCGCGCTCGGTATCGGTAAGCACGGCCTCGCCCGCGGCCAGCGGGTTGAGCACAAAGTGGGCTACGTCCACCCCCGCGGCCTGCACGCATTCTCGCAGGTTGGCCACTGAAGCCTTCGACGCTGTGATGATGTGCACTTCGGCCTCCAGCCGGTAGCCGTGCATTCCTAAGGGCTCACGCACGCTTTCCTGCTCGTCGAGGCGAAAGGCGCGCTGAATGATGTGCACGATTTCCCGGCCTTGGGGCACAGCAATGGCCTGCGCCGATTCCACAGCCCGCTGCACGTCGCGGGCGTCAACCACGCCGCCTGAAACGCCAACCACCCCGCGGCTGATTTCGCCCGAAACGTGCGAAGCCGCCAGGCTGACCAGCGCGGAAGCGATTTCCAGGCCCGCGGTGCGCGCAGCCTTGTCTACCGAGCGGGCGATGGCCTGCGCGGCCGAGCGCATATCCACCACCGTGCCTTTGCTCATGCCGCGCGAAGGCTCGATGCCCACGCCGATCACCCGCACCCGCCCATCGGTCTCGGGGCGACCGACTAAAGTACAGATTTTCGTCGTGCCGACGTCAATACCCACTACCAAAGATTGCTCTTCCACGGCTACGGCTCCATTTTCAGGCGATAATACGGCGTCCGCAGTGAAGCCAGGTCGATCATTGCCGGGCGGACACCTTCCTTCCGCAGCCATTGGGCAATGGCCTGATACAGCGCCAGCCGCTGCGGAAGGCCGGTCATCTCGCGGCCCACGAACACCTGCCAACCCTCGGGCGCTTGCCAGCCCAAGCCATAACGGGCACTAAACACCAAGGGCGTACCCTGGGGCACGGCGCGGCTCAACGCCTGCAACGATTGTACCTGCTGCGGCGAAAGCACCTGCCACAGCCCCGTGCGCACTTTGGTGGCCGCCTGGGGGAACACATCGGCCTGCACCACCTGCAGCCCAGGAGGGGTCTTGGTCACTGGCGGGGTAAAGGCCAGGCCGTGGGCGTCGATCCACCAGGTGCGCGAGACCGCCCGCCACGCCAACACCGGCTGCCGCTCTTGCACCACCACGGCAACCCGGTTCGGGAAGCCCACCCGCACGCGCACGTCGGCCACTGCGGGGAAACTCGCCTGCAGGTCAGCGGCCAACCGCGCGGGGTTGAGCGCCACCACGGGGCGGTTGCGCACCGGCAACGCCACGGCCACCTCACCGGCCGGCAGATAACGCACGCCCTGTACCTGCGGCACATCAACCCGAAAGAAGGGTGCGAACCACAGCGCGGCGAGCAAAAACAGCGTCAGGCTGGCAAGGGTCAACGAAAGCCAGCGCCACCCCAAGGCCGGGAGGGGCACCGAGGCCACCACTTCGGTGTAACCACGGCGGCTCACGCGCAGGCGGCGGGCGCCGGCCACCCGTGGCCGCGGCGCAGAGGCCGAGGCTACCGCCTGACCCATACCGTAGCGGCTTACCACCACCGATGCAGGCGGTGAGGCTGCTGCCGTGCTGCGGCGCTTATGAGTTCGCGACGGCTTTACCGCAGTGGCTTGTTTGGTTTGCCGCCGTTGCCGCACCATCTCGGCCCGGCTGAGGGTTGTGCGCGCTCGCTTACGAAACATGACGACCTACTCCTGAAAAACGCTCGAAAGTATCTTTTCAGCCTTAGAGCGGGGTGCGGGGTGCGGGATGAGGGAGGCGGGATGCGGGAGGCGGCGCAAACCGCTAATCCCAAACCGCTAATCCTAAATCCTAAATCGCTAATCCTAAATCGCTCCAATTTTCTCAAGGCTGAACAACGACGCTCGGAATGCCTCACCAGGGCTAACGCTCGCGGCGCAGGCGGCGACGGGTGTCGTACCGCGCCAACGCCAGCGCAATCAGACGATCCAACAATTCCGAATAAGACAGGCCGCTGGCCTCCCAAAGTTTGGGGTACATGCTAATCTGCGTAAAGCCCGGAAGGGTGTTGACCTCGTTGATGTAACACACGCCGGTGGTCTTTTCCAGCAGGAAGTCCACCCGCGCCATGCCCGCCAAATCGACGGCCTGATAAATGGCTACCGCCAGTTGGCGGATTTCTTCGGTTTTGGCGGGGCTAAGCGCCGCGGGGATGACCAGTTGCGAGGCTTCATCCTCATACTTGGCTTCGTAAGAATAGAAGGCCGCAGCCGGGATGATTTCGCCCGGCACCGAGGCTACGGGCGCTTCGTTGCCCAACACGCTGACCTCGATTTCGCGGGCGTCCACGCCCTGCTCGACCACCAAACGGCGGTCGTAAAGGGACGCCAGGCGCAGCCCGGCCAGCAGTTCCTGCCGATTGTGGGCTTTGGTGATGCCCACCGAGGAGCCCAGGTTGGCCGGTTTGACGAAGATGGGGTAGCGCAGTTGCGCTTCACAGCGGGCAGCCACTTCCTCCGCGGCGGCCTCCACTTCCCCACGAGTCAACACCAGGTAAGGGCTGACCGCAAAACCGTGGGCGCGCATCACGTCTTTGAAAATGCCTTTGTCCATGCCCACGGCCGAGCCCACCACCCCAGCGCCCACGTAGGCCAGGTCGGCCAATTCCAGCAAGCCTTGCAAAGTGCCGTCTTCGCCGAAGGGGCCGTGCAACACCGGGAAGACCACGTCCACCGCGGCGTAAGGCTGCAGGCGCTCACCTTCCCAGCGCCAAAGCCCTCGCCGCGACGGGTCGGGCAACAGGGTTACCGGCACCAGATCGGTGAACTCGCCGGCGGTGAACGCCTCTAAGGCGTGGGGCCCGGCCAGCCAACGGCCCTCTTTGGTGATGCCCACGGGGATGACGTCGTACTTCTCCCGGTCGAGGGCGCCGAGCACCGAGCGCGCCGACATCAGCGAGACTTCGTGCTCGCCTGAGCGGCCGCCAAAGAGCACTAACAGGCGCAATTTCTCGTTCATGCGGCCTCCTTGGGGCGCGGCAGAGGCGTGATGGGCGGCAAATTTTCCTCTTCGTAGAGGGCATACACGGCCTCGGGCGGCCACGCGCCCAACAACTGGATTTCCGGCTCCAGCCACACGCCAAACTTTTGGGCCACGGTGGTGCGAGCCAGGTACATCAGGGCCCAAATGTGTTGTGCCGTGGCCTGGCCTTTGTTGAGGAAGAAGTTGGCGTGCACGGTGCTGATTTCAGCATCGCCCACCGTGGCGCCTTTCAGCCCCGCGGCCTCGATGAGGCGGCCTGCGTAATCGCCCGGCGGGTTCTTGAACATGGAGCCCATGCTGGCGCCCGGCGGCTGGGTGCGCTTGCGCTGCTCGTTGAAGGCCTCGAGCCGCGCTTGCACGTCTTGGGGTTTGTCTTTCTGCAGGCGAAAAGTGGCGCTGAGCACCACGGCCTGGTGCGGTCGGGTTTTGAGGCGGCTGGTGCGGTAAGCCATGCCCAGGTCTTGCGGCGTGTAGCGGCGTCGCCCTTCTTCCTTATGCAAGATTTCGGCCAACTGGAGCGCAGCCGCGGTGTCGCGGCCATGCGCGCCCGCGTTGCCGACCACCGCACCGCCCACGGTGCCTGGAATGCCCACCGCCCATTCCAGGCCGGCCAGGCCCTGCTGTGCGGCGCGGCGCGCCAGGCTGCCCAGGTTGGCCCCCGAAGCCGCCCACAGGGTGGGCGTTTCGCCCGCGGTGTGGAAAGTGGCCTGCCGAGCCCGGTTGAGCACCACCACCCCGCGCGCGCCCTGGTCGGCAATCAAGACGTTCGAGCCGCCGCCCAGCACCCAAAACGGCAGATTCCAGGCCCAGAGGTGACGGGCTGCCAGCGCCAACTCGCGGGGATCGCGCACCGTGAGCAGGACGTCGGCCAGGCCGCCCACCCGCGCCGAAGTGTAGGCCGCGAGGGGGGCATGGCGCTGGGCGCGCGGGCCGAAGAAATCCAACACCTGCTGGTAGCGGTCGTGTTCAGCGCACATGCTGCCATCCTTCCAAAGCCCAGCGGGTGATTTGAGGCGCGTCGCCGGCCGAGAGCACCAGCACCACCGCGGGGGGGCGCACATGGGCGAGGAGCAGTTCCGCGGCGTCCCGCAGGGTGGGGGCGAAAAGCACGCGCGGGTGCTGCAAGGCCGCGGCTGCCTGCTGGCCGCCGAAGTCGGGCGGCGGGGCTTCGCGCGCGGGGAAGACCTCCGTCACCACCACGCCATCGGCCGCGGCAAAAGCGGTGGCGAAATCGGGCAACAGGGTGCGAGTGCGGCTGAAGGTGTGGGGCTGCCACACCGCCCACAGGCTGCGCTCTGGGTAACGCTGCCGTGCCGCGGCCAACGTGGCCCGGATTTCGGTGGGGTGGTGGGCGTAATCGTCGATCAACAGCACGCCCGCGGCCTCGCCGACCACCTGAAAACGCCGCCCCGTGCCCCGGAAACGGCTCAACGCCTCGGCTGCGGCGGTCACGTCCAGCCCCAGGCGATGGCTCATGGCCAAGGCGGCCAGCGCGTTGCGCACGTTGTGCTCTCCGGGCACCCGCAAACTGACCTCGGCCAGTTGCTCTTCCCCAAAATAAGCCGCAAACGCCATGCCGCCCTGAGGCGTGGGGCGGACGCGTGCCGCGCGGTAAGCCGCGGTGGCCGCAAGGCCGTAAGTCCAAGTGGGGCGAGGCGAAACTGCGGCCAGGCGGCGGCTGCCCGCGTCGTCCGCGCACGCCAGCAACAGGCCGTCGGGGCGGATGCGCTCTACGAAAGCCCGAAACGCGGCGAAAAACGCCGCCGGCGTGGGGAAGAGGTCAGGGTGGTCGTGCTCGATGTTCGTGACCACCGCGGCGTAAGGCTGCAAGCCGAGGAACATGAAATCGTATTCGTCGGCCTCGATCACGAAAAACTCACCTTGGCCTGCGTGGGCGTTGGCGGCCAGGTCTAACGCCTCGGCGCCGATGATGAAGGAGGGGTCTTGCCCCAATTCGGTCAGCACCCAGGCCAGCATGGCCGTGGTGGTGGTCTTGCCGTGGCTGCCGGCTACGGCCAGCACCTGCTGCCCCGCGGTGAGGTAGGGGAGGAAGGCGCGACGCTTGAGCACCGGCACCCCGGCCTGCCGCGCAGCGCGCACGTCGGGGTCGTCGTCGGGCACGGCAGAAGAGCGCACCACCACGTCGGCCTGGCGGGCCAGGTCGGGCGCGTGCCCCACCACCACTTCCACACCCAGGGCCGACAAAGACCGGGTGCGGGGGGAAGCCGCGCGATCCGACCCCGTGACCACCCAGCCGCGCTCGGCCAGCACCCGAGCCATGGCCGAAAGCCCGGTGCCGCCAATGCCCACAAAATGAACCCGCAACGGTGCCTGCATCGACATCACCTCAAACGAAAAACACTAAAACCAAAACCATGGCTACAATCAGCAGCCCGTGGAGCAGATGGCCTTTCAAGTAAATGGGTGGTAAAACGTTCAGGAAATGCTGCGTCAGGCTATCGATATGCCCGCAACTGCCCGGGGGTTGCAAATAAGGGTGAAAAGGGAAATAACGGGCAGCGTGCAGAAAATACCACACAGTGCCGATAATCAGAAAGCCGTTCACTGCACCGAACACCAAACCAAGCACCGCAGATTGCATCCGGTTGAAGCGTCCTCCTCCTTGCAACCGGAAGCGAGGGGTCTGATAGCCAAAGAACACCAGCGTCCCAAAAACCATCGTTCGAAACCAGAAAAGCGCCTTAGCGTCTTTGACCAAGGTCATCATCTGCGCGGACAAAGGGCCCTTACCGGGGAGCAAAGTTTGCGGCAATTGGTTATTATGGGCCACCCAAGCCATAGCCTCAGGCCATTTGCTTTCCACCAGCCCGAGCAACGATAAAGCCACAAGCACGCTGGTGGTGACCAAAAATTCCTTCCAGGCGCCGCGCAGCAGGCCAATGATGGCAAACAAGCCAATGCTCAGAGCCATAAAACCGCCGAGGGTCAACATGGGTTACACCTCCTGCCGGGCGGCCTGCCGCAGCACAGCGGCGATACGCCGGGCTGCATCGGGCCGCGCCAACGAGCGCATGGCCTCGGCCATACGCGCCCGAGCCGCTCGGTCGGCCATCAATGCCAGCACCGACGAAGCCAAATCGGCAGCCAACCGTTCATCAGGGAGAATTTTGGCCGCCCCGCGCGCGGCCAAATAAGCCGCGTTGACCTGCTGGTAGCGCCAGGCATAAGGGTAAGGCACCAGCACCGCGGGCAAACCAAAAAAGGGGAACTCGCCCAAAACCGACGCGCCAGCCCGCGAGACCACCAAATCGGCCGCGGCCAGGGCGGCGCCCATGGTTTCGTGCAGATAAGGGAAAGCCCGATAGCGCGCCTTCAGGTCGTCAGGCAGGGCGGTGCGGGCCGCGTCGACCTCCTGCCAATCCAATCGGCCGGTAATGTGCAAAATGTGCATGTGGGGCAGCAGTTGGGGCAGCGCGGCCAGCAGGCTGCGGTTGATGGAGCGTGCGCCTTTGCTGCCGCCGAACACCAACAACACCTGCGCCTCCGCAGGCAGACCCCAGTGGGCGCGGGCCGCGGCGCGTTCCCAGGTCAGAAGTTCCTGACGCAGGGGGTAGCCGGTCACTTCCACGCCCCGATGCCGGGGGAAGAAGCGCCGCGAATCTTCGGCTGTGACCGCGATGCGGTCGGCCAGGCGGGCTAACGTTTTCAGCGCCAGGCCCGGCTCGATATCGGGCACGTACAGCACGGTGGGGATGCGCCGCCCCGCCAGCCCCACCGGCACGGCCACATAGCCGCCGGTGAAGAAGAGCACGTCGGGGCGGAAGTCGCGCAGCACCTGGTGCGCCTGGCGATAACCGCGCAACAACTGCCAGGCATTGCCCGGCAGACGCCGCAGCCCCACGCCGTGCACCCCGGCCGCGGCAATCGCCCGAAAGGGCACACCCGCACGGGTCACCAGGTCGGCCTCCATGCCGCCTTCACCACCGACCCAGAGCACGGCTTCAACCTCATCGCCTAACGCTTGCAGAACGGACAGCGCGGGATACACGCCGCCGCCGGTCCCGCCCGCGCAAACTAACAACCGCACCCGTATCGCTCCTTTCGGCTTGCTGGGCGCGTGCGGAAGCCCGCGCCACGCTCTGCAGCAAGCCCACAGCAACCAGCGTGGTCACCAAACTGGAACCGCCATAACTGATCAACGGCAAAGTGTTGCCGCCCAAAGGCAAGACGTTGACGATCATGGCCATATTCGCGAAAGCCTCCAGGCCCAACCACAAGGCTAGCCCGCCAGCCAACAAACGGCCGTAACGGTCGGGGGCGCGCAGGGCAATGCCGATGCCCCGCCACACCACCACGCCGAACAAGAAAATCATCACTGCCGCGCCCACCAGGCCGAATTCTTCGGCCACCACAGCAAACACGCTATCGGTGTGCGCCAAGGGCAAACCGCTCACCTTGAGTTGCGATTGCCCCGGGCCCACGCCCAGCAAACCGCCGCGGCTGACCGCGGCCATGGCCAGGCGAATCTGATACGCGGCCTGCCGGGGGTCGCGCAGCCCGGCCACATAGCCCGACCAGCGGCTGAGGCCCTGGGGGTAAAACAACACCACCAGCGCCCCGCCGGCCACCGCGGCCACCACCACCAACAGCAACTGCCGCAGGCTGCCGCCAGCGAGGAAAAACATCAAAAAACCGATACCCACAATCGTGGCCGCGGCGCTGAAATCGGGCTCCAACATCACCAGCCCACCGCTAACGCCCACCAAAAAACCTAAGGGCATCAAGCCGTACTCCCGGTCGTTGATTTTCTCGCCCCGCCGCGCCAGCCAGACCGCGAGGTAGAACACCGTGGCCACCTTGGCAATCTCCGAGGGCTGAAAGGAACCGCCGAGCAAAAACCGTCCCACCCCGCCGGAAAGGCGGCTGAGCACCAACACCGCGAGCAGCGCCAACCAAGTGCCGATGAGCACCAACGGCGCCCAGCGCTCCCAGCGGCGATAATCTATCGCGGCCAACAACACGGCCAACGCGGCGCCGATCGCCACAAACATCGCTTGCCGGCGGAACAGCGCCAAGGGGTCAACGGCCGCACCCTGGGGCGTGCGCAGCACCTCCACCTCCGCGCCGGTGGAATACACCATCACCAGCCCCCACAGGGCCAAAATCACCACCGCCAGCAGTAGCCAGCCATCGGTGCCCTGCAGCCAGCGCGGCATCCGGGATGTGCTCACAGTGCGTTCACCCATGCTCGGAACCTCTCACCACGTTCGGCAAAATCGCGAAACGCATCGTAACTCGTGCCGCCGGGGGAAAGCAAAACCACGTCGCCCGGCTCGGCCGCGTGATACGCGGCCCGCACTGCCTCTTCCAGGGTGTGACAGCGCAACACCTTTTCGGGAAGCGGGCCTTCGGCCCGCGCGAGGGCCTGCAGGATCAAATCCGCGGCCTCGCCAAACAGCACCAGCACCCGCACCCGCTGGCGTACCAGGGCAGCCCAGGCATCCCACGGCAATTTCTTGTCGCGGCCACCGGCCAGCAGCACCAACGGCTCGTCGAAGGAGCGCAACGCGGCCATAGCCCGTTCGGGCGCGGTGGCGATGGAATCGTTGTACCAGGCCACACCATCCAGCACCCGCACGAGTTCCAGCCGATGGGGCACGCCGGTAAAGCCCTCGACCCCGGCGCGCATGTGCGCAGGCGTCAGGCCCAAGGCATGAGCCACGGCTGCAGCAGCCAGCACGTTGCGCAGGTTGTGCTCCCCCCGCAGGCGCACCAGGCTGCGGGGGAAGAGCCGCGTCGTCTGGCCAACCTGCCGCAAAGTTAGGGTATCGTCCGCCAGGAACGCACCGTCGACGCCAGGAGGCGGCGGCGTCAGGCCAAAAACCAGCAGCCGACCGGCCACCCGGTCGCGCAGGGCCCAGGCGCCGGGGTCTTCCCAGCCCAAAACGGCGACATCGGCGGGGGTTTGAAAGTCCAAAATGCGGGCTTTGGCCGCGGTGTACGCCGCCATGGTGCCGTGGCGGTCGAGGTGGTTGGGGGTGATGTTGAGCACCGCGGCCACCACGGGCGAAAGGTGCATCAATTCCAGTTGGAAACTGGACAGTTCCAGCACGGCCAGGTCGTCGGGGGACATGGCGTCCACGTCGGCGATGAGGGGGTTGCCGATGTTGCCGCCCACCCACACTTTGCGCCAGCGGCGAGGCAGGCTTTCGTTACGATTATGGCTATACGAAATCGCGCGCGCCGCCTCCGCCGCGCTGGCGGCCATGCGCCCCACCAACGTGGTGGTGGTGGTCTTGCCCGCGGAGCCGGTGATGCCCGCCACGGGGCACGGCGCGGCTTCCATGAAAATTTGCGCCTCGTTGCTCAAGGGGATGCCACGGCGCACGGCCTCTCGAATCAGAGGCAGTTCCAGGGGTACGCCCCCCGAAGGGCAAACCAGGTCGGTGTTTTCCAGCAGCGAAAGCGGGTGGCCGCCGGCTGCCCATTGCACGGGCAGGTCGGCGAGTTGCTCGCGGGCAGCCGCCAGCGCCTCTAAAGGGCGCCGGTCGTTGAGCACCACCCGCGCGCCGTGGCGCGCGAGATAGCGGGCCAATGCCACCCCCTGCCGCCCCGCACCGATGATGAGCACTTGCCGACCTTCCCAAGACGTCATCGTCAACACCTCATTGCACCGCAATCGCCACGCCCAACATGGCGGCCAACAAACTCACCAGCCAAAACCGCTGCACCACCTGGGTCTCGCTCCAGCCCAACAGTTCGAAATGGTGGTGCAAGGGCGACATTTTGAACAGCCGCCGACCTCCGGTCATCTTGAAATAGCCAACCTGCAGCATCACGCTCAGCGCTTCGGCCACAGGCACAATGGCAATCAGAGGCAACAACAACCATTGGCCGCTCATTAACGCCACCACGCCCAACGTCGCACCCAACGAAAGGGAGCCCGTATCGCCCATGAACAGTTGCGCGGGGTGGACGTTGTACCACAAGAAGCCAAACAAACTGCCGACCAACACAAACGCAAAGCGGGCTAAGTACACCTGCCCTTGCATCAGCGCGATGCCGCCGTAGGCCGCGAAGGCCGTGGCCACAATCAAACCAGCCAGCCCATCCAGGCCATCGGTCAGATTGACCGCGTTGCTGCTGCCCACAATCACGAACACGGCCAGCGGCAGGTACAACCAACCCAAGGAAAGGGGCGTTGCCAGGCCGGGGATAAGCAAATGTGGCACCTGCAGGTAATATTGCAAGCCGACGGCCGCTAAGGTAGCCAGGACCACCTGCAAAGCAAATTTGGTGCGCGGTCGTAGACCTTCACCTTTGCGACCTCGCAGGCCAGCCCAATCATCTATCGCTCCCACCGCGGCAAAGGCCAAGAGCACGCCCACCGGCAAGAGGACGGAACGCCCTGCCAAGGTTCTGCCCAAAATCCACCCCGCGTTGAGCAGCAAGGTCATGAAAACCACGGGCAGGACGATCATCAGCCCCCCCATGGTAGGGGTGCCCAATTTGGAAAAGTGCCGCTGGGGGCCGTCGATGCGAATGATTTTACCCACCTTGAAGTGGCGCAAAATCTGCAGCAACGGGTCGCCCCAAATCACGGTGAGCACAAAACTCAAGGCCGCCAGGCTCAAGGCCAACGTGGTAGGCGCGGGGGAAACGATCACGCTGCATCCTCCAACTGGGCGACCAGGCGATCCATGTGCACGCCGCGGGAGCCTTTGACCAACACCACGTCGTCGGGCTGCAAAATCTCGCGTAGCACACGGGCAGCCTCGTCCACGTCGGCCGTTTCTCGCACTGCGGTGGGGGGTATACCCGATTGGCGGGCAGCCTGGGCGATGATGTGCCCGCGTTCGCCCACGGTGATCAGGCGATCGGCCACTTCTGCAGCCCGCAGCCCCACCTTCCAGTGGCCTTCGTGCTCGTAGGGGCCCAGTTCCAGCATATCGCCCAACACGGCCACCCGGCGCCCCGGCAGGTCGGCCAGCAGGTTGAGGGCGGCTAAAGTCGATTGGGGCGAAGCGTTGTAAGTATCGTCCAACAACAGCGCGCCGTTGAAAGCCCGCACGGCCACCAAGCGCAGTTGGGCGTACCCCATGCGCAAGCCGCCCACGATTTCGCCCCACGAGAGGCCCTCCACCAGGCCCACTGCGGCCGCCCGCAACACCGTGTGTGCGGAATGCCGCCCCAGCAGGGGCACTTTGATGGTCAGGGTCTCGCGGCCGTGGTGCAAGCGCAACCGCAAGCCGTCCAGTCCCAAACCCTCAATGCGGTCAGCCCACAGGTCTGCCCGCGGCGAAAGGCCGTAGAAAAAGACGCTCGCCTGGGTCTTCTTGGCCATGGCGCGCACCCAGGGGTCGTCGTAATTGAGCACGGCCACGCCTTCGGGCGCGGGGGGCAGGGCTTCGACCAGTTCGGCCTTGCCGCGAGCGATGGTCTCTTGAGAACCTGCCCGCTCCGCGTGCACCAGCCCCACGTTGGTCACCACGCCCACCTGGGGGCGGGCCAAATCGCAGAGGAAGGCAATATCGCCGGGCACGTAGAAGCCCATCTCTAATACCGCCCGCTCGTAACCCTCGGTCAGGCGCAAGAGGGTCAGCGGTAAGCCGATTTCGTTGTTCAGGTTGCCCACGTTTTTCAAGGTGCGATACCGGCTGCTCAGCACCTGAGCGGCCAACTCCTTGGTGGTAGACTTACCTACGCTGCCCGTGATGCCCACCACCCGCACGTGGGACATTTTCTGCCGCCAAAAACGGGCTAATTGCTGCAGTGCGGCGAGGGTGTCGTCTACCAGCACGCACCCCGGCAGGTGGAAGCCCTCCCACGGTTGGGGCGGCAGGCCTTGGCGAATATCCAAAGTGGGGCACGAGGGCACCGGTCGGGCAATCAACGCCACGGTAGCGCCGCGCTCAAAGGCATGGCTCACGAAGTCGTGGCCGTCGTGATGCTCGCCGGGCAGCGCCACGAACAGCGCGCCGGGGATGGCCTGCCGCGAGTCCACCACGGTTTCGGTGATGATCTCGCTCAGGTCGGGGCGTCGCCCGGTCAGGGCTTCTAACACGTCGGCAAGGGTGAGCACGGTTTCCTCAGAGTAGCGTAACCGTTCGGCCTTTGGGAAATAGCCAGCGGATGGTTACGGATAAACGCGGAGAAGGCAAAGGCGCAGCGAGGAGACGTCAGCCCGCCAGCGATACCATTGCGACAGTCATGGCTGGGCCGGGGGCTGCAGTTTGGCGCGCACGTCATCGGGGGGCACTTTTTCCAGTACGGCCACCCGCTTGACCATTTCGGCAAAGACCGGCGCGGCGACCACCGAAGCCCAAGGGGAGGTGCGGGGGCGTTGCAGCCAAATGTAAATCACATATTGCGGGTCATCGGCCGGGAACCAACCGCCAAAAGAGGCGTTGGTGACACTCCAACTGTAGCCCTGCCCCGGCACGGCAATTTGGGCTGTGCCGGTCTTCCCGGCCACGCTATAGCCGGGCACCAGGGCGGTCTTGGTTTCCATGGGCAGCGCCTCGTGCAACATCTGGCGCATGGTGCGGGCGGCCTCGGCCGAGATGACTTGTTGCTGCACCTGAGGATGATAGGGGTAAGTGCGCCCTTCTTCTATCTCGTATTTGAGCACGTGGGGCGTAATCAAATAACCGCCGTTGGCGACCACCGAAAGCGCGGCCACCATCTGCACCGGGTTGACCAGAATGGCTTGGCCAAACCCTTGGGCGGCCAGGTCGTAGTCAGTCCAGCCATCGCTATACTGGCCGAAATCATGCCGATAGCCGCCAGGCTGCTCCTCAGCCAGATCTACACCGCTCTCCCGGCCAAAGCCGAAGGCCGCCAGGTAGGTGTAAAAGCGCTTCTTGCCCAGTTTGTCGTGAGCCACCGCGGCCAGGCAGGTATTGAGCGAGTAGCCCAAGCAACCGACCATGGTCTGGTCACCCCAGGCGCCGCGGTCCCAGTTGGGAATTCCGCGGCCAGAAACCTTGTAAACGCCGGTGTCGTGATACACCGTATCGGGGGTGACCACTCCGGCGTCGATGGCCGCGGCCATGGTAATCACTTTGAACACCGAACCGGGCTCGTAGGGCTTTTCAATCGCCAAGTTGAAGCCTTGGTATTTAGCCTTGTAAGCCAGCGCCGCGTCCCGGTCATCATCGGTAGGGCGAGGGGCTACGGCCATGGCCAAAATCTCGCCGGTATGGGGGTTGGCAACAATGATGACTGCGCTCTCTGATTTCGTGTTTTCCAGAGCACGTCGGGCCTCTTCTTCGGCAGCGGCTTGTAACGCGCTATCAATGGTAAGGTACAAAGTCGCAGGGCTCTTGCGCAGGTGCCGGTCACCAGCAGCCGACCAGGGGGCAAAAGGCCGGCGGAACCAACCCCGCCGCGCCCGCAATACACCTTCGTAATAACCCTCTACGCCATAATGACCTTTGCCGTCCCACTCAGAGACAATACCCAGCACGTTGGCCGCCAAATCGCCGGCCGGGTGCGCCCGCCGCGCGGTACGGTACATCTGCAATGCACCGCGGAAAGAGACGCGCTTCCCTTTGGCGTTCAGGTAAAACCAAGAAGAAGCCATTTGTTCCAGCGCGTCTTTCTGCTCGTCGCTCACGTACGGCACAAGCCGAATCAACACCGGACCCCGACCCGCGTCTGCCTTGGCCTGCGCCTCTTGCAGATGCACTTCTACCTGAGCCGGGTCCATGCGGAGCACTGCGGCTAAATCGCGAGCCACGCGGCTGAGCTCCGCCTTGGGCACCAGGGCTAAATTGAGGTCCACTTCATAGCCCAGCACATCGCCGGCCAATAGGTGGCCGTTGCGGTCGTAGATCAGCCCGCGGGGAATGTACACGTACTCAGAATAGGTCGAAGGCTGTAAATCGGCCCAAAGCCGGCGGTCGGGGCCTAGCTGCAACATTGCCAAACGCGCCAACACCACCGCGCCCAACGTCAACACCGCACCCGCGGCCACCAAATAACGCCAGACGGGGAAGGAGGCTTGCCCGCGGCGAGAGGTTCCAGCAGAAGAGGGCGTCACGGGGTGATTCATGGCTGTTCCTCAGGCAGCAAATAGCGCATGAGCCAATGCAACAGCGATTCACGATACGCTGTCGGCAGAGGTGGCTCGGCCGACACTTGCGGCACGGCCATCGTCATTGGCGAAGGGGTAGCCACTGCCGCGGCCGGCACGGGCACGAAGTGCACTTCGTCGGGTTCGGGCAGGCGGTACGCCTGCCTGGCGCGTTTCCACACCATTTCGCCGCTGGTCAAGCGGGCCAGGCGGGTTTTAAGTTCCGCGTTTTCTTGCCGCTGGCGCACGGTACGCCGCTCGACCCGGCGCAGTTGATACCCCAGCACGATAGCCTGGGCAGAGAAGTGCACTTCCAGCAAGAGCACGGCCAACACGGCCACGACCACTGCCAGCGCGCCGGCAAGCCAGCGCGCTTTGCGCCGCCAAGGGAGTTCACGGTAGGCTTGAGGAAGGGAAGGACGTCTTCTGCGGGTCATGCTTCTTTTCCTTGCAAGCCTTATGCCAATTTCTCGGCTACCCGCAGGCGAGCGCTGCGAGCGCGCGGGTTACGGGCAACTTCTTCCTCGCCAGGGCGCATAGGGAAAGGTTTGAGCAGACGCACCCGGGCATGGGCCGCGCAATCGCAAAAAGGCATTTCAGGCGGGCAGGTGCAGCGGTCGCTCACCGAGCGCAGATAGTGCTTGACCAGGCGATCTTCGAGGGAGTGGAAGGCAATGACAGCCAGGCGGCCGCCCGGCGCCAAGGCCTCTATCGCCTGGGGGAGCACCGCTTCCACATTGGCCAGTTCGCGGTTGACCGCGATGCGCAAAGCCTGAAAGGTGCGGGTTGCGGGGTGCATCCTACGCTTGCCCGAGGTGGTGACCGCGGCCACGATTTCAGCCAGTTGGCGAGTGGTGGTGATGGGGCGATGGCGCGCAATGGCCCGCGCCACCCGGCGGGCACGGCGCTCTTCACCGTAGCGCCAGAGCAAATCGGCTAACGCGGCTTCCTCCAAAGTGTTGACCAAATGCGCGGCAGTGAGAGGCTGGTCAGGGTCAAAGCGCATATCCAAAGGCGCATCGTGGCGGAAGGAAAACCCCCGCGCCGGCGTGTCCAATTGCATGGAAGAAAGCCCCAGGTCGAGCACGATGCCGTCGACCTGTTGCCAGCCCAAGGTTTGCAACTGCTCGCGCAGGGTGGTGTACGAAGCGCGGCGGAGGATTGCCCGGCGGCCAAAGGGTGCAAGGCGTTCTGCAGCCAAGCGCAGCGCGTGAGGGTCGACATCCAAACCCAAAAGCAGGCCGTCGGGGCTGCTGGCTTGCAGAATGCCCCACGCGTGACCGCCTGCGCCAAGGGTGGCGTCGACGTAGCGGCCGCGAGGGCGCGGCTGCAGGGCCTGGATGATCTCTTGGTAAAGAACAGGTTGGTGCGGGCCAGCGGTCATGGCTTACGCATCAGGCGCCTCGCCTACCGGCGAAATGTCCAGCGCGGCAAAGCGGCGGGCGTTGGCTTCGGCGTCTTGCAAAATATCCATTTGCTCCTCCCAGGCCTCGGGAGGCCAAATTTCGAAGTAGTCGCCCACGCCGACCACCTCGGCCGCGCCCTCCAGGCCGATGGCGTCGCGCAGATAAGGCGGGATGAGGATGCGGCCGGCGCTATCTACTTCGACGGGGCTGGCCGCGGAGAAAATCAGGCGCTTGAGTTGGCGGGCCACGGGGTCGGTCATGCTCAGGGCGTTGACGCGGCGATAGATGCGCTCAAACACGGACGGGGTGAGCACCATGAGGTTGCGGTCGAACCCCTGCACCAGATAAGCGCCGCCCTGCAACGGCTCGCGAAAGCGCGAGGGGATGGTCAGCCGCCCCTTGCGATCCAGATTGTGGCGATAGCGCCCTAAGAACATCTGTTCGCCTTTCCTTATTAAGCACAGAAACGCCGTTGCCGGCGTTCCACTTCGCGACACTTCTACCCACAATTACCCACAGTATAAACGAAAACCCAGGAAAAAGCAAGTAAAAAGCCACACAATTTCGTGACAATTGCGTCTAATCTGGCTGGTCGGCCAACGGTTTCAGCCCCGACAAGCGTCTGCCCCTGACCGTAACTTTTCAGGTAACTGTTCCGCCTCGGCGAGGAGAAACCACAGATTACGCAGATTCCGCGTAACTACCTACCTGCTACGCAACAAGGAGCAAGTTGACTGAGTTGACTGAGTGAATCATCCCTGGGTGTTTCTCACGGCCAAAGCAGTGGCTTTTCGCCCTCACCACTCCCCCAGAGCCGCTGCCCTGAGCGAAGACGAAGGGTGGCGGCTCAGCCCCCTCTCCTCTCCCAATGGGAGAGGAGAGGGGGCGCGCAGCGGGGGTAAGGTGAGGGCGAGCAAGGCGTAATGTTGCTTCATGGCATGGCAAAGTTACTGAAACTTTGATTGTCAGCCTCGTTTTCGGTGCAGGGTAGGTAATTACGATTCCGCAGAAAAACACTCACAGATGAGCGGCGTCTCGAAAATCCGCGGGAATCCGTTGCCATCCGCGTCATCCGCGGCCGGGCCCCCAAGGCCGAACGGTTACGGCCACGCGCAAAATCGACGGGGCGCAGGCAGATGCATTTCCCCCGACACGATCAGGCGAACGAAAAAAGCGCCAAGGCCGCAAATGTTCAGCCCCAAAGAAACGCTACGGATGACGCAGGCAAAAAACCACAGAAGACACAGAGAAGGCACCGAGAACACAGAAGGCGGCAGGGTTGGAGCACTAAAGGATGGGGGCAAATGGCGCTTGGCTACTCAGGTGCCTCTCCTTGTGCCCGCGGTACCCCAAAATCCGCATCTATCCGCCATCATCCGCGCTCATCCGTGGGCTGTTTTCCCAAGACTGAACAGTTAGGCCGATCTCAGTAACCCGATGAAAGGGCCAGCAAGGCGCTCAAGAGCAGGCAGGCAGTGGACAAGGCAAAGGCAAGACCAACGAAAAGGAGGAAGGCGCCGCCGCGCATCTCGCGCTCCAGCACGGCCTCCGCGGGGTCGCGGGGGTTGTAATACACCGTCACCGTCGCGCCTACCGGGTAGCGCGCCAGCACCTTTTCGGCGTCGGCGGGGGCGCTGTGGCCTTTGGCCGCGCCAAACGCAATGCGCTCGCCGGTGTAGGCTTTCCCCAACACCGAATACTCGTAGCGCACTTTGGGGAAATAGGACGTCCGCTCCACCCACATGCCGCTGTCGGTGCGGTGGCGGGTGGTGCTGGTCATCACGGTAGAAAGTACGATTTTGCCCTGAGTAGCCGGCCATCCTGCACTCTCCCCCGCCGCCCGGCGCTGCTGGAAGTAGGTATAAAGTATCCACGCCGCGATGGCGCCAAAAATCAAGATGAAAGAGCCAAAGCAAAGCACGCCAAAGGCCATAAACGCCTCCTCGGCCAGGATGCATGAGCAGTATAACACGAACGCCCGGCCCCGCGGCAACGCCAAACAAGGGGCGGATATTTGGGCGCGCAAGTGCAAGGAGACGGCGAGAGATGCAGAGAGCAAAGCGCGGCGGCGAACGCGCCCCTTGCCCTTTGGCGGGCTTGGGGCTACAATAACGCCGCCGCGGCCACCGGCCAAAGCACATCCCCCAGCGAAGGTACACACCATGCCCCCCACTTTGCACGATCTGGAAATTTTAGCCCGCCAAGCGGGCGTTTTGCTGCGCGCTGGCTACGGCCGCCGCCAGCGCATCGAAAGCAAAAGCCACGCGATCGACCTGGTCACCGAGACTGACCGCCGCAGCGAAGCCTTTTTGCTGGAGGCCATCCGCCGACGCTGGCCCGAAGACCGCATCTTGGCCGAAGAAAGCGGCGACCACCAGGGGCGCGGCGGCCTTTGGTACATCGACCCCCTCGATGGCACGGTCAACTTTGCCCATGGCGTGCCCATTTTCGCCGTCTCCATCGCCTATGCCCAGGCCGGGCAGGTGCAATTGGGCGTGGTCTACGACCCGATGCGCGACGAATGCTTCACTGCCGAACGGGGGCAAGGCGCCTTCCTCAACGGGCAACCCCTGCGCGTTAGCGCCACCGCGACCCTGGCCGATGCGCTGCTGGTCACCGGCTTCCCCTACGATGTGTGGCACAACCCCGACAACAACTTAGACAACTTCGCCCGCTTTGCCGTGCGCAGCCACGGGGTGCGGCGCTTGGGCTCGGCTGCGCTGGATCTGTGCTACGTGGCCGCGGCGCGCTTCGACGGCTATTGGGAAATCCGCCTGCAGCCGTGGGATGTAGCCGCGGGGGGGCTGATCGCGGCCGAGGCCGGGGCGCGCGTCACCAACTTAGACGGCGGCGCGGACTACATCTCGCCGCCGCAATCCATCGTCGCGGCCAACCCCGCCCTGCACCCGCAAATCCTCGCCGTGCTCCACGAAAAAGGCACCCCCTAAACGCCGGAGGCCCCCATGCAGCAAAAGCGATTCATCGTGGTGGCCGGGAACATCGGCGTGGGGAAATCCACCTTGGTGGCCCTACTCAGCGAACACTTAGGCTGGGCGCCCCTCTTCGAACCCGAAGCCGAAAACCCCTACCTGCCCGATTTTTACCGCAACATGCAGGCCTGGGCCTTTCACTCTCAAACCTTCTTTTTAGCCCACCGCCTGCGCATTCACCGCCAGGTCAGGCAACACCCCGGTTCCGTAGTGCAAGACCGCAGCGTTTACGAAGATGCGGAAATTTTCGCCCGCAACCTCTACCTGCAAGGCCACATGGCCGAGCGCGATTGGCAAACCTACTGGGCGCTCTACGAGGCCATCGCGGCCTTCTTGCCCCCGCCCGACTTAGTGGTGTACCTACGGGCTTCGGTCGCCACCCTGCAGGAACGCATCGCCCGTCGGGGGCGTGACTACGAGCGCAACATCAGCGCCGCCTACCTGGCACGGCTCAACCAACTTTACGAAACTTGGTGGCAAAACTTCACCCTATGCCCTGTTTTAGCCGTTCCGGCAGACAACCTAGACTACGTGGCGCACCCCCGACATCTGGAACTCATCGTCCACAAAATTCAAGAAAAACTGGCCGGCAAAGAAGAGGTTGTGTGGGAAACGTAACCCACCGAACCACTTGCTTTGCTTGTATTTCAGCCGCAATCGTCCTAAGCCATCTCCTCTTCTCTACAAAGTGGGGTCACGCATCAAAAAAATAGCCCACCCCGCGCTCGGTGCGCAAAAAGCGGGGCTGATTGGGGTTGGGCTCAATCTTCTGGCGGAGGCGACCGATGTACACCCGCAGGTATTCCGTTTCCTGCCCATAACCCGTACCCCAAACATGCTGCAAAATGGTCTGGTGGGAAAGCACCTTGCCCGCGTGACGCATGAGAAATTCCAGCAGGTTGAATTCCGTAGGGGTTAAATCCACAGGCTGGCCGTCGATGGTCACCTCGTGGCGTTCGCGATCCAACACAATGGGGCCGCGCACCAACACACTGGGCTCATGCTGCTCTATGGGAGGTTGGGCGCGGCGCAACACGGCCTGAACACGGGCCAGCAACTCCCCAACACCGAAAGGCTTAGTCAGATAATCGTCCGCGCCGTAATTGAGCGCCTGAATCTTGGTGCTTTCTTCGCCTAAGGCCGAAAGCACAATGATGGGAACATTGGAAACCTGCCGCAATTGTTTGATGACTTCCAGGCCGCCGATTTGCGGCATGATCAAATCTAGAATGACCAGATCCACATCATGGGTGCGGAATTTAGCCAGCGCGTCCGCACCGTTGGTCGCGGTCACCACCTGATAACCGCGCACGTCCAAATTTCGGCGCACGAACTCGCGCAAACTTTTGGCATCGTCGACTACCAACACGGTGGTGTTTTGGTTTGCGTGCATGGGCACCTCCGGGGGAGTGCAGGGTAACACAAAGGCGCGAAGAGAGCAAAGAACGCGAAGGTAATTTCCTCGTAACGATTTAGCCACAAGGAGATAGACCACGGATAACACGGATAGCCACGGATTTTTAGGTCGCCAAGGTCGCCAAGGTCGCCAAGAAACGAAGGAAAGCGTTGCGTTTTTTGTGTTTTTCGCTCAATCTATGCTCATCTGTGAAATCTGTGGATGTCTTTCTGCGTAATCTGCGTAATCTGCGTAATCTGTGGTTTCTTCTTCTTGCCAAGGCTGAACAGTTACATTTCCTCAACGCCACGAAACCCCAAGCCCTCGACGAAGCGTCTCAATCTGCGGTTTCGTCTTCGTCGGGCGGGGTGAGGGGCAGCGAGAAGGCCAGGCACGCGCCTTGGGCGCGCGGCTCTACCCAAATTTTACCGCCATGCGCCTCCACGAAACCGCGGCAGATGGCCAGGCCCAGCCCCGCGCCCGAAGTTTGGCGGGTAAGCCCGTCTTCCACCCGGTAGAAACTCTCGAAAATGTGGGGCACGTGCTCCGGCGGGATGCCGGGGCCTTCGTCTTCCACCCGCACCACCACGTGGTCGGTTTCCACGGCCACGCTCACCCGCACGGGCGAATCTTCGCCGCCGTATTTGGCCGCATTTTCGAGCAGGTTGCGCAACACCACTTCAATGTGTCGCGGGTCTGCGTACAGGGGGGGCAATTCCGGGGGCAGGGCGACTTGCAGGCGGTCGCCGGGCGAGGGATGGGCGCGGGCCGCGGCGCGGGCGATCAAATCGGGCAGGTCAATGCGCTCGCGGTGCACCTTCAGGTTCCCGCCCTCGATGCGCGACAGATCCAACAAATCGCTGATGAGTTCGGTCAGGTGGTCGGCTTCTTCGGAAATGGTGAGCAGGAACTCGCGCTGGCTCTGGGGGTCCCAGTCGACATCTTCGGCCAGGAGGGTCGAAACATAACCCTTGATGGCAGCCAGAGGGGTGCGCAATTCGTGGGAGACCGTAGACATCAGGCTGGCTTTCATGCGGTCGATTTCGTGGAAGGTGGTCATATCCTTCCAGATTTGGCCGCGGCCGATGGGCACCCCCCGGCCGTCGGTCACGGAAAAGATTTGCACATGCCAGGAAGTGAGCCGGCCGCCCAAGCGCAGGTGCACTTCTGCCGCGCCTTCGTCCAAAGCCCGCTGCAATGCGGCCAGGGCAGCGGTAGACTGGGGACTGCGCTGGGCTATCCGCCGCAGGATGCGGGCGACTTCGGCCTGCCCCAAGTCTTCGACCGACAGGTCGGCGAGTTCGGCCATGCGGCGGTTGGCGTAGAGCACACGGCCGTGGTGGTCTTCCAACAAAATGCCGTCGCTCATGGATTGGATGAGGGCTTCCAGGCGCCGCGTTTGTTCCTGCAGGCGGGCGTCTGAACGGGCAAAGAGCGCGGCGTTTTCGATGGCCATGGCCGCGTGGTTGGCAAAGGAGGTCAGCAGGTCGATTTCCCGCTTGCTGAAAGTGTGGGGTTCGGGGTAATAGACCACCAACGCAGCCGGGGGCGTATGCTTGGTAGGCAACGGGACAGCCAACAATGCGCGATACCCTTCGGCGCGGGCGCGCGGGCGCAAGTGGGCTGCGGAGGGATCGTTTTCCACGTCGCTGATTTGCAGGGGGCGGTTGACCTTGAGCGCCCGCAGGGTGACTGAGTCCATCCGTTCCCGCTCGATCAGCAAACGGCTGGCATATTTTGGCGAGAGGCCGCGGCTGGCTTGGGCCACAAAGGCTTGTTTTTGCTCATCCCAGGCGATTATCGCGCATTTTTCAACCCCCAAGAGGCGCTCCACCTGGGCCAAGATGCGGGCTAACACGGTGCGCGAGTCCAACGTCGAGACCACCGCGGCGCTGGTTTCCAGCAGGGTGTAGAGTTCCTGCATCCGGGCGGCAATGTCGGCCTCCATGCGCAACAGGGTGCGCGCCAGGTGGCCGACCTGGTCGCTGCGCTGCCCCAGGCGGGCAATGGCTTCCTGCTGGCGTTGGGGATGGGGCCCTTCCTGACCGATGGCGCGGCTGTACGCGGCCAGTTGCTCCATGGGGCGCAACACCTGCAGCGAAAGGGCTAACCAAAACAATACGCCCGCAGCCACCACCAGCAAAAGCGCCAAATGGGTGGCATGGCGAAAGGTGTTGACCGGGATGAACGCGCTGAGCGCCGAGCGCCCTACGACCACGCCCCAGCCCATCGCGGAAATGGGGGCGTAACTGTAAAGCATGGGCGGCTGGCCGGCGATGGTCACCAGTTGGGTGCCTTCCACCTCCCGCGTCAGCAGGGGCATGAGGGAAGGCGCGTAGTTTTCCAACGAGGTCAGCAACCCCGCGACTTCGCCTTTGGTGGTCTGCCGGGAGGAAGCAACCACCTGCCCCTCGTGATCCACGATGAACACCACGAAGTTTTCGTCAGCCTGGTGCGCCATGGCGATGTTGTGCAGCGCGACGCTGAGCGAAGCCAGCCGCACGTTGATGCCCACAATGCCCAAGAACTTGCCCGACTGCCAGAGGGGCATCACCGCGGTGACCACGGCCTCGTTGGTGGTCGGCGAAACCCGCCCCTTGGAGAAAAAGGGCAAATGGGTGTGCTGGGCGCGTTGGAAGTAATCGCGGAACGAAAAGTCGAAGCCCACAGTGGAATGCGAGGTCCCCTCTTCGGGGTAGTGATAACGCATGATGCCCTGGGCATCCAGCCGGTAGACCAAGTTGACGTCGCTGCGGCTGAGGGTGAGCGCCGAAAAAAGCGGGCGCATCTGGTTGGGATCCGCGGCCAACACGCCCGGCGATTCGCCCAAGCGCCGCGCAATGCCCAAAATGCCCCCCAACGAGAGGTTGGTCTCTTGGGCGATGGCGCTGGCCACGGCCAGGTCGGCGGTTTCCACGTCTGCGCGCAGGCGCTGGGTCGCCAGGTGATCGAAATAGAGCACCATGCCGATCAGCGGGATGCCGAACGCGGCGTACAGAGCCAGCAAGCGCAGCCCTAAGTCACGGCGAGGCGCCAGGAGGCGTTGTTTCAAAGCGGTAAGCCAGGGCATGGGGGATTGGGGGATTGGGGGAGTTAGGGAGTTAGGATGTTAGGGGG
>JALUDX010000083.1 GCA_027053355.1 Anaerolineales bacterium | reverse complement strand
TGCTGGATTATCTGGATATCCAGTTCTACCAGCCCTACGAGCAGGTGGTGGACCTCTCGCGCGGCATCCAGTGGCCGAAATGGTGCGTGGGCGGCAAGATGAACATCGTCCACAACTGCCTTGACAAATGGGTAGAAGACCCCCAGCACGCCGTCGAAGCCATTGCCCGCTGGGAAGGCGAGGGCGGCGCAGCGCCTGAGCACCGCATGGCCTTCATTTGGGAAGGCGAAGAAGGTGCGACGCGGGCGGTTTCCTACGCCGAACTGTACCGCATGGTCAACCAGGCGGCCAACGCGCTGCGCTCCCTCGGCCTCGGCAAAGGTGATGCCATCGGCGTTTACATGCCCATGGTGCCCGAAATCGTGGTCGCCATGTTAGCCATTGCCAAAATCGGCGGCATTTTCCTGCCCCTGTTCAGCGGCTATGGCGTGGACGCGGTGGTCACCCGCCTGAAGGACGCCGACGCCAAGGCGCTCTTTACCGCCGACGGCTTCTACCGCCGCGGCAAGGTGGTGCAGATGAAGGCCGTGGCCGACCAAGCCGCCGCGCAGGTGCCCACGCTGGAACACATGATTGTGCTCCGCCGCGTGGGCAATGAAATCGCCATGCAGGAAGGCCGCGACCACTGGTGGCACGACCTCGTTTCGCGCCAGCCCACCGAAGCCGAAACCGAAATCACCGATGCCGAAGACATTTTGATGATTATTTACACCTCGGGCACCACCGGCCGCCCCAAAGGCGCGGTGCACACCCACTGCGGCTTCCCCATCAAGGGCGCGCAGGATATGGCCTTCGGCATGGATGTGCACCCTGGCGACCTGATTTGGTGGATGACCGACATGGGCTGGATGATGGGGCCGTGGCTGGTTTACGGCGCGCTGGCGTTAGGCGCGGCTTTCTTCATGTACGACGGTGCGCCCAACTACCCCGAAGTGGACCGCGTGTGGGCGTTAGTGGAACGCCACGGCGTCACCCACCTGGGGCTTTCCCCCACCTACGTCCGCGCCATCATGCCCGAAGGGCTGGAGCCGGTCAAAAAGC
>JALUDX010000082.1 GCA_027053355.1 Anaerolineales bacterium | reverse complement strand
GAGGCCGTGGGGAGGGGAAGCCGGGAGAGCGTCCACCTGGACCTCACCCTGGCCTCTCAGATCCTGGGCATAGAAGAACGCCAGATCTTTGACCCCTCGGCGTTTTACTGGGCCCGGGGTGAACACGGTTGGGCCGCAAGCCTGGGAGACGGCCGGACGCTTTACATCCGAGAGGTCAAAAAGACCAAGCGGCAGGAACTTTATGTGCCCTACCTCATCGAGCGGGAGGGCATCCGGCCGCTTACTTCTCGGCCCGTGGACCTTGAGCTGGCCTTCGGGGTGGCTAACGGGGTGCTAAGGGACCAGGGAGCGGCGGCCCTTTATAAGCCGGATGCATCCTGGCGGGACTACCCGCCTACCGAGAAGCAGATTGAGTTTTGCGAGCGGTGGGGCCTCCCTATCCCTGACACTAAAGGCGAGGCCTCAGACCTCATAACCCTGACCATAGCCGAGTGGGCCTTTAGAAAATCCATAACCTCAAAAGAGGTGTAGCCATGAAAGAGCTTTTCATCGCCTATCTCTTTGCGCTAATCTTAGCTTTGGGGGTGATAGGATGAAACGTAGAGAAAAAACGAAAACATTAAGTCCTAAGAAGGCTAAATTTGTAGAACTTTTAGTCTCAGGTCTTTCTTACAGAGAAGCAGGTAAAAAGCTCGGTTTAAGTCACACTACGGCCTGGAGGTGGTCTCTTGACCCTGCCGTGCAGGAAACTATTGCGAGAATGCACGCTGAAAGGCTCAGGGCTACCCAAGGAAAGCTCCTTGAGGGCGTCACCGTAGCCGTGGAGACTCTGATCAACCTCTGCCACGCTAAGTCGGGTTATGTAGCCGTGCAGGCCGCTAAAGCTATCCTGGACCTCACCCTGAAGCTTGAGGAAACTCTGAACCTCCAGAGCAGGATAGAGGCTATTGAAGAGAGGCTCAGAGAACTTGAGGCAAAGGAGGCTTAGCGATGAGGCTTAAGAGCAGGCTTGAGAAGATTGAAAAGAAGTTAGGCCCAAAGAGCGAAGAGAGAGTTTTTGATCCCCTTGACCCTAAAGAC
>JALUDX010000081.1 GCA_027053355.1 Anaerolineales bacterium | reverse complement strand
AGGATTTGCTCAAGCACACCGCCGGGTTGGCTGCGGAGACGGCCTATGTGGTCCACCTGCACCGACAGTACCGCCAGCAAATTGCCGGACTGGCCGAGAAGGACATCAAGATCGCCTTTGACGAGTGGAATTACGCCTGGTTTGGCCGCCCCGAACTCTACGGCGAGGCCGCGCCGCGCTATTACTTCCGCGACGCCTTGGGCATCGCCCGCGGGCTGCACGCTGTCTTTGCCAACAGCGACTTGATTGGCATGGTCAACCTGCACGGTGTGAACACCCACGGCCAGGTGAAGACCACCAAAACCGACGCGGCCATCGAAGTCACCGGCCTGGCGTGGTCGCTCTACCGCCACCATTTCGGCACCCTGCCCCTCACGGTGAGCGGGCAAACGGGCAACCTGGACGTGGCCGCGGCCTGGACGGCAAACAAGGACGACCTGACCATCGCCATCGTCAACCCCACCAAACAATCCTACACTCTCCAGGTGAACCTGCAAAACGCCCAATGGAGCGGCAGCGGGCAGGGGTGGTATCTCTCCGCACCGGCGTGGGCCTACAACGAGCCGGGCCAGCCCCCGCAGGTGAGCATCCAGACCCGCGAGCATGTGGACGCTGCCGCGGGGCTGCCCGTGCCGCCAATGAGCGTGAACGTCTATGTGATTCCGGCGCACCCGTAAAGAGAAAGCAGGGAGGCGCAGCGGCGCTGCGCCCCTGCCCAGCGTACCAATCAGGAGGACACCGATGAAACGGCAAGTCGTTTTCTTCCTCTCGGGGGCAGTGCTTATTTTCGCCCTTCTCGTCTCGTCCTGTTCTGCTCCCGCGCCCACTTCCACACCCGCCCCGCCGCCGACCTCCGGCAGCGCGGCCACGTCCCCACCCGCTGCCCCCGGGCTGCAAATCACCTTCACCGCGGAGCCCACGCAAGTCGCCCCCGGCGGGTGCACTACCCTGAAGTGGCAGGTGAGCGGGGGCTTTGCCGTCTTTCTGGAAGACGAGCAGGTTCAGCCCCAGGGCAGCAAGCAGGTGTGCCCTGAGGAAAGCCGCCC
>JALUDX010000080.1 GCA_027053355.1 Anaerolineales bacterium | reverse complement strand
AGCAATTTCCAGCGGCTTTTCATGTTTCACCTCCTGAAAGCCAAAGCAACAGACGAAAGCTTGCGCTATTGCCATTGTATGCAATGCCGCCGGGGCTGGCAAGTCGTCCAAAGGTTTACAAAGGCCAACCAAAAAAGGATGGCCGCGCGGCCATCCTTTTTGGTCAGTTACCCAGAGAGAAGCCGGAAGGTTACTTTTCTTTCTCAGCCTGCAGTTCGCGCTCCCGCTCAGCGATGATTTCTTGCTGCAGGTGGGCGGGCACTTTCTCGTAGTGCGAAAATTCCATTTCGAACACGCCGCGGCCACCGGTGAGCGAACGCAGGTCGGTGGTGTAGCGCAGCATCTCGGCCAAAGGCACTTCCGCGGTAATCACCGAGCGGCCTTTTTCGGTGTCCATGCCCTGCACCCGAGCGCGGCGGGTGTTCAGGTCGCCCAGCACGTCGCCCATGTTGCTTTCGGGCACGATGATGCGCACTTTGTAAATCGGCTCTAACAGCACCGGCCCCGCGTTCTGGAAGGCCAGTTTGAACGCCTCACGGGAAGCAATTTCGAAGGCCACCGGCTTGGAATCCACCGGGTGCTCTTTGCCGTCGTACACCGCAATCTTGACGTTCACCACCGGGTAACCGGCGATGACGCCCTGCTTCATCACGCCCTTGATGCCTTTCTCAATGGAAGGCTGAAAACTGGACGAAATCGCGCCGCCGAACACTTCCCACGTGAAGTCGTAGTCGCTTTCGGGGTTGGGCTCCACCCGCATGTGCACCTCGGCGAACTGGCCTGCGCCGCCGGTTTGCTTCTTGTGGCGGTATTGCGCCTGGCCTTTCTTGGTGATGGTCTCGCGGTAGGGCACTTTGGGCTCTGCGGTGCCCAGGTTGAGTTGGAATTTGCTCTTGGCCTTGCGGATGGCCACGTCGATGTGCTGGTCGCCCATGCCCTGTAAGATGGTCTGCTTGGTCGAACCGTCCTGATACCACGAGAGGGTGGGGTCTTCTTCGCACAGACGGGTGAGGGTGGGGCCCAGTTTAGTGGAATCGGCCTGCGACTGCGGCACCACCGCGACGCGGTAAAGCGCGGTGGGGTACTCCGGCGCGGGGATTTTGATGGGGTTGCCCTTGTCGCAGAGGGTGTCGCCGGTGCCGGTTTCGCTCAGTTTGGGCACAGTGCCCAGGTCACCCGCGTGCAGCACGTTGACGGCAATTTGCTCTTTGCCGCGCAGGATGTGCAGGGTACCCAAGCGTTCTTCGGTGCCTTTGTTGGCGTTCCAGACGCGGGTGTCGGAGTGAATGGTGCCGGAAATCACCTTGAAGTAGGTGATCTTGCCCACGAAGGGGTCGGCGGTGGTCTTCCACACATAGGCCGCGAGGGGGCCGTTGTCGTCGGCAGTCAGTTCCACTTCCTCACCGTTGGCGCCTTCGGCTTTCACCGGCGGCACGTCCGCGGGCGAGGGCATGAGGGCAACCATGGCTTCCAACAGCGGGGCCAGGCCAATTTCCTTTTCGCCCGCGGCCACGAACACCGGCACGTAATCGCCGGCCAGCACCACGGCTTTCAGGCCCTGCACCACTTCCTCCGCGGTCAGTTCTTCGCCTTCCAGGTACTTTTCCAGCAGGGTGTCGTCGCCTTCGGCCGCGGCCTCTACCAACGCCATGCGGGCTTCTTCCGCGGCGTCGGCCAATTCTGCCGGGATGTCCTGCGCTTCAGTGCCCGCACCCGCGTAAGCCTTCATGGTGAGCAAGTCGATCACACCCTGGAAGGCTTCGCCCTCGCCCCACGGCAGTTGCACGGGGATGAAACGGGCGTCGAAGGTTTCCTGCGCCTGGGTGAGCATCTTCTGGAAATTGGCGTTATCCCGATCCATCTTGTTGATGAGCAGGAAACGGGGGCGGCCGAACCGGTCGGCATACGACCAGGCCACCTCGGTGCCCACCTCGATGCCGGCCACCGCGTCCACCAGCACCACCGCGGCATCGGCCACATAGAGTGCGGAAATCACCTCGCCCACGAAGTCGGTGTAGCCGGGGGTGTCTAAAATGTTGACCTTGTGGTCTTTGTATTCCACCGGCAACAGCGCGGTCGAAAGGGATAACCCGCGTCGGATTTCCTCTTCTTCGAAATCCGAGACCGTGCTGCCGTCTTTGATGCTGCCCAAACGGGTGGTCGCGCCGGTGAAATGCAGCAGCGCCTCCGCGAGCATGGTCTTGCCCGCACTGCTGTGAGAAACAAAAGCGATGTTGCGGATAAAGGGAGTGGTGTACTCTTTCATGGAGCAGCCTCTTTTGGTAAGATGTCTCGCTACGGCGAGGGAGGATCAAAGCAGAACGGGGAGTATTTTAAGGGAAGAAAGCCAAGTTGTCAAAGTGTGGTGGCGGGCAGGCGGGCTTTTCAATATTCTAACCTTTGCCTATTTACCCTCACCCCGCCCCCTTTTTGTTCCCCTCTCCCACGGCGTGGGAGAGGGGAGGGGGGAAGGCCGCCGCCCTGAGCGAAGACGAAGGCGAAGACGAAGGGGGCGGCCTGGGGGGAGAGGAGAGGGCGTGAAGAGCAAAACTTTTGAAAAGCCCTGGGCGGGCAGGTATGCGCAAACGTTGACAGAGAAACACAGAAGGTTGCAAGGCAGGTAGGGGCGAGGCGTGCCTCGCCCGTGTGATGCCTTGTCGCCGCACGCCCAAAAAGCCTGATAAGACTGCCGCGCCAGGCACAGCGCGGCATGGCTCCTTCTTCCGCCAACAACCTTTGCACGCTCCCTGGCGGGCGTCAGGGAGCAGATTGGGCGGGCGGCGCCCAGGCCAGGGGGCCTAAAAACAAGCCCACGCTAATCCACAAAGTAGGCATGGCCAACGAATCCTGGGTAAACCAGCGCAGCGCGGTGGCCACCAAAATCCATACTGCGGCCAAACCGACCCATCGTTCATCCGCCGAGCCTTTGCACCAGCGCCGGGCATAGCCGACGAGCACGGCCACGAAAGCCACGAAAGCCACAAAACCCACGATGCCGGTTTCGGCCAACAACCGCACGTACATGTCTTTGGGGTTGAGGAAAGCCAAGTACTGCCTGCTGGTCAGGCGGGCCACTTCGGGCAACCAGGTCACCGACCAGGAAGGCAAGTGTTGTGGCAAGAAAAAGCCGCTCCCGCCCAGGCCGACGCCCAGCCAGGGGTGCTGGGCAAACACGCCCAGGCCGGCCCAGGCATAGGCCAGCCGCGGCCCGCTGTGGGCTTCGATGAAATGCCGCACCAGGCTTTGCCCCGGCTCCAGATGAAACAGGCTGGCGAAGTAGGCGTTTTGGAGCAAAAGGGCAACGCTCCCGGCCAACACCAAACCGACGAGCAGCCCGGCTGCCGTCCACCGGGGCCAGGCCCGGCGCCACGCGGCGCTCTGCCGAAAGCCACGCAGCCACCTTCGCAGCGCCAGCAAGCCGACGATTAGCAAAGCCGCCAGCGCGGTCAAGACGCCCCCGCGCGAATACGTGAACACCAGCAGCACCGCGGCCACCAGGGCCAGCACTGCGCTCACCGCCCGCCAGCGGAAGAGCGCCACCCCGCCCGCCAGGCTGGCCACCAACCAGGGCAAATACAAGCCGACCAACTGGTTGGCAAACCACGAAGGCTCATAAGCCATCCCAGAAATGCGGTGCGGCAGCAGGCCGATGGCCGAAAAGGATGCTTGCCAATGGTCTAAGCGCGGCCACAGCGGGTGATACACTTTCAAAGCCACCACTTGCAGGCTGCCCCACACCGCGACCACCACGAAACCCACATACAGCCATCGCAGGCTGAAGCGCAGTTCCTCCAGATTGCGGTTGAAGAGCAGCGCGGCCAACAAAAACGAAAGCCCGACCCCAAAACTCAACCAGGCGCGCAGGGCGCGAGCCGGGTAACTCAGGCCCACCCAAGGCACCGGCTGCCGGAAAAAGCCCGTCAGGGTGCTCACCAGGGCCCAAAGGCCAAAAAAGAGCAGCGGCACCACCACGCCCAGCCAGCGCCACTGCCGCGCCCGCCAGGTCAAAAACAGCGCCCACGGCACCGCAAACACCAAAGGCAAAAACGCCAGCGGCTTCACCTGCGTGGTGCCAAACACGTGGGGGTAGTAGCGGAAACTGGTCACCGGCAGCGAGACCATCACCGCAGCCCACAGCGCGCGCAACGCCAGGGGGTAGGCTCGCACCGGCTCATTCATGGCTGCGGCCTCCCCAAAAGAGGGCCGCGGCCAGGCCCACGGCCAGGCCCAACAACGCGCCCACCACCACGCCCCAAGCCAGCGAAATTTTGCGTTGCACCGGCAAGTCGGTCAGGCGCTTGGGCGCCAGGCGCAAATAAGGGGAAATAGCGCCGCTCTCTGCCGCCAAGGTATCGAGACGCTGCTGCAAACGTTGTTGCTCTGCGGCCAGTTGCTCTTGCAGGGGTTGGCATTGGCGCACCCGGTCGGCAGCCACAGCCCGGGCAGCCTGCACGGCTTCGGGGCCGGGCCGTGCAATCGCTGCGGGCAGCGGTTCCCCGCTGCGGTTGAGCCAGGCCAAGGCTTCGGCCAGCCGCCAGCCATCCCAAGGGCGGCTGGCGGGCTGCCACGAAGCGAGTAAACGCTGTGCATTGGCCGCAGCCTGGCAGGCCATGGCCACGTCGGCCTGATGTTGGGCTAAAGCCGCGGCCTGCCGGCGCAACGCGAGTTCCCGACGGGCCAACGCGACTTTTTCCTGCGCCACTTGCAAAAAGGACTGTGCCCACGCTGCAGCCAGGCGTTGCGCCTGCGCGGGGCTGGCCGCATCAGCCCAAAAATACCACGTGCCGTCGCCCTCTTCGCGCAGGCTCAGCGCGCCGCGCCGCCACGACGGCGCTACGGCCTCACCCGCCGCGCGCGCCGCCCCTTGCAGCACCTGGTCGCTCCAGGCCAGGGCGCGCAGTTTCTTGTCTTCCCTGTCGAGAAAGAGGAAAAGTTCGTTGTCGGTGCTCAGGGGGCGCGCCTCTTCCAGATCGAAATCGGCCACCACCTCCGCCCGCGCCCGATAAGGGGCGGGCAGCGCCCAGACCACCAGTGCGCCCAACACAGCCCCCATCAGCCCAGTCAAGACCCACCAGCGCCAGGCCAACCCCAGCGCGACGATGTCTTCCCAACTTGGGGGGCGGAACACACGCCGCCAACCGGCCCCCATGCTCACCTCCTTCGTAGACCTCAGGCGGGGCCTTCTTCTCCCAGGGCAACCACGAAAGCCACCGCGCACGTCTCGGTATGGCTGAGGCTGAGCGACCACTGGTGCAAGCCCAACGCCTGCGCCCGGCGGGCAGCCGCCCGGTGCAAAACCACCCGCGGCGCGCCCCGTTCATCGGCGAGAATTTCGATATCCCGCCAGCCCACCGCACCGATGCCGGTGCCCAGGGCTTTGCTCACCGCCTCTTTGGCAGCAAAGCGCGCCGCGAGGGAAGACGCTCGCCCGCGGCATTGAGCGCGCTCGGCGGGGGTGAACAACCGCGCCAGCAACGCCTCGCCCCAGCGGTTCAGGGTGCGGGCAAACCGCCCAATCTCGACCAGATCCACACCGGTGCTCAGCATGGGCAGATGATACCATCAACCCGCCGAGAGGACAACCAAGCGCGGGGCGCGATTTTCTGCTAAAATCAAGGTATGCCCTGGCGTCTTGGACCGCCTCCCCTGCGCGCCGCGCTGCACGGGTTGCCTCTGTGCGCCTGGCGCTACTGGCCTACCGTGGGCTCGACCAACGACGAAGCCCTGCGCTGGTTGGACGCGGGCGCGCCCGAGGGCTGCTTGACCCTCGCGGACGAGCAAACCCAGGGACGAGGACGCGGCGCCCACCGCTGGTGGACGCCTCCCGACGCGGCCCTGGCCTTTTCCTTAATTGTGCGCCCCCTGCCCCACGAGCAGCCCCACCTGCCCCGCTTCACCGCCTGGGCGGCCGTGGCCTTAGCCGAAACGTTGGCCCACGACTACGGCCTGCAGCCGCAGGTCAAATGGCCCAACGATGTGCTGCTGAAAGGCCGAAAAGTGGCCGGCGTGCTGGCCGAAGCCCGTTGGGAAGGGGGACACCTGCGGGGCGTGGTCGTAGGGGTTGGCGTGAACCTTGCACCCCAGGCCGTGCCGCCCGCATCGGCCCTCGATTTCCCCGCCACCAGCGTCGCCCACGCGTTGGGCTACAGCCCCCCCCGCTGGCGCTTGTTGGCCGCGCTGCTGCGCCGCATGATGGCCTGGCGGTTCCGGTTAGGCAGCCCCGCGTTCCTGCAAGCGTGGGAAGCCCGCCTCGCCTACCGGGGCCAACTGGTCTATGCCAACGGCCATCTCGGCAGGCTCCACGGGCTGGACAACCAAGGGCGGTTGCGGCTACAATTGCCCTCAGGCGTGTGGCTCACCCTGAGCGCGCTGCAGGGCCACCTGCGCCCAGCCCCCACCAAGGAGTGAACCCCATGGACGACTTCGAAGATGCCCTGCGTGAATTCGGCGATTTTCAGGACGACCTACCTGAAGAAGAGGAAGACGACTTCCTGCTGGAAGAAGCGCCTGCCGCCAGCGCCGAAGACGACCGCGTCTTCGGCATGACGCCCACCCAGCGGTTTGTGCTGGCTGTACTTATCTTCCTTTCTATTTGTATGCTGGGCACGTTGTGCCTGCTGGTGACGGACAAAATCGCGCTCCCCCTGTACTGACGCCGGTGCAAAGAAAAACGTCACTGTTCAGCCTTGGCGAGGAGAAACCACAGATTACGCAAACTGCGAGCGGGATGCGCGAGACGGGATGCGGGATGCGGCGGGCGCTGAGGGATTGGGGTGGCATTGCCTTTCTTGGCGTCCTTGGCGCTTTGCGTTACTGGGCGACCTGAAAATCCGTGAGTATCTGTGACGATCCGTGTCCTCCGTGGTCTACTTCCTTGTGGCGGAATAGTTACGAGAAAAACACAGAAGACACAGAAACACCACAGAAAACACAGAATTTTTTCTTTGCGTCTTTGTATCTCTTTGCGCCTTTGCGCCTTCTCTGCGTCTCTGCGTTCCCCCCTTGGCGCCCTAAAAATCCGCTTTCATCCGCGATTACCCGCGTCACCCGCGGGCTCTTCCTCCGGTGAACGGTTACCCTGAGGCCGCGCCCGAGCGCAGCCACGCCACCACCGCGGCCAGGCCCTGCTCTAAGGGCGTGGTGGCCCGAAAGCCAAGGATGCGGGCCGCGCGCGTAGGGTCACCCACCGAGCGATAAATATCACCCGGCCGCGGGGCGGCAAACCGGGGCGCCGGCGCCTGGGGCAACAGACGGCGCAGGGTAGCCACCAGTTCCAACAGAGTGACCTCACGACCGGTGCAGATGTTGAACACCTCGCCTGCGGCCGCGGGCTGTTGAGCGGCCAACAAGTTGGCGCGGGCCACGTCTTCCACGAACACGAAATCGCGGCGCTGGCCGCCGTCGCCGAAAATTACCGGCGGCTGGCCGGCCAACATGCGGCGGGCAAAAATGGGGATTGCCGCGGCATACGGGCTATCGGGGCGCTGCCGGGGGCCATAGACGTTGAAATACCGCAATGCCACCACCGGCAAACCAAACGCGTGGGTAAACAAGCGCGCGTAAAGTTCGTCCGCGGCTTTGCTGGCCGCGTAGGGCGAAAGGGGCCGCGGGGGAAGGGACTCCTGCAGGGGGAACGCCTGGGCGTCGCCGTAGACCGCCGCGCTGGAAGCCAAGACCACCACCTCCACCCCCGCGGCGCGCGCCGCGTGCAACAAACGCAGGGTGCCGGTGGCGTTGATGTCGTGGCAGGTGAGAGGGTCTTCCATCGAAGCGGGCACCGAAACGAAAGCCGCCTGGTGAAACACCGCGCACACGCCCCGCAGCACCTGGGGCAGCAGGTCAAGGTCGCGAAGATCGCCCTCCACCACTTCGACACCACGAGCCGACAGGCCGCGCAAATTCTCCGGTCGGCCGGTGGAAAAATTGTCCAGCACCCGTACCTGCCAACCCGCGTCCAGCAAGGCGCGCACCAGCGTCGAGCCGATGAAACCCGCCCCCCCGGTGACCAAAGCGCGCTGCGTCATCGGCCTTTGCCTCCCAATACGGTACTCAACGTGCGCAAAATGATCACCACATCAAACAGTAAATTGCGGTGCTTAATGTAGTAAAGGTCGTATTCCAGTTTGATTTCTGTTTCCCGAATGGTGGTGACGTAGCCATAGTTGACCTGCGCCCAGCCGGTAACCCCCGGTTTGACCATCAAACGCGCCCGATAGAAGGGGATGCGCTTTTCCAAATGCTCGATGAGGGAGCGTTGCTCAGGGCGGGGGCCTACCAGGCTCATTTCGCCGCGCAAGACGTTGATGAACTGGGGGAATTCATCCAGATGCGTTTTGCGCAAAAAGCGGCCCACGCGGGTAATGCGGTGTTCGTCTTCCACAAGCCAGCGCCCTTGCTCGATTTCGGGAGAAGCCGGCCGCATGGTGCGGAATTTGTACATCACGAACATATCGCCCCCGCGGCCGGCCCGCGGTTGTTTGAAAAGCACGGGGAAGCCGCTTTCCAGCACAATGGCCAGCGCAATCCAGGGGTAAACTAACGCCAAGGCCAACACACCTGCTAAACCGCCTAAAACGTCCAATATCCGCTTGCCCAAGCGATAAAAAGTGCTGACGCGGGCTTCGTCGACGAAGGAGCGGATGAGCCAATCCGCATCGAGGTGTTGGATGGGCACTCGTTCCAAAAGTTCTTCGTAAACCGCGGCCATGGTGGAAATTTCTGCGCCCCGGTCTTGGGCATCCAACAGCGCTTGAAACTGACGACCGCTCATCTCGCCGGTAATCGCCACGATCACGTCAGATACACCATGGGTCTGCATGAGGGGCAGCAGGTCATGGCTGGTTCCCAGCACAGGGATACCCAAAATTTCCTTGTTTTGCTTGCTCAGATCGTCATCAATCAAACCTACCACCTGGAAAGGCCGCTCTGAAGCCTGGCGGATGGCTTCTAAAACCGCGCGGGCGGCGCGGCCAGTGCCCACAACCAGGGCTCGGCGGGCAAAACGCCCTCCGCCAAGCAAGCGAATGTACAGGTAACGCCAGGTTAAGGTGTAAGCCATGGCGGCCATGAAAAAGACGGCCACGCCTTTGCGGGGCAAGGAGCGGGGGGGGGAGGTGAAATAAATCAACAAATACAGCACCAGCCCTACCATGCCCGCGAAAAACACCCCGCGCACGGTCTCTCGCCAGCGGCTGGCTTTATAGGGCGTGTAAAGTTCCACCAAAAGCACCAGCCAGACCAAAGGGAGAAAGAAGAACCAAAGCGGCAATTCGGCAATATAACCGCGGCCTGGGAAACCCAGCACCAGGCCATTTTCCGCCCACCAGGAATACACCGCGGTCATCCAGGCCAAAATCACCGCGAGCAAGTCGCCAAAAAACAAAAGCGAGCGCCGCTCGGCCGGGCGCAAGGGCAATACGGGAGGGCGAATGTGAAACTTTTGCAAAGCAGACATGCGCAACTCTCGAAGCAGGGGTCAACGGGGCGGGAAGAGCAAACCCCACCAAAAAGCGGCGCCCCAGGCTAAGTGCATGGTAGCCGCGGCCAAGGGAACGCCGACGAACAAACGAGGTGCGCGGGCGCTCCAGGCCGTCTGCAGCCCCATGCCCAGCAACACCGCGACATAAAGCCCCACCTGCAAAGCCAGCAGCCCCCGCGCCCACCACACCCACGGCGACACGAGGGCGAAAATCACCAACAGGGCAACGAACAAGGGGGGCAACAACTGCCGCCAGCGCAGGGTGTGGGGGTAGCGGCGCAGCATTTGCGCCTTCCAATAGCCATAACGCCAGTATTGCCGCGCCAAGGCGCGGAGCGAGGGGCGGGCAAAATAGACGGAGCGAATCTGCGGGTCGAACCAAATGCGGCCGCCGTGAGCGCGCAGCCGCGCGTTGAACTCATAGTCTTCGTTGCTCAGCAGGCTTTCGTCAAAAGGGCCAATGCGCTCCACCAGGCTGCGGTAGAACGCGCCAAAGGGAACGGTATCGACCTGACCGGCGCGCTGGCTGTAACGGTAGCGGGCGTCGCCTACGGCCCAAGGGTGAGCGGCCGCGGCCGCAATGCTGCGCGCCATCCACCCGGCGTGCTGGGGGCGAATATCCCAGCGGCCGCCCACGTTGTCGCCACGGCCGGCCTGGAGCGCCGCCACGCTGCGGGCCACATAATCCTCCGCAGGCACCGCGTGCGCGTCCAGCCGCACGATGATTTCCCCCCGGGCCGCGGCAATGGCGCGGTTCAGCCCCGCGGGGATGATGCGCGGGGGGTTGTCTACCACCCGCACGGTCAGGTCGGGGTGCGCCCGCTGCCAGGCCGTAATGGCCTCCCGGGTGCCGTCGGTGGAACGCCCGTCAGCAATAATGACTTCCATCTGCTGCCGCGGATAGGTCTGGGCATACAGGGCGTCCAACAGCAGCCCGATGGTGGCGCGCTCATTGTAACATGGGACGACAACGGAAACCAATGGTGTGTCTGTCATGGGCAGGGGAAGAGGATGCGAGGCCGCGGCCTCGCAAGGTTGCGCGTGCTGCCAGCAGGGAAGCGCGGTTCACCGCCGCCAGGCGGAGCGGCGGTTGCTCTTCAGGCGGGTGGTGAGCCGCCGCAGGGTGGCCGGGGGTTTCTGCCACCAGCGCGGGTCGGGCGCGGGCAGCGGCTCCGAAACTGCGTCGGGGAAGGGGTCCATGTCCACCAGGTTGGCGTACACGTAGCGGCCCAACACCCGCAACGACGCGATGGTCGGCGCGGCCAAGGCAATGCCCAACACGCCGCCGATAATCGCACCGGCCACAATGCCCAAAATCACCACCAGCGGGTGCAAACGCACCCGCCGACCGATGATCCGAGGGATGAGGTAGTTCGTGTCCAACTGGTCGAACAAAGCGTGTAACACGATGACCAGCAAAGCGAAGGCCCAATGGGGCAACGGCCACCAGGTGGAACCCAAGAAAAAAGCCAGCGGCGCGGCAATGCTCAGCCAGATGCCGTGCCCAATGCTGGGCAGAAACTCCAGCACGCCGGCCAGCAAGCCCATGGGCAGCGCACCGGGCAAGCCGATGATCAGCCCCATGACGCTGATGATCACCGAGACCACCCCCGCCAACACCACTTGCCCGCGGAAAAACGCCGACCACACCGCGCCGATTTCGTCGCGCAGGTGCACGTAATCGCTGCGATAAGCGGGGGGCACCAGCCCTTCCACATACGCCCGCAGGTGCGGCGCGTCTTTCACCAAATAAAACGAAAGCACCAACACCATGCTGATCCACACAAAGGTCGACAAAACGCCCACCGCTACATTGAGCCCTTGCCCTAACAACACGGCCACTCCCTTCTGGAGCGCCCCTTCCACCTGGCTGACCAGCACAGCCCCATCCAAAGAATGGCCCAAGAACACCATGGGCCGGTTCATGCGGGCCAGCACTTGTTCCACCAGGCTCTGTAATTTCAGGTTCAGGGAGGCCACCTGGTCGACCAGTAAGGGAACGCCGACGGCCAAAAGGGCTGCCAGCAGGGCAATAAACGAAAGATAAACCACCGCGGTGGCCCAGCCACGGCTAAGGGGGGTGTGCCGCTGCAGCCACAACACCAAAGGCGAAAACACATACGCCAGCACCAACGCCAGCACCACAGGGGGAATGATTTCGCTAAAGCGAAACAACACGTAGACCGTGAAAGCCAACAACAACATGCTGACGGTCCACTTCGTTTGGGGGCTCCAGCGTGGGCGGCGGGGGGTCGTTGTTTGGTGGCTTGGTTTGTGCATCTTGAGTCTCATAAAGTCGTACGTTGTGTTGTTCGAGGGCAACGGTTCAGCCTCAAAGAGACACTGCGGATGACGCAGACAGCAAACCACAGAAGGCACAGAAAGTAGCGATGCGGGAGACGGGATGCGGCTGTTGGCATCATCTTGGCGCCCCTGACGCCCTAAAATCCGCGTCTATCCGCCATCATCCGCGTTCATCCGTGGGCCGTTTCCCAAAGGCTGAACAGTTACGTTCGAGGAACAGGCAACCCACCTGCAACGATGGCGTCATTATAGCATAGCCGTGGCCGGT
The DNA here is from genome assembly GCA_027053355.1 of Anaerolineales bacterium. Taxonomy (GTDB): domain Bacteria; phylum Chloroflexota; class Anaerolineae; order Anaerolineales; family DRMV01; genus DRMV01. Next base: position 2,902 of record JALUDX010000080.1, on the reverse strand, counting down.
GTAGAGGGCGCAGGCAGGGCTAATTCGCGGTATAATGAGGCCATCGTTTGGGCGGGGCCCCTTTGGGGACGGCCAGGCAATACTCTGCCCCCGCCACGGCGTTGGGGCCTACCCGGGCCGCAGGCCATTCTCAAAAGCGAGGTGCACGATGAACGATACCCCTGAACCTACCCCCCAACCGCAAGACCCCCAGCCGCAAGAGCCACAACCCATGGAACCGCCGGCTGTTTCCCCTGCTCCGCCTGGTGAGGACGAAAGCGCCGAGCCGGCCCCAAAACAACAAGCATGGCTCGCCTTTTTGATGGGCGCCATTTCGGTGGTTTTTTTGGTCGTGGGCATAGTGCTGGTGTTCGCCTTTTTGGGCTCAGGCCGCAGCATTCCCTTCCTCAGCCGCCCCACCGACACCCCCACGCCGACCAACACGCCTCTGCCCACGCCCACGCCAACCCCCACCCCCACGCCGGTGCCGCCCACGCCAACCCCTTCTGCCACTCCAACTCCCAGCCCAACGCCTACCCCTTCCGGGCCTTTCAAATATACGGTGAAAGAGGGCGATACTCTCTACTCCATCGCCCAAAAATTCCACGTCGATTTAATTACTTTGATGCTGATCAACAACAAGAACAACGCCTCACCGTTGTACGTGGGCGAACCGATCACCATCCCCGGCCCCAACACGAAGCGCCCCACGCCCACCCCCTTGCCTACGTACATGCCGCGCGGGTTCAAAATCAAATACTTCGTGATGCCCAACGACACCCTCCAGGGCATCGCCAACAAATTCCACACCAACGTCCAGGCCATCATCGAAGCCAACGACGCGCTGAAAGACGAAACCTCCCCTATCTACGCGGGCCAAATTCTGATCGTGCCGGTCAACTTGGGCACAGCCACGCCTTCGCCATAGCGCAGCCCGCCAGGCCAAAGCGCCTTGCCTTTAGCCCTGAGAGAGGCAGTCACGAAAAACACCACCGGAAGCGGTGGTGTTTTTTATGCTGCGCGCACGCGGCGCAGATACAAACGGTAGAGCCAGGGGCGATAGACCTGATCCCACACGGGGGCTCGGCGCAAGTGGCCGCCAAAGCCCCGCTTGAAGCGATAGACCCCCCAGAGGCCGTCACGGCGCTGGGTAAATTGGGCTTCTAAAACCTCTTGGTCGGCGTCGGGCACGCCCCACAGGTCATATTCGGCACATCCCCGCGCCTTGGCCCAGCGCATGGCCTCCCATTGCAGCAGGTAAGTGGGCATCCGGTTGCGATGGCGGCCGGTAGAAGCGCCGTAAAAATACCAGGCGCGCGTACCCCGCGCCAACACCATGAGCGCGGCCAAGGGCTCGCCCTGATATTCGGCCACCAACAACGCGGCTTCGCCGCGAGGGTGAAAAACCTCGTACACGCGGCGGTAGTAGGCCAGGCTGTGCACGCCAAAGCCGTCGCGAGCGCCGGTTTCTCGCAGCAGCGCGTAAAACGCCTCCACGTCGTCCCACGGGCGCACGGTCACGCCTTTGCGCGCGGCCAGGCGGATGTTGTAACGGGTTTTCTGTTTCATCCGGGCCAGCAGGTCTTCTTCCCGCCCGCGCAGGGAGACGACCAGGGTGCGTCGCGGCTGCACCGCGTGGGCGGCGGCGCGGAAGCCCGGCGGCGGGGCAGCCGCGGCTTCCCCTTCCCACACGTCGGGCTCCACTTTGAGGAACACCGCGCGCTCCTGCCGACAGCGCGCGTCCAGCGCAGGCCAGAGCGCCTTCCAGCCCTCGGAAGGGCCCACCGGCCCCTTGGGCACGTAAGCCACGCTCAAGCCCAAAGGCAGGGGACGGAAGAGCACCTGCGCGCCGACAGCGCCGACCACCAACCGGGCGACCCGCCAGCCAAAGGCGGCCTTCACCTCACCCCAGGCCGCGGTCTGCAGAATGTGTGCGTTGGGGTATTGGCGGAGGAAGGCTTCCCACGCTGGGGCATCGAGAAAGGCAGGGTTCATCGGGTAAACCACGGCACCAGCAAGGGGGCAATCACCAGCGCGGGGAGCAAATTGCCGCTGCGGATGGGTTTGATTTCCAACAGGCTGCTCACCGCCAGGCCCAGCAAAATCAAGCCGCCGGCCGAGGTCATCGCGTTCATCATCGCGGGGGTGAGCACCGTCTGCAATTGCGCCGCGGCCAGGCTGATGCTGCCCTGGTAAGTCAGCACGACCAACACTGAAAACAACACGCCCACGCCCAACGTCGAGGCAAAGGCCAGGGCCGCGAAACCGTCTAACACGGCTTTGATGGCCAGCAGGCTATAATCGCCGGTCAAGCCGTCCTGAATGGCGCCTAAGATGGTCATAGGCCCTACGCAGAAGAGCAGCGAAGCGGTTAAGAAGCCGCGCACAAAGCGCGAGCCGCCATCCTCTTGGGCACCTTGGGCGAAACGCGCTTCCAGCCAGGCGCCCAGATGCTCCAAACGCATTTCAATGCGCGCCCATTCGCCCAACAGCCCGCCAAACAACAAACTTAAAAGCACCACGATGGCATTCTCGGCCTTGAAGAACATCTGCAGCCCAATGGCCGCGGTAAACAGCCCCAAACCGGCCACCACGGTTTGGCGCGCCCGCGCCGGCAACCGCGCGCCGAAAAACAACCCTACCGTGCCGCCCAACAAAATGGTGGCCGTGTTGATCAGCGTTCCGGTCATCGCAACCTCTCGTTTCACTGCCCAAGGGGAACAGCCCGCGGATGAACGCGGATGATCACGAAGAACTGTCCAGCCTAAACAAGGGGAAACCGCAGATTACGCAGATTTCGCAGAAAACATCCACAAATTTCACCTGGTTGACTGACAAATCTCACCGCATGGTTTTCTATCTTACCCTCACCCCGCCCCCCTTTTATTCCCCCCTCCCCTCTCCCGCAGCAGCGGGAGAGGGG
>JALUDX010000079.1 GCA_027053355.1 Anaerolineales bacterium | reverse complement strand
TGGCCGTCATCGTGTTCAAATTGCGCCTGCCGCACACCGCGCTGGTCTTCCTCACCGGCTCGGCGTTGGGGAGCAGCGGTGCGGCCTATCAAGGCGTGTTCCGCAACCCGTTGGCCGACCCCTACCTGCTGGGCGTGGCCTCGGGGGCAGGGCTGGGTGCGGTCGCCGCAATTGCCTTGCAGGGCGAAGGGCTGACAGCGGGCAGGCTTCTCATCCCCGCGGCGGCATTTGTGGGCGCGCTGCTCACGGTTGCGCTGGTCTATGCCCTTGCCCATGTGAATGGCTATGTACCCACACACACGCTCATCCTCGCCGGCGTAGCGGTGGGCGCGCTGGCCTCGGCCATCACCTCGTTCCTCATGCTCCAATCCGAAGGAACGCTCAGGCGCGCCATTGTGTACCTGCTCGGCGGCGCGCCGCTCAACGGCTGGAAGCCCGTGCTCGCCGTCCTGCCTTACTGGCTGGCGGGGGAAGCCATCCTGCTGGTTTCAGGGCATCCGCTGAACGTGCTCCAGTTCGGCGAAGAGCAGGCGCAACAACTGGGGCTAAACGCCGGACGCGCCAAACTGCTGATTTTAGGCGCGGCCTCGCTTGCAACCGCCGCGGCGGTGGCGTTTGCGGGCATAATCGGCTTTGTGGGGCTGGTCGTGCCGCACATTGCCCGCCTGCTTTGGGGCGAAGACTACCGCCACCTCATCCCGCTTTCGCTTTTGGGCGGTGCGAGCGTGCTTTTGCTTTCAGATTTGCTGGCGCGCACCCTGCTTGCCCCCCAAACCATGCCCGTCGGCATCGTCACAGCCCTTTTCGGCGCGCCATTCTTCCTCTGGGTGCTCCAGAGGGCAAAGAAAGGAAAAGGGTAGCCCATGCTCCAAATCCGCAACCTCACCGCCTCTTACGGCGAACATGAAGTGTTGCACGGTGTGACGCTGGAAGCAGCGCGCGGTGAGGTGCTTGCGCTGGCCGGGCCGAACGGCGCGGGCAAGAGCACGCTGTTGCGGGTGGTGAGCGGCGTTTTGCCTCCCCGGCGCGGCGAGGTGCGGTGGGAAGGGCACGATTTGCTGAAAATGACCTCGCGCG
>JALUDX010000078.1 GCA_027053355.1 Anaerolineales bacterium | reverse complement strand
GGGGGAATAAAAGGGGGGCGGGGTGAGGGTAAGATAGAAAACCGTGCGGTGAGATTTGTCAGTCAACCAGGTGCCAATCTGTGAAATTTGTAGATTCCCTTGCAGGCTGAGCCGTTGCCTTCTCTGAGGAAACCATGAGCCAAAACGACGACGAACTGGTGTTCAGCCTCTCCGGCGACCTGGACCCCAACGACCCGCTGCACCAGTACCAGATCATGTTCAACGAAATGTTGGACAAAGCCGCGCCGCCCGAAGCAGTGCAGGTGGAGCGGTTGGAGGCCGTGGTCGCGCCCGATGGCCGCCGGGTGCGGGCGCACATCCGCCTCACCATGTACCGCTTCCGCCCGCACCTGGTGGTTTCGCTGCTCGACCCCCAGGGCGAAACCGTGGCCGAACTGGACATCATCGAACCCATGTCGCCCAGCATGGATTTCACCCTGCACGTGCGCGAGCCGCAGCCGGGCGACTACACCCTGCGGGTGGTGGTGATGTACCCCACGCCCGAACACATGCCCAAAACCCCTGAAGAGCAGCGGGTGACGCACGGGGAACTGAAGCCGCTGCCTCCCATGCGTGTGGTGGCCTCGCGCGCTTTGGTTTTGCAGGTGTTGCCTGCGGCGGCGTAAGTTTGCTTTGGGCAGCAGGCAACCCCTTTCCCCCACCCAGGCAAGCAAAACAGGTACCCGATGTCGACCCTGCCGCCGCTTTTTCTGGATCGCATGTCCCGCCTGTTGGGCGAGGAGTACCCTGCGTTTCGGGCGGCGTTGCAGGCGCGGCCGCACGTAGGCTTGCGGGTGAACACGCTGAAATGCCCGGTGGCCGAGGCGCGGGCGCGGCTGCCTTTTGCTTTGGCGCCGGTGCCTTGGTGCCGGAGCGGTTTTCGGGTCACCGACGGCAGCCGCCCCGGCAAGCACCCCTATCACGCGGCGGGCTTGTATTACCTGCAAGAGCCCAGCGCGATGGCCCCGGCGGAAATTTTAGCCCCGCAGCCGGGCGAACGGGTGCTCGATTTGGCCGCTGCCCCTGGCGGCAAAACCACTCACTTGGCCGCGCTGATGCGCGGCCAGGGCTTGCTCGTGGCCAACGACGTTCAGCCCAAGCGCGTCCATGAGATGACCAACAACTTGGATCGCTGGGGCGCAACCCACCTGGCCGTGTTGGTGGAGCAGCCCCGCCGCCTGGCCGAGCGACTGGGCGCGTTTTTCGACCGGGTGCTGGTCGATGCCCCTTGCTCCGGCGAGGGCATGTTCCGCAAAGACGCGGCCGCGCGGCGCACCTGGACGCCCAACCACGTCGCGCGCTGCGCGCGGCTGCAGGCAGGCATTTTACGGCACGCAGCGCGGCTGGTGAGGCCGGGCGGCTTTTTGCTTTACAGCACGTGTACTTTTGCCCCTGAGGAGGACGAGGGCACGGTAGCCCGTTTTTTGGAGGCGCACCCCGATTTCCAGGTGGAGGTCATCCCCGCGGCGCACGGCTTTGCCCGCGCCCGCCCCGAATGGGCCGACGCGCGGCCAGAGGTGGCCGGCGCGGTGCGCCTCTGGCCGCACAAAATCGCGGGGGAAGGCCATTTCGTTGCCTTGCTGCGCCGCCGCGCAGACGCACCGCCGGGTTCCCGCCTCCCCTTGTTGCGCCCCCGCCCCCCGCGCGGCGAAATGCTGGCGCACTACCGCACCTTTGTGTCCCAAACCCTTTGCTGCGAGCCAGCCCCCCGGGATCGGCTGGCGGTTTTCGGCAACCGCTTGTATGCCCTCCCTGAAGGGCTGCCCGACCTCAAGGGCTTGCGGGTGGAGCGGTTTGGCTGGTGGTTGGGGTCGTTCAAGACCGGCCGCTTCGAACCTGCGCACGCGCTGGCTTTGGCCCTTTCGGCTGAGGATTTTCAGCAGCGGGTGGATTTTGCCGCGGACGCGGCCGAGGCCCTGGCTTATTTGCGCCGCGAGCCTTTGCCTTCGCCGGGCCCTGACGGGTGGGTGGCCGTCACGGTGGATGGCTTCCCCCTGGGGTGGGCGCGGCGGGTGCAGGGGGTGCTCAAGAGCCGCGCGCCCCGTTGGCTGGGGCGGATGGGCTGAAAAGCCGGCCGGCGATTTCCCAATCCTTCAATCCCCCCTTCCTGTGGTTCCTCCCTGCTAAGGCTGAGCCGTTACGCCGTTTTAAGAAAAGACCACGATGTTTTAAGTTTTGGGGTATAATGACCGATACCTGGTGCGGCGAGTTTCCCCCAGAGCGAGGTTTGGGAAGATGCCCCAAATTGTGCCCAAGGCGTACACCATTTTGTGGGTCGAAAACCGGCGGGTCAAAGTGCCCGACTTGCGCGCGGCTTTACGGCCGCAGTGGTATGAGGTGCACGTGGTGGCTTCGGGCCGCGCGGCCGCCGCGTTTTTGGCCGCCCGGGCCGCGGATCTGGTGGTGCTTTACGCCGCGTCCTTTGGCAGCAGCGGTTACCTGATGGCCAAATCCCTGCGCGCGGCCGCGCCGCACACCCCCATCCTGCTCATTGCTTCTCCCGAAGCGCCGCCGCACCCCCAATCGCCCGTCTCCGAGGTGTTGGTGCTACCCTTTACCCCCCGCAAGTTGCTCAACCGCATCCGCCGGTTGCTGCCTCGCGGGGAAGACGCCTGGCAGCAGGTGGGGAAGTTCGCCCTCAACCACGAAACCCGTTGGGTGCGCGTGGATGGAAAGGAAGCCCCCCTCACCCCGCGGCTGGCGCGTTTGTTGGCCTATTTTTTGAGCCATCCCTACCAGGTGCTCACTTACCAGGAACTTTATCGCGCGGTCTGGAACGGCTCAGGGACGCCGGTTTTGGATACCATTCAGGTGCACATCGCCTGGCTGCGCCGCATCGTTGAGCAAGACCCCCACGTGCCGTGTTTCATCGAGACCCTGCGGGGGGTGGGCTATCGCTTTCATCCGGAGGGCAAGGCGGGTTGTGGGGAACGCCCGCGGCGCTCGTCCAAATCTCGCCGCGGGTGGTAAAGACGCGCACGTGCACCGGCCTTTGGCGCGGCAGGGGAAGGGAGGCTGCCGGCGGCTGAGGGCTGCGCGGGGCACGCACAGCCCCGGCGAGGCTGTAGAACACGTCGCCCTGCGGCTGACCCACTTCCCACCCCTCCGCGACCTCTTGGGCGCACGAGGGGAGGGCCACGCGTGGGTCGTGCACGTGGGGCGCACACCCCTGGGGGAAGGGCTGCACCGGCAGCGGGGTAGTGGTTTCCAGCCGAAAGGGCGCGCCTGCCCGCAGCAGGCGCAAATATGAGGTTTGGATGGCCTGCCACGTGGCGTCTGCGGCCAGAAAACGCCGCCCCAGCCGCGCCGCGACCACCGCGGTGGTGCCGGAGCCGCAGAAGAAATCGGCCACCAGGTCGCCCGGCCGGGAAGACGCGCGCAAGATGCGCTCCAGCAGGGCTTCGGGTTTTTGCGTGGGGAAACCGGTGCGCTCCCGATGGAGGCGCGCCACCACTGGGAAATACCACCAGTCTTCAGGCACTTTGCCGCGCTGAAGGTCGGGCACCTTGCCAAAGCCCGCCTTGGGCGAGGCGCGGAACGTGGCCACCGTGTTGGGGTTGTAGGGCACCCGCACCGCGTCTGCGTCGAAGGTGTAGTGTTCCCCTTTGGTGTAGACCAGGATGGTGTCGTGTTTGCGGTTGAACGCCCGGCGGATGGGCGAGGGGCCGTGGTAAACCCAGACGATTTCGTTGAGCAGACGCCGGGGCCCGAAAATTTCGTCCAACAACACCCGCGCGTAGGCCGCGGCGTGCCAATCCAGGTGCAGGTAAAGGGTGCCGTGGGGGGCTAAAAGGCGGTGCATCAGGCGCAGGCGGGGGTAGAGGAAGGCCAGGTAGGCGTCTAACGAGGGCCAGCGGTCTTCGTACCCCGGCGCCAAAGCCCAGGTGGCCGGCTGGCGGGAATCTTCGCCCCGCCCCACCCGGCGACGGTAACGGCGGTTGGTGAAGAAAGGGGGGTCGGCGTAAACGAGGTCGACCTGGCCCTCTAACGAAGGCAGCAGCACGGCCATCAGCGCCGCGTTGTCGCCCCACAACAGGCGGTTGGGGGGCAGGGGGTCGTCGGGGCCGGCCCCGGCGACGCCGACTATCTGCAACCGCTCGGCAGGGGGCGGCAGCGGAGCGTCTTTGTGGGCAAAGTGAAGGGTGGCCATGGCAAAAGAGAAAGAGAAGGGCGGGGGATGGTTTCTTCCAATTGTAACAAAAACAGTCTCTGTGCAGCCTCAGCAAAGGGAAAACCGCCAGGACCTTTCAAAAGTTTTGTAACTACCTACCCTGCGCCGAAAACGAGGTTGACAAGCAATATTCCAATAACTCTGCCATGCCATGAAACAACATTACACCTTACTCGCCCTCACCACTCCCCCAGAGCCGCTCCCTTCGTCTTCGCTCAGGGGAGCGGCTCAGCCCCCTCTCCTCTCCCATTGGGAGAGGAGAGGGGGCGCGCAGCGGGGGTAAGGTGAGGGCAAAAAGCCACTGCAGCGCTTCTGGGTAGGTAATTACAAAGTTTTACTCTTCACGCCCTCTCCTCTCCCCCCAGGCCGCCCCCTTCGACTTCGCTCAGGGCAGCCTTCGACTTCGCTCAGGGCAGCCTTCGACTTCGCTCAGGGCAGCCTTCGACTTCGCTCAGGGCAGCGGCCTTCCCCCCTCCCCTCTCCCACGCCGTGGGAGAGGGGAGGGGGGA
>JALUDX010000077.1 GCA_027053355.1 Anaerolineales bacterium | reverse complement strand
CCCAACTCCCCCCACCCCACCATGACCACTCCCCGCGAACGTCTCTTCCAACTGCTTGAAAACGCCGACAGGCCCATTTTGCTTGACGGCGCGATGGGCACGCTTTTGCATGAGCACGGCATCGGCTTTGATGCGTGCTTTGATGCCCTCAACCTGACCAATCCTGCGCTGATTGCCGACATCCACCGCCGCTACATTGACGCCGGCGCGCAAATCATCCTCACCAACACCTTCGGCGCGAACCGCTACCGCCTCGCCGAGCACGGGCTGGAAGACAAGGTCGCCGAAATCAATCGCGCCGGCGTGGAACTCGCCCGCCGGGTGGTGCTGGCTTCCTTCAAGGATGTGCTGGTCGCCGGTGATGTTGGCCCGTTGGGCGTGCGCCTTGCGCCCTTTGGCCGTGTCCAGCCTGAAGAAGCCCGTGAGGCCTTCCGTGAGCAAATCGCTGCCTTAGCCGAGGCGGGCGCCGACCTCATCGTCATAGAGACCATGAGCGACCTCTACGAAGTGCGGGAAGCCGTGGCCGCGGCGCACGAAGTCGCCCCCGACCTGCCCGTGGTGGCTTCCCTTTCGTTCACCCGCGACGACGTCACCCTCTTAGGCGACCCGCCCGAAAAGGTGGCCGAGGCGTTACTTTCCTACGGCGTGGATGTGTTGGGCGCAAACTGCTCCGGAGGGCCGGCCCAGTTGCTCCGCATTTTGCGGCGGATGCGCAAGGTCGCCCCCAACGCCCGCTTTTGGATCAAGCCCAACGCGGGCTGGCCTGAGCGCCTGCCCGATGGGCGCATTGCCTACCCCGCGGGGGCGGACTATTTCGGCGAATACGCCCGCTTCTTTGCCGAAGGCGGCGCGGCGCTGGTAGGCGGCTGCTGCGGCACCACACCGGAACACATCGCAGCGATGCACCGCCGCCTCGCAGAAATGCCGCCCATCCTTTCACCAGAAATCGTGACACCTGCCGCCCCATCCGAAGAGCAATCCCCCTTGCCGGAAGAAGCCCCCAGCGAACTGGCGCAAAAGTTGGCCGCGAACGACTTCGTAGTGGCGGTGGAAGTGCACCCGCCGCGGGGCTTTTCGGCGCACAAGGTGATTGCCGCGGCGCGCCTGCTGGCCGATGTGGGCGCAGACGTGCTGGATGTGGCCGACAGCCCGATGGCGCGGATGCGCATGAGCCCGTGGGCGGTGTGCCACCTCATCCAGCAGGAAGTGGGCATTGAAACCACCCTGCACTTCCCCACCCGCGGGCGCAACCTGCTGCGGGTGCAGGGCGATTTGCTCGCTGCGCACGCCTTGGGCATCCGCAACGTCTTCGTGGTCATGGGCGACCCGACGTCCATCGGCGATTACCCCGAAGCGATGGACAACTACGACCTGGTGCCTTCCGGCCTGATCAAACTCATCAAGCAGAAATTCAACGCTGGGGTTGACCACGCGGGCAGCACCATCGGCCAGCCGACTTCCTTTTTCGTGGGCTGCGCGCTCAACCTCAACCCCAAAAACCCGGCCCGGGAGATGAAGGTACTGCGCCGCAAAATCCGCGCGGGCGCGGATTTTGCCCTTACCCAGCCGGTGTTCAACCCCGAAAAAGCCCGCCGTTTTCTGGAAGATTACGAGCGCGAATTCGGGAAACTGGAAATCCCCGTGTTGGTGGGGGTGATGCCCCTTTACAGCCGCCGCCACGCCGCCTTCCTGCACAACGAAGTGCCGGGCATTGAAATTCCGCCGGAGGTGATGCGGCGCATTGAACAAGCGGGCGACCGCGCCCCGCAAGAAGGCGTGCACATCGCCCAAGAACTGGTGGAAGCCATCCGTCCGTGGGCGCAGGGCGTGTATGTGATGCCGCAATTCCAGCGCTACGACTTGGCGGCGGAAATTGTATCCAAGGCCAGCGCAGCGTCGGCCAGCCGACAGAACGTCAGGCTTTCAGACCGACCCCCTTCTTCCCAAAAATGAACGCGTAACGCCACTTTGCGCAAAATCTCAGGGAAAAGAAAACACCCGCCTGCTGGCGGGTGTTTGGGTTTAGAGCGATGGGGCTTACGCCGACCAATCGGCGGTGGTGGGTGGGGTGGCTGCCGGTTGTTGCGGGCTGCCACCGCTCGCCACCGCGTAGGACTGACCGTAGAAATGCCCCATGATGGCGGTCGCGTAAGGGAAGGTGAAAATGACGCCCACGACGCAGGCAATCAGGCCCAGGTCGGCAATGATGCCGGCGATCAGGCTGCCCAAGAACACGAGGAAGTAAGTGCCCAGGTTGCTCAGCACCATGTTGAAGACCTCGCCAAAGGCCAGGCCCGCGGCGATGTTGTCGTCTTCCATGGTGAAGCGCATCAGCGCTGCCGGGAGTACGAAGGCCAGGAAGATACTGTAAAGCAGGTTGATGCAACTGAGCGAAAGTTGGATCAACCCCAGCGCCGCGCTGCCTCCCGCGTGTCGGGGGCCGGGATGCGGGCTAATGAGTATCTCCAGGAAGTAGATGATGATAAACGGGAGGGCGTAAACAAAGCCCACGACAAAGGCCTTGGCACCGCGTGTGAGGTAGACGCCGAAGTCGTTCCAGTCGGGCAAGGTGACTTTGGTGTCGCTGGCCGCACGACGCCCGATTTCCAGCATCCACCCCCACACGACAAACCAGCCGATGACGGGGATCAGCAGGATTACGCCGCCGAGCAGCAATTTGGTAATCCACCCATCGTCTTCGAAGACAAAAGAAAAAGCCTTACCGAAGTCCATACGTCTTTCTCCTTTTAGGAAGGGATAAGCACCTGGCCGGTTGTGTGGTTGGGTTTCCAGGCGCATCCGGTGAGATATTTCTATTATACAGCATATTTGAGCAGGACGTCGCTTTTTTCGGTAAGAGGAATGTAAAAAGATGGCCTGGGCGCACAGCCTCGGCAGAAGGAAACCACAGATTTCGCAGAAAAACATCCGCAAATTTTACAGGTGAGCGCAGTGAGCGAAAAACACAAAAACCCCTCCGTTTCTTGGCGCGTTTGGCGTCGTCTTGGCGGCTTTGGCAACCCAAAAATCCGTGCGCAGCCGTGATATCCGTGATCTATTTCTTTGTGGATGGTAACTGTTCAGCCTTTGGGAAAGAGGCCGCGGATGCACGCGGATGATGCGTATAGACGCGGATTTTAGGGCGCCGAGGGCACCAGGAGAAGCACCAAGTAACCAAGCGCTATTTACCCCAGACTCTCTTTGAGGCTGAATCGTTACTGTGGCTGAACGGTTACGAAGGATGTTGACATCCCTTTAATCCATCCTCGGCCAAAAGGTTGTAGAATTTAGACAAAGCCGCCGGAAATTGCCCTTAGCAGAAGGAGGTTGCCATGTTTGATAAAATTCTTGTGGGCGTGGATGGTTCTGAGAACGCGCTGCGGGCGGCAAAAACCGCGGCCGACCTGGCGCGTGAATTGCAAGCCCGGCTTTTCGTTGTGGTGGCGTTCGAGCCCATCCCCGACTATTTGGGGGAGCCTTTTTGGGAAGAGACCGTGGCCGCCCGCTTGGGCAAGGCGCAGCAGATTTTGCAGCAGGCCTTGGAGGCAGCCGGTGATGTGCCCAAGGGCGTAGAGACAGAGGTGTTAGAAGGCCGCCCCGCGGAAGCTATTTTGGAAGTGGCCGATACCCGCCAGGTGGATATGATCGTGGTGGGGGCGCGCGGGCAAGGCGGTTTGGCCAGTTTGCTGCTGGGCAGCCAAAGTCATAAGATCATCAGCCACGCCAAATGCCCGGTGTTGTTGGTGAAATAGGCCGAAAGAGTAACTGCAAACGGGAAGGCGTGAGATGGGGCATCACTTGCTTGGCGCTTGGTGTCATCTCTACGCCTTTGCTCTCTGCGCTTTTGGCGTCAACTCCTTGGCGTCCCAAGAAGCAGTAGTGGTTTGCCAATTCTAAATTTGTAGGCTTGCAGGAGTGGTTAGCGGGTCGCTCACCTTCTTGCGCTCTTCATGTTTGGCGTGGGTAGGGGCGCAGCGCCGCTGCGCCCCTACAGTCAAAATTCCAGTTGACAAACCAGTAGGCATCCGCGGCCCATCTTTGGCAGGCAGAGCAGTTGCTTGCGGTTTTCGTAACGGCAGTTAGCCGCTACGCCCGCAACTGCGCTTTCAGTTCGCGCGTCAGCGCCTTGATGATGCGCTTGCGGATTTTGGCCGCGTCTTTGTCGGTCAGCGTCTTTTCGGGATCCTGATAGGTTAGGTGGTAGGTTAGGCTCTTCTTGCCCGCGCCGATCTGCTCGCCGCGGTAGACGTCGAACAGCCGCACATCTACCAGGCGCTTGCCGCCAGCCTTGCGGATGACGGCTTCCACTTCGGCCGCGGGCACGGTTTCGTCCACCACCACGGCCAGGTCTTCGCGCACGGGCGGGAAGGGGGAAATGGGGGTCAGGGCGTGGCCGTCGGGCACGTGGGAAAGCAGCACGGCCGCGTCCAGGTCGGCGAGGAGCACGGGTGCGGCGTCCAGATCCAAATCGTGCGCCACCGCGGGGTGCAGTTCGCCGAACACGCCTACGGGTTCGCCTTCCACCAGCATTTCGGCGCATTTGCCCGGGTGCAGGGCGTGGTGCGTAGCCGGGCGGAAGGCGACGTCTTCCAGGTGCAGCGCGGCGGCTAAGGCTTCCAGCACGCCTTTCAGGTCGTAGAAGTCCATCGGGGCGGTGTCCGCGCCTTCCCAGTGGGGCAGTTCGCGGGGGCCGGTGAGCGCCAACGCCAGGCGGAGGGGTTCCCGCGGCAGCAGGTCGCCCTCCCGCGGCAGGAAGACGGGCGCAATTTCAAAGAGCGCCTGCCGCGGGCTGTGGCGGCTGTTGCGCACGACCACTTCGGCCATGCTGGCCAGCAGGCTGCGGCGCAGCACGCGGCGTTCCTGGGCGATGGGGTTGACCAGGCGCACATAGTCGCTTTCGGCAGGCGCGGCGTCGCGGGCGTCGGGCGGGTAGAGGCGGGCTTCCCATTCGGGGGAGGTGAGGCGGTAGGTGATGACTTCCCGCAGGCCCAGGCCGGCAAGGGCGTCGCGCAGGCGTTCTTCGCGGGCGAGGGCGGGGTTGGGGCGTTGGGGCGGCAGTTCGTCGGCGATGCGGGTGGTGGGCAGGTGGTCGTAGCCGTAGAGGCGGGCGACTTCTTCGGCCAGGTCGGCTTTGCCGATGATGCCTTCGCCGATGTCGAGGCGGTGGGGCGGGGTTTGCACCCGCAGCGCGTCGCCTTCGGGGGTGCAGGCGAATTCCAGGCGGGTGAGCAGGTCGGCGATTTCGTCCAGGCCCAGGCGGATGCCGAGGATGCGGGCGATGTCGTCCGCGGTGAGCAGCACTTCGGGGTCGTGCTGGGGCTTGGGGTAGGCGTCTAAGAAGCCCTTGGCGACCGTGCCGCTGCTCCACTGGCGCATGAGTTCCAGGCCGCGGCGCAGGCCCACTTCCGCCACCGCGGGGTGCACCCCGCGCGAGAAGCGGTAGCCCGCCTCGGAGGCGATTTTCTGGCGCTGCACGGTGCGGCGGATGTTGATGAAGTTCCACGAAGCCGCTTCCAGCAGCACGTTGCGGGTGTTTTCGGTGACTTCGCTTTCTTCGCCGCCCATCACCCCGGCGATGGAAAGCGGGCCGGCCGTGTCGCAGACCAGCACGGTGAAGTCGTCAAGGGTGCGCTCCACGCCGTCGAGGGTGGTGAGTTTTTCGCCCGGGTTGGCGGTGCGGGTGATGATGGTGGGCGGCTTGCCGCCAGCCCGTTCCACCAGCACATCGTAGTCGAAGGCATGCAGCGGTTCGCCGGTTTCCAGCATCACATAGTTGGTCGCGTCCACAATGTTGTTGATGGGGCGCATTCCCGCGAGTTTGAGGCGCATTTGCACCCAGAAGGGGCTGGGGCCGATTTCCACATCGCGAATCAGGCCGAGCATGAAGCGGGGGTTGAGGTCGGGGTTGGTAATCTGGATGGCGGCCTGGCCTTTGATGGGCGCGCCTTCGGCGAGCACATCCAGGGAGGGCTTGCGCAGGGGCTTGCCGAGGATGGCGGCGGTTTCCCGCGCCACGCCGAGGACATTGGCGTTGCGCGCCATGTTGGGGGTGAGGGCAATGTCGAACACCGCGTCGCCCAGGTAGTCGGCCAGGGGTGTGCCTACGGGCGCGTCGTCGGGCAGGTAGATGATGTCGTCCATTGCCTCGGAGATGCCGAGTTCCTTTTCGGAGCAGACCATGGAATACGACACCACGCCGCGGATTTTGGCGCGCTTCAGGGTAATGAGTTCCCAGCCGGGCGCGTGGCCGTTGTAGAGGCGGGCGCCTTCGCGGGCGTAGGCCACCTTGAAGGGCTTTGCCAGCGGCTTGCCCTTGAGGGGCAGCAGGGAAGGCGCGCCGGTGAGCACGATGTGCTCCTGCTCGCCGTCGTCGAGGCGGCAGAGCACCAGCCGGTCGGCGTTGGGGTGCGGCCTGACCTCATGGATGGCCGCAACCACGAATTTGTCGGCTGGCCATTCCAGGCCGGAAATCTTGAATTCGTGGCGCGGCCCCTGGGGCATGGGCAGGCCAACATAGCGGACGGCTTCGACTTCCAACCCGGCCAAGGTGAGCCGCCGGGCGAGTTCTTCAACGGAAACGTCGATTTCGACGAAATCTTTGAGCCAGGAAAGGGGGATGAGCATGGGGGGCCTCCGGGGGAAAGGGGGAAACTCGTGATACGGGATGAGGGATGCGGGATGCGGGTTGGGGGTGACGTTACTTCTTCGGAGAAGTGTGCGGGGCATGCTGTTGGCTTCGCAAATAACGGATATAGCCGTTGATCATCTGTTTGACGCGTTGCAGTTCTTGTTGAACCCGGCGGTGGTTATCCTCAGAAATGTAATTCAGTCGACGAGCGATTTCCAGGAAGGTAAAGACCTCTTCTACTGAACCGCGAGCGATGTAACAAAAGCGAATACGGTCGGCGAAATGATAGCGTCCATAGCCTTCGGCCAGGTTGGCAGGAATGCTCTGCACAGCACGCTGAAGTTGGTCGCGCAACGCAAAACGTTCATTGGAGGGCAAGTGCGGAATTACCTCACGGTAAATCGTTTCCACGAACGCCATTGCCGCTTGCCAAACTCGCAACGTTTCCAAGCCGCCGTATTCCTTACCCATCACAATCACTCCTTGCGGCCAAGTGCCGCTTTCCGGATCCCGAATCCCGCTTCCCGAATCAAAACTGCTCCAAAAACCTCAAATCACCACTCCAAAAATACCGGATATCCTCAATATGGTGGCGCAGCATGGTGATGCGTTCCGGGCCCATGCCGAAGGCAAAGCCGGTGTATTTTTCGGGGTCGTAGCCGCCGTTGCGGAGCACGGTGGGGTGCACTTCGCCGCAGCCGAGGATTTCCAGCCAGCCGGTGTATTTGCACACGTTGCAGCCTTTGCCGCCGCAGAGGAAGCATTCCACATCCATCTCTGCGCTGGGCTCGGTGAAGGGGAAATAACTGGCGCGGAAGCGGGTTTGCACCGTGGGGCCGAACATGCTGCGGGCAAAGTCGGTGAGGGTGCCTTTCAGATCGCTGAAGGTGATGCTGCGCCCTACGGCCAGGCCTTCCACCTGGGTGAACTGGATTTCGGAGCGGGCGGTAATCTGCTCGTAGCGATAGACCATGCCGGGCAGGATGACGCGCAGCGGGGGCGGGTCTGCGGGCAGGGGGCCTTCGCCGGTGTAGCCCGTGGCCGCGCGCATGGCGTGGATTTGCCCCGCGGTGGTGTGGGTGCGCAGCAGCACGGGGTAATGCTCGCCATCGCCGCCGTGGTCGATGTAGAACGTATCCTGCATTTCGCGCGCCGGGTGGTGGGGGGGAATGTTGACCAACTGGAAGTTGTACTCGTCCAGTTCCACCTCGCGCGAGCGCACCACCTGGAAGCCCATCTCCGCGAAAATCTGGATGATGCGCCGATGGGTCTGGGTGACGGGGTGCAGGCCGCCGCGAGGCGGACGGCGTCCCGGCAGGGTGATGTCCAGCCGCTCGCTTTCCAACGCCTGCTGCAGCGCCTGCTGGCGCAGCGCCTCGGCGCGCTCGGCATAGGCGGCTTCCAGCGCCTGGCGCACCTCGTTGGCGCGCCTGCCCACCAAGGGGCGCTGCTCAGGCGGCAGGCTCCCCATCTGCGGGAAGACCTGCATCAGCGGCGACTTGCGCCCCAGGTGGGCCACCTTCCAGGCCTCGAGCGCCTCGGCATCTTGCGCCTCGGCCAGGGCCTGCAATGCCTCTTGTTGAATGCGTTCCAGTGCTTCCAGCATACGACCTCCTTTGTTTTCATCCACAGATTGCACGGATTAGCGTCGATTGCGTTACCTCTGCGCCTTTGCGCCATCTCCCGCTCCCCTCCGCGCTAAGCAGGGAACCACAGAAGGCACAGAAAAACTACAGAGGACACAGAATTTTCTTGGCGCCCTTGGCGGCCTCTTGGCGTCCTTGGCGTTATTTCTTTGCGCTCTTTGCGTCATCTCTCTGCGTCTTTGCGTTAAACAACAACCTCCCGCCCCATCAAGGGACGGGAGGGAGAACCCGCGGTACCACCCTTGTTGGCCGTGCGCGGCACAGCCCACTCGTTGCGCCTACGGGCAAGGTTGCCGATAGGCTCCCCTGATAACGCCGGGGCCGCGGCCTGGGCTACTGCCCGTTCACCCAGGCGGCTCAGAAGGGAACTTCGGTCGGCTTCCACCGAGGGCGGGTTGCAGCCCGTGCCCGCCCCTCTCTGGCGGCTTCCGTCGGCCTACTTTCCTTCGTCGTTGCCGTTGGGTTTAATTGTCCTCAAAACCGGAAGTTTGTCAAGGTTAAGACGCGGAAAGCAGGCGGCAGAGGCGTTTTAGCCGTCGAGGGGGGCTTTGAAGTCGTAGATGCCGTCGCGGATGCCCCAACGCGCGCCGCAGCCGGGGCAGACCAGGGCGGTGGCGGTTTCGTGGAGCGGCGCATGGCCGCAACGGGGGCAGCGAAAGAGCCCCACCGCCTCGGCAGGCTCCCCTTCCCCCACGGCGCGGGCGCGCAGAAACACGCTGGGCGAAAGTTGCCACCAGCGCCCCGTGGGCTGAGACAGCGCGTCCAGCGCCACCAGCACCCGGGTGGGCACCCACCGTTTGAGCAGCCCCACGCGAAAGTGCGATACCGTGCGGATGGCTTCCACGCGAAAACCCGCTTCGTCCAGCCAGGCGAAAATTTGGCGGGGATGGAAGTCGAAGTTCAGGGGGGCAAATTCTACCGGTTCGGGGCTAAAGGGGCTCCACGTTTGGGCGCGCACCAGGTAGCGCACGATGGCCTTCAGGTTGCGCTTGTTGGCAAATTCCAGGATGAACACGCCCTCAGGCCGGAGCACGCGGCGGGTTTCACGCAGCACGCGCGGCGGCTCGGCAATGTGGTGCAAGGTGCGGATCATGGTGGCGGCTGTGAAGGTGCCGTCGGCGAAGGGGAGGGTGTAGGCGTTGGCCGCGACGAAAAGGTAACGCTCGCTGCGGCCTAAGCGCGCTTGCGCCTGGCGTAGTTGTGTGCGCGAGTAATCCAGCAGCACAATTTGGCGATAGCCGTGGTAGCGAGGGGTGTTGCGCCCTGCGCCGGCGCCGATTTCCAGAAGGCGTTCGCCGCCTTGGCGCGGCAACAGATAGCGCAGCGCCACCGCCTCCGCACCGTCTTCGTAGGCGCGGCCGCCTTCTTCCCAAAACCGCTGCTGATAATCCGAGCCTTCGTAGTCGCAGACGGGCGGGAGGTCGTCGTTGGTGGGTGTGGGGGGAGGCGCGTCATTCATTCGATGCGCACGATTTTTACGGAAAACGAGCCGTTGGGGGCTTCGACCTGCACGGTGTCGCCCGCCTTGTGCCCCAACAGGGCTTTGCCTAACGGCGATTCGTTGGAGATCAGCCCCTCTTCGGGCGCGGCTTCGGCAGCGCCCACCACGGTGTAAGTCTCTTCTTCGCCATCGTCGTAGGCGATGGTCACTTTGCTGCCGATGACCACCTCGTCCGAGGGGAGGTGTTCCACCACTTTGGCGTTGGCCAGCAGATATTCCAGTTCCTGAATGCGGCCTTCGACAAAGGCTTGCTCGTTCTTGGCGGCTTCGTATTCGGCGTTTTCGATGAGTTCCCCGCCTTCGGCCAGGGCTTCGTGTAGCCGTTGGGCGACTTCTTGGCGTTTGACCGTGCGCAGGTAGGTCAGTTCCTCATCGAGTTTTTTGTAGCCTTCGGGGGTGAGGTAGATGTCGTTCATAGCCCCTTCCTACGGGCAGGCCGAGTAGCCTGAGGGTGAGATCACGTAACTGTTCAGCCTCTACGGATGACGCGAGCAGAAAACCACCGAAGACACAGAGAAGGCATAGAAAACACAGGAAGCGGGATGCGGCCGTTGGCAGCATCTTGGCGACCTTAGCGTCTCTTGGCGGCCTTGGCGCCCAAAAATCCGCCTCTATCCGTAATCCTCCGCGTGCATCCGCGGGCTGTTTCCCAAAGGCTGAACAGTTACAAGATAACGAAAGCGGTGTTGGCCGAGCAAACCGGAACACCGCGGTGCGGCATTATAGCCAAAAATATGCTCTGAGACAAGGCTTTGGTCAAAAATTCGTCGGGTTTTTGGGGTTTGGGCGGCCTGAGCAAGGGGGAACCGCGGATAACGCGGGTCGAAAACACGGAAAACGGAAGCGGGATGCGGGACGATGGCAGGCGGTCAGGCGTCGGGGTCGGTGGGGTGGGGATGGGGTGCGGTGGGCAAGGGCGGTTGGGGCGCTTCGCCCTGGC
This sequence comes from Anaerolineales bacterium, assembly GCA_027053355.1. Taxonomy (GTDB): domain Bacteria; phylum Chloroflexota; class Anaerolineae; order Anaerolineales; family DRMV01; genus DRMV01. The sequence continues at coordinate 37,420 of JALUDX010000077.1, read as the reverse complement.
TTAGCGGCGAGAAGACGTGTTCCGCAGCCCAAAGGTGGCGAGCAGCGGCCGAAAACGCGGCTTCGGCAAAGGCTTGTGCCTGGGCGAAGATTTGGGCGCGGGCCTCTTCGGGCAGCGCGTCCAACCACTGCTGGCGCGCCTCGTCGTCGGGCAGGCGGGCGGCTTCTTCCAACAGGCGACGCAGAGTTGCTTCATCCATGGTTGGCTTCCTTGAGGAACAGGGGAAGCCCGGCCACCATCAGCACCACCGTATCTGCGGCAGCGGCCAATTGCTGGTTGGCGCGGCCGAGCACGTCGCGGTACAGGCGTCCCACAGGGGTAGGGGGCACCAGCCCCAACCCCACTTCGTTGGAGACCACGATCCACGCGAGCGGCAAAGTTTGTTGGGCGCGGCGCAGGGCGTCGATTTCGGCGCCCACCATGGCTTCGGCTTGGCGCTGGGCGTCGGTCGCGGTGGGGTCGTCTAAAGCCGTGAGCAGCACATTGCTGACCAGCAGGGTAAGGTCGTCCAGCAGCAGGACGTCGGCTTGGGGCGGGTCGGCCAGCAGGGCTTGCCCCACGCCTTGGGGCAGTTCGCGGGTTCCCCACGAAGGGGGGCGCTCGGCCTGATGCCGGGCAATGCGGGCGGCCATTTCCGCGTCGCCGGCGGTGGCGGTGGCGACGAAAAGCACCCGCCCGCCGTGGGCGCGTGCCAGTTGCAGGGCGTAGGTCGATTTGCCGCTGCGGGCGCCGCCGAGAATGAGGGTCAGGCGGGGGAGAGGGCGAAGGGCTTGGCGGTTGATCATGGCTTTGTCGTGTCTGGCGGTGATGGGGAAATGGGGTGCCTGCTGGCCGGGGTTGTGGAAGGCGCAGGCTAAAGCGCGTGCCACCACAGGCTGCCGAGGAGGAAGAGCGCCTCGCTGATTTCGGCCAGTGCGCCGTACACGTCGCCTGTGAGGCCGGGGATGCGGCGTTGCGCGGCCATCGCCAACGCTGCGGCTGTGGCAACGCTCAGCGCGGCGGCAGTCCAGAGTGCGAGGCTGCCCGCGGTGACCAGCCCGGCCAGCGCGGCGAGGGTGGCCGCGAACAGGCTGCGGCGGGTGATTTGCGCGTGCCACATCCCGCCTAACCCCTGCTCGCGCGCGTAGGGGAACAACCCCATCGCGGCCACCAGCACCCAGCGGCCGACCATTGGCGCCAGGATCACCGCCGCGGTGGAGGTGCTTTGGAGCGCGCTGTATTTGAGCAGCAGCACCAATGCGGCGGCCAGCACCCCAAACGCGCCGACCCGCTCGTCGTGCATGATTTCCAGGCGCTGGGCTGGGGTTTGACCGCCCAGCAGGCCGTCGGCCGCGTCCATCAGGCCGTCCAGATGGAGCCCACCGGTGAGCAGCACCCACGCCGTCAGCGTGAGCGCTGCGGCCACCGGGGGGCTGCTGTGAAGCCGTAGCGCGCCCCACCGTGTTGCAGCCACCGCGCCGCCGACGAAAGCGCCCACCCACGGGAACAGCGCGGCCGCGCAACCTAGATGCGTTTCGTCCCCGGGCTGCCAGCGGCCCCAGGGCGCCACGGTCAAAAAACGCAAGGCAATGCCCCACCCGCGCCCCAGGCGGGATAAAGCGCGACGAAAAACGTTTAGGGGTGTCACGGGCTGGTTGTCCGTTGGCATGGCCTTGATAAGGAGGAGACCCAGATCGCGCAGATCGCACGGATGGGAAGGATGGCCTCTGCGTTACTGCCTTGGCGGCCTGGGCAAGAATGTTTAGCCGGTGCCGAACTGGCGGTCGCCGGCGTCGCCTAAGCCGGGCAAAATGTAGCCCTGGTCGTTCAGGCGTTCGTCGATGGCAGCCAGGTGGATGGGCACGTCGGGGTGATGTTCCTGCATTCTGGCGATGCCTTCTGGCGCGCCGATAATGCCCATGAACTTGATACGTTTCACCCCCCATCGCTTGAGAATGTCCACCGTAGCCACAGCCGAGCCGCCGGTGGCCAGCATGGGGTCTAACACCAGGCAGAGGGATACCGTGGGTTCCACGGGCAATTTGTTGTAATACTCCACTGGTCGGAGGGTGTGTTCGTCACGGTAAAGCCCGATATGCCACACTTGCGCGCCTGGCATCAGCGCCCATACCCCTTCGACCATGCCCAGCCCAGCCCGCAAAATGGGCACCAGGCCGATCTCATCGTTCATCACTGCCCCTTGGGTGGCGGCCAAGGGCGTTTCGACTGGTTTGGGGCGGGTGGGGAGGTCGGCGGTGGCCTCGTAAGTCAGCAGGGTGGCGATTTCGCGCACCAGATCGCGAAAAGTTTTGGGGTCGGTGCGCTTATCGCGCAGCATGGTCAACTTGTGAGCAACCAAAGGATGGGGAGAGGGATACACATTGTCCATAGACGGGCCTCGCAAAAATCAAAGATGGCAGGATGGTGGCTGCTACGCGCTTACATTATACTCGCTCTTGCTGTCACCTTTAAGGTACAATAGAGCCCAGCCATGAACTACCTCGACAGCCTCAACCCTCAGCAATACGAAGCCGTCACCGCGCCGCCGGGGCCCACTTTGGTGCTCGCCGGGCCCGGCTCAGGCAAGACCCGGGTGCTCACTTATCGGGTGGCTTACCTGATTGGCGCGTTGGGCGTTCGCCCTTTCCACATCTTGGCGGTGACCTTTACCAACAAAGCGGCCCGCGAAATGCAACACCGCATCGACCGCGTAGCAGGCCCTCAGGCGCGCGGGCTGACCATTGGCACCTTTCACGCGGTTTGCGCGCGCATTCTGCGCCGCGAGGCCGAACACCTGCCCTTCGACGCCAACTTTGCCATCGCCGACACCGACGACCAGCGCCGCCTGCTCAAACAAATCCTCCACGATCTTGACCTGGACCCCAAACGTTACCCGGTCAACGGCTTCCACAGCACAATCTCGCGGCTCAAGAACGAAGGTTTTTTCCCAGACGACTTCATTCCCCAGGGCTACAAGGAAAAACTCACGGCCAAGGTGTTCGACGCTTACCAAAAGCGGCTGCTGGCGGCCAACCTTCTCGATTTCGACGATTTGTTGCTTTGGGTGCGCTATCTGTTGCTGGAAAAACCCGCGGTCCGTGACCGCTACGCCCGCCGCTATCAGCACCTGCTGGTGGACGAGTTCCAAGATACCAACATGGTGCAATACGACCTGGTGCGGCTGCTGAGCGCGCATCATCGCAACGTGTTCGTGGTGGGCGACGTCGACCAGTCTATTTACCGCTGGCGGGGGGCTGATTACCGCAACGTGCACCGCTTCGAACAGGATTTCCCCGACGCGCGGGTGATCATGTTAGAGCAAAATTACCGCTCGACGCAAAACATCCTGGACGCGGCCATGGCGGTCATCGCGCCTTTGCAAGGCAAACACCGCAAGCGCCTGTTTACCGACCGGGGGCGAGGGAAGAAGATCACCATCCACCAGGCATACGACGACGAGGCCGAAGCCCGTTTTGTGGTGGAGACCATTGCCGCGGCCGTCGCGCGCGGCGATGCCCGGCCCGGCGATTTTGCCATCATGTATCGGATCAACGCGCAATCGCGCGTCTTAGAGGCGGCCTTTTTGCGCGCTGGGCTGCCCTACCGGCTGGTGGGCGCGCAGCGTTTTTACGGACGCCGCGAGGTGAAAGACATCGTGGCTTACCTGCGTTTGGCCCAAAACCCGGCCGACGACATCAGCCTCTTACGGGTCATCAACACCCCTCCCCGCGGCATCGGCACCAAAACCATCGCCGCGCTGCGCACCGTAGCCCAGCGCGCTGGACTGCCGCCGGGCGTCCTGCTACAACACCTGGCCGCGGCGCCCGACGACTACCGACAGGCCTTTTCCCGCCGCGCCCACACAGCCCTGCTCGCCTTCGCCCAAATGCTCGTCAAATGGTACGAAAGCGCGCTGAGCCTCGCACCGGCAGACCTGATGAACCTCATCCTGCGCGATACCCGCTACGAAGCCTACGTCCGCGATGGCACCGACGAAGGCGATGACCGTTGGGAAAACGTCAAAGAACTCTACCGCCTGGCCTCTACCTTCGACACCCAGGGCCTGAACGCCTTTCTCGAAGAAGTCGCCTTGGTTTCGGATCAAGATACCCTGACCGAAGACGAAGACGCGCCCGTTTTGCTCACCTTGCACGCGGCCAAAGGGCTGGAGTTCCCCCGCGTGTTCATCGTGGGCGTGGTCGAGGGACTGCTGCCGCACAGCCGCTCGTGGGACGACCACGAAGAAATGGCCGAAGAGCGGCGGTTGTTTTACGTGGGCATCACCCGCGCCAAAGACCGCCTTTACCTGACTTACCCCGAAATGCGCATGGTGTACGGCGGCAGCGAGCCTACCGAACCTTCGCGCTTTTTGGACGAAATCCCGGCCGAACTGGTGGAAGGGCGTCACCCGCTGAAAGGTGGCGTGCTCTCGTGGCGCGCCGCCGATACCACCTACGCGCCGCCGCCCCCGACCCCAGAGGCGCAGCCCCCTTTGACGGGGCTCAACTTTCGGGCTGGCGACCGGGTGAAACATCCTCGCTGGGGCGAAGGCATGGTGCTGAGCAGCCGTCTCAAAGACGGCGCCGAGGTGGTTGACGTGGTCTTCGAGATGGTCGGGCTCAAGCGGCTGGATGCCGTGCTCTCGCGGTTGAAAAAACTCTGAATTGGCGTGACGCGGGATGCGTGAGGTGTGAGGCGGGCAGCGGGCGGCGCTACTTCCTTGGTGCCCCAAAACGCCGCGGCCTCATTCGCAACTCGCGATGCGCCCCGCGCCATCCGCTGAACAGCGACTTTCGGTGATTGCCCATGGCTTTCCCCTTTCCCCCTTTGGTACAACGGTTGCAAGAAGTGGTGCCGCCCGAGGCCCAGGTGCACCTGGTGGGCGGGACGGTGCGCGACGCGCTGCGGGGCCGCGCCAGCCACGATGTCGACTTGGTGGCGCCTGCCCATACCTTGCGGCTGGCGCGGCAAATCGCCGACGCGCTGGGCGCCGCGTTTTACCCCCTCGACCCCCAGCGCGGCATTGGTCGGGTGGTGTTCACTTCCCCCCAGGGCGAGCGGCTGCTGATCGACCTGGCGGCGTACCGTGGCCCCACTTTAGAAGACGACCTGCGCGGCCGCGATTTCACCATCAACGCGCTGGCCGTGCCCCTGCACCACCCCGACCGTTTGATCGACCCCACCCACGGCCTGCAAGATCTGAAGGATGACATCCTGCGCGCCTGCAGCCCCACCGCCTTCGCCGACGACCCGGTGCGGATTTTGCGCGCCCCCCGCCTGGCCGCCGCCCTGGGGCTGCGCATTGAGCCCCTGACCCGCGGTTGGATGCAGCAGGCCGTGCCCCTGCTGGAAGACGTCAGCCCCGAGCGCCTGCGGGATGAATTGTTCCGCATTTTGAGCGGCCCTAAGCCCACCGCCCCCCTCAAAGCCTTAGACGCCATCACCGCGCTGGATTATGTGTTGCCCGAATTGCCCCGCCTGCACGGTCGCCACCTGCCGTGGCCCCACACCGCGGACGCCTGGGCTGCTGCCATGCGCACCGTCGACGCGCTGACCGCCCTGCTCGCGGCCCTCGACCCCGTTTACGACCAGGAAAAAGCCGCTGACTTTGCCCTGGGCTTCGCAATGGTGCGCATTGGCCGCTATCGGCAGGCGCTGGCCGAACACTTGCGCCGCGGTAGTCATCCTGAGCGCCCCCTGGCCGCGCTGCTCGCGCTGGCCGCGTTGTTCCAATACACGGCTGAGGAACCCGCGCCAGCCGCCCAAGCCGCGGCGACCCGCGGGCAGGCTTTGCGGTTGAGCAACGCGGAAATCCGCCGCTGGCGCACGATGGTGCGTTACCATCGTTTGCCCGAAGGGTGGACGGCGCGCGGGCGCCTCCCTTCCCGCCGGGAGATTTACCGTTACTTCCGTGCCACGGGCGAAGCCGGGGTGGATGTGGCGCTTCTTTCTCTGGCCGCGATGCTTGCCCGCTACGGCCCGCGGCTGCCCCACGACCGCTGGCAAGCCCACTTAGAGACGGCGCGCAGCCTGCTGTCCGCCTGGTGGGAACAGCGGGAGGAAGTGGTCGCGCCGCGGCCCCTGCTCAACGGCGAAGACCTGATCCGTGAGGTGGGGGCGCGGCCGGGGCCTTTGCTGGGGCAGGTGTTGGAGGCCCTGCGAGAAGCCCAGGCCGCGGGCGAGGTGCGCGAGCGAGAGCAAGCGCTGCGTTGGGCTGCGGCTTGGTTAGAGGCGCGGCAGCGCGACGCATAGCCCGTCGGGGTGCGCCTCGGCCGGCGCGGACGACGGCAGTTCCCTTCCCCAAGAGGTGCGCCATGCGCAAGGAAGTGTTGACCTGGCAAGACGTGGACGCGTTGATCGACCATCTCATCCCCCAGTTCGACGTGGCGTTCGAGGCCATGGTGATGATCAGCCGCGGCGGGCTGGTGCCCGGCGGCTTGCTGGCCGAGGCGCTGGATATTACCCATTTGCTGCTGGCCGCGGTGGATTTCCCGGCCCAGATGGCGGCTGACCGGCAACGCCTGGTGGCCTGGCCGCAGTTCATCCAGTTCCCTGCGGAGCATCAGTTGGCCGAGCGGCGGGTGTTGATTGTGGATGATGTTTGGGGTTCCGGTCGCACCATGACCGCGGTGCGGGCGCGGGTCGAGGCGGCCGGCGCGACGCCTTACACCTGTGTGCTGCATTTCAACCCCCACCGGAGTTTGTTCGGCACCCTGCGCCCCGATTTTTACGCGGCCATCACCGACGCTTACATCGTTTACCCCTGGGAAATCGAGCGGGGCCCCGACCGCATTTTAGCCCGCCCGCTGGGCGTGGGCTGAGGGGACTCGTTCAGCCTTGGGGAAATAGGCCGCGGATGAACGCGGATAATGACGGATAGCCGCAGATTTTAGGGCGCCGAGGGCACCAGGAGAAGCGCCCGAGTAACCAAGCGACCAGCCACCCAGCCCTTTAGCATCTTACCTCTTCCCGCATTCCGGCTCACGCCTTGACCTTCCGCTTTCTGTGTCTTCTGTGTTTTCCCGTCTGCGTCATTGAGATTTCTCTTTTGTTTGCGCTGAACGGTTACTTCTGCGAAATCGTACCTACCCAGAAGCGCTGCAGTGGCTTTTCGCCCTCACCTTACCCCCGCTGCGCGCCCCCTCTCCTCTCCCATTGGGAGAGGAGAGGGGGCTGAGCCGCCGCCCTGAGCGAAGGCGAAGGGAGCGGCTCTGGGGGAGTGGTGAGGGCGAGTAAGGTGTAATGTTGTTTCATGGCATGGCAGAGTTATTGGAATATTGCTTGTCAACCTCGTTTTCGGCGCAGGGTAGATAGTTACGCGAAATCTGCGTACTCTGCGGCTTTTCCCTGCCTCGGGCTGGGTTGTTACGCGGGTTCGATTTCTTCCAACATGGCCGCAATCTGGCGAAGGGTGCCCAAGAGCAACATGCCCATTTTGAGCGCTTGGGGCGTGCTCAAGCGAAAGGAGCGTGGGTTGCGCCGGGCGGCGACATAGGCCAACCCCGCGCCGGCCATCGCACCTAACATCGCTCCCGCGGCCACGGTGCGCATGATCTGCAAGCGCGAGGGGGCAGGGGTGGTTTTGGGGGCGGAAGTAAGCGAATTAGCCATGGGTGTGTCCTCCTCTGCGCAGGCTGCGCCAAAGCGCCCGCCAGCCGGCCAGGCGGCTGCGGGTGCTTACCATTGGTCGTAGGAGTTTGTCGGTGAAAAGCACTAAGCGGTATTGGGTGCCTATCAGTCGCTGTAAAATCGTTTGAGCCAGTTGAGGCGTGCGTCGTTGGGCATAGAGGGTAAGCACGGTTAGCCCAACCAACAGGCCAAAGACCAGTAGCCCGCCAACCATGCAACCCAACGCGCCAAAAATCACCACCGCGTCGGCCACGTGAGCCACAGTGTCACTTGAGCCTTGCCAAGTGAGGGTCGCGGCCACGGCAAAGGCCACCAATGCGCTCATCCCTACCGGCAGGTAAATTTTCCACCAACGTTGGCGTTTAGCCTCTTGGAGGCTCTTTTCTTGCTGACGGCGGGAAAGCACTTGCTGGGCTTCCCAGGGCCAGCGGCGTTTTTGGGGCATGGTGCGCACCTCGCTTTCTTCGCGTTACACCCTTGGCGTTGCCTCTTGGCGCCCCGGCCTCACCCCTCTGCCTGGTGCTCCAGATACCAGGCGTAGGTCTGCGCCAGCCCCTCCCGCAGAGGGATTTTAGCCCGCCACCCCAGTTGGTGCAGCCGAGACACGTCGAGGAGTTTGCGGGGCGTGCCGTCGGGCTTGCTGGTGTCAAAGACGATGTCGCCCCGATAGCCTACCACCTCTTTGATCAACTCGGCCAGTTCCCGAATGGTCAGGTCTTCGCCCACGCCGACGTTGATGATTTCTTCGCCGTCGTAATGCTCCATGAGGAAGAGGGCGGCGTCGGCCAGATCATCGACGTGCAAAAACTCGCGCCGCGGCGCACCTGTGCCCCACACCACCACGCGCGGCGCGGCGTCGACCTTGGCTTCGTGAAATTTGCGCAGCAGCGCGGGCAGGACATGGGAGGTCTGCAGGTCGAAGTTGTCGCCGGGGCCGTAGAGGTTGGTGGGCATCAGGCTGATGCCGCGAAAGCCATATTGACGGCGGTAAGCCTGCACCATTTTGATGCCTGCGATTTTGGCGATGGCGTACCACTGGTTGGTTTCTTCCAGGGGGCCGGTCAGCAGGTATTCTTCTTTCAACGGCTGGGGTGCGAGGCGGGGGTAAATGCACGACGAGCCGAGGAAGAGGAGTTTCTGCGTGCCGTAGCGGTACGCGGCGTGGATCACGTGGTTTTGGATTTCGAGGTTGTCGTAGATGAACGCCGCGGGGTAGGTGGCGTTGGCCAAAATGCCGCCCACTTTGGCCGCGGCCAAGAAGACGTAATCAGGTCGCTCGGCTGCGAAGAAGGCGTCGACCGCGGCCTGGTCGCGCAAGTCGAGTTGGCTGCGGGTGCGGGTGAGCAGGCGGGTAAAGCCTGCCGCTTGCAAGCGGCGCAGGATGGCCGAGCCTACCAGGCCGCGATGGCCGGCGACGTAAATTTTGCTGTCTTTTTCCATAACAAAGGCGCTCCTGGGGGCAATCGCCTGGCGAGGCTTGCCCCAACGGGTGGGGAATTGGGGCGGGTGTCTGTCGACCTCCCGTCAGGGCGAATGATACCACAAAGCCCGCACCAATTGGGCGGGCTGGGGAACAAGGCCGGTTTTTATTGTAGAGGCTTGGGGAAGTTAGGGCTCTGACGCAGCATCAGCCTTGGGTGTCTGGGTTTCGGGCAGGCGGGAAGTGTTCCCGTTCCAGGGGGTGTAGGTGGGAATCATCGCTAAGAACAGGCGACGGATGGCGTTGTCGTCGCCTGTTTCAGCCGCCGCGCGCAGGCGTTGGAGGTGTTTTTCGAGCCAGGTTTTGTCCACGGGTTGTACTTTGGCGATAAAAATCTGCTGGTGCCGCGTGCTTTCCACCCCTTCTTCCGCGGTGAGCAGTTCTTCGTAGAGTTTTTCGCCGGGGCGCAAGCCGGTAAAGACGATGGGGATTTCGTCTTCGTGGTAGCCTGAGAGGCGAATCAGGTCTTTGGCCAGGTCGACGATTTTGACCATTTCGCCCATGTCCAAGACGTACACCGCGCCGTTTTGGCCGATGCCCGCGGCTTGCAACACCAGTTGCGCGGCTTCGGGGATGGTCATAAAGTAGCGGCGCATTTCGGGGTGGGTGATGGTGATCGGACCGCCGCGGCGAATTTGCTCTTGGAACAGGGGAACCACGCTCCCCCGGCTGCCTAAGACGTTGCCGAAGCGCACCGAGACGAACACCTGGTGAGGCTGGGCTTCCGCGGCCGCGGCTTGGACGATGAACTCTGAAACGCGTTTGCTCGCGCCCATGACCGAGGTGGGGTTGACCGCTTTGTCGGTGGAGATGTTGACAAACCGTTCGACGCCCGCTTCTTGCGCGGCTTGTACCAGGTTCCACGTGCCGATGACGTTGTTGAGTACGGCTTCGTCAGGTTGGGCTTCCATCAAGGGCACGTGTTTGTGCGCCGCGGCGTGGAAGATCACTTGCGGCTGGTGTTCACGCATCACGCGACGCAATCGAGGCATGTTGCGCAGGTCGGCGATGACCGAGACGAAGTTTTGCTCTGGCCAGTTGGCGCGAATTTCTTTGGATATTTGGTAGATGCTGTATTCCCCTCGGCCCAGCAGAATGACCCGTTTGGGGTGGAAGCGGAGCACCTGCCGGACGATCTCTGCCCCGATGGAGCCGCCCGCGCCGGTGATGAGTACATTTTTGCCGGTCAGGTAGGCAGCGATGCTGTGCATATCTAAGGTGACAGGTTCCCGGCGGAGGAGGTCTTCGAGTTTGACGGGGCGAATCTGGCTGACCAGCACCTTGCCGGTCAAAATTTCGTGCAGCGCGGGCATGATGCGGTAGGATACGCCGGCCTGGTTGCACAGGTCAATGACCTGCCGCACGGTTTTGCCCGGGGCTTTGGGCATGGCAATGAGGACTTCTTCTACGCCGTAATGTTTGACCACCGCTGGCAGATCGGCTAAGGTTCCCAACACCGGCAAGCCGAGCACCCGGGAGCCAGTGCGGGAGGCATTGTTGTCTACGAAGCCCACCAGGGTGATGTGCATTTCAGGGTGGCGTTGGATTTCGCGGGCCAGTAGTGTGCCCCCTTCGCCCGCGCCGGCGATGAGCACCTTTTTGGTGTCGGAGGGGGCATGGGTATGGCGTCGGAGGTATCTTTCTTCCATCCCTCGGGTAACAAAGCGCGCCCCGCCTAAAAATAAAATTCCCAAAGCAGCCTCTAAGAGAGGAATGCTGCGAGGAAGGGCAAAGGCGATACCGCCTAAACCAAATGCGCGCCACAACCAGGTTAACCCTCCCATTACGAGGCCGAGGATTGCGGTGACCCATAAAATATCAAAGAGGTCGTTCAGGCTGGTGCGTCGCCAAGTGTGCCGAAAGAGCCCTTTAGCCCAAATTAGGCCGAGTTTGAAGGGGAACCCCAAGGCCGTGTAGAAGAGGATTGCCCGGCCATATTGTAGGGGATGGGCGACACGCAACAAGAAGGCTGCTGGGGCTGCAGTGGTCCAAACGAGGGTATCGATGATAAATTTAAGCGTGAGGATGTTTGAGCGAGAGCGGGGAGCCATGGTGAAAGTTATCGGATGACGGGGGCGTGTTTTTTCGTTGGGCGTGGGCGATATGGTGAAACAACCACCGTAGATTTTTTACGAAGAAAAGGCGCGCCAAGGCACCCACCACAGCCCGGGGCTAATGGCCTAAAAGTGCGGCTACATTGCAGGAAGAGGCCGGAGCGAAGGCACTCTTGTGATGATAATCCCTCCCTGGTGGGGAGCCGCGGCTGGTGTTAGGGCAGGTCATGCGCTGTCCTCGGGTTGGCGGAGTTATCGCTGGAAGTGGCGGAAAGCCCAAAAAACCGCTGCATGTCGTTGGCGGTCATTTAAGTTCCTGAAGGGGCTAAGCCTTTCTTCAAAAAGCGTTTCGACCACGGCCGCCGAACCCCCGAAGATTTCGGATTCCCGATACAGAAGTTGTAAATGCATGGGCTTTCATAATGAACGAGATTTGATGCTTGCGGCTTGTAAGGCTAAGCGGATGTCTTCACGGTTGGCGCCAAAGGCGAGGGGGCAATGGCTAAAGTGGTGAGCCATCTGGATATGGTGGCCGCATGGCGCTTGGGGCACGAACGTGATGCCAGGCAAATAATGGTTTAAGGCTGATTGGTTGGTATTGGTTGAATCTCTCCCGTTTTTGCCGCACCCGTTCGTCTAAAACGCGCAACTGCCCTCGCCCCACCGCGGCGAGTAGGTTGCTTAGGCGGTAATTATACCCGCTTTTCAGGCCGTGTGTGCCTGCTCGGGCGGACGAAATGGGTCGCGGATGACGGGGGATTTTCTCCAGCCAAGGGGAAGACGCAAAATTGTAGAGGGGCAGAGAGTGTTGAGAGAATCTCAATGTTCTTGCGAGTTATCGCCTTGACACCACTTCCGTTGCTCCGGGAGGCGGGTAGGGTTGGAGCGCTTCTTCACGGCGAGCGACTCGTTTTAGCATTTCGTCGGCGCCCAATTCGTCGAGAATGTGTTGAATGCCCGATAAGGCTCTTTTCCGGGAAATGATCGCTAACGCAGTGAGGAAAATCAAGCGCAAGTCCAAGAGAAAAGATTGATGCTCGATATACAGCAACCCTAACCGGCTTTTCCAGGGGCGGATGAGTCGGTTGTAGTCCAAATCGGGATCTGCGCTATCTTTGAGGATGTCGCCTTCGTCTGCAAAGACAATAGAGGCGATGTCGGTTATGCCCGGTTTTACGCTCAATAGACGCTGTTCCTCATTAGTGTACAGGGCAACATCTCTGGGTACCTGGGGGCGCGGCCCGACCAGGCTCATATCTCCTTTGAGTACATTCCATAGTTGGGAAAGTTCGTCGAGTTTATAGCGTCGAATAAAACGGCCGACCGGTGTGATGCGCGGGTCTTTCGCGGACGTGGAATCGACGCCAGTCTTGTCGGCATTGACGACCATGGAGCGGAGTTTGACCATCCGGAAAGGTTTACCGCCTTTCCCAATGCGGGTAGCGATGTAGAAAGGAGAGTGGAAATCTTGCAGCCATACCGCGACGATGACCGGTATCAAAACTGGACTGGCGACAATCAACCCGATGGCGGATGCCAGAATGTCAAAAGCGCGCTTGAAGATTTTTTGCTGTTTCATGAGACCTCCAAAGCGTGGCGTACGGTTTTGACAATTCCTTCGGCATCAAGCCCGTAGCGTTTTCTCAGATAGTTTTGGGTTCCAACTTCTGAGGAAAAGCCGCCCCGGATGCCAAGGCGCCTGAATATGGGAATGGATATTCCTGATTCCGCCAAGACTTCCGCGACCCCACCGCCCAACCCGCCAATAATGCTATGTTCTTCGATAGTGAAGATGGCCGATGTTTCGCGGGCAGCGGCAAGTACGGCATCCTCGTCTAATGGTTTGATGGTATGCATACTGAGCACCCTGGCGTTGATTCCGCCCTGGCTTAGCCTGTGGGCGGCTTCTATCGCTTCAGGCAGGAGACCACCAGTGCTAATTAATGTGATGTCGTTCCCCTCACGCACTAAAATGGCTCTGCCTATTTCAAAGTGAGGTGGGGTGTGGTGTACCAGAGGTTCACCAGCCCGCCCCAGTCGCAGATAGGCCGGGCCTTGGTGTTTTATGAGGGCTTGGGTTGCCAACCGTGCCTCGACGGGGTCGCCGGGGGCTACGACGACCATATTGGGCATGGCCCGCATGACGGCGATGTCTTCGGTCGCGTGGTGGGAGGGGCCTAAAGCGCCGTAGGCCATCCCGCCGCCTACAGCCACAATACGCACATTGGCGTTGTGATAGCATATATCGTTGCGAATTTGTTCCAAGGGACGAAGGACGGGGAAGTTGGCGATGGAATAGGTAAAGACGATTTTCCCACTAAGTGCCATCCCCGCGGCCATGCCCGTCATGTTTTGCTCGGCGACGCCGGCGTTTACAAACTGTTGAGGTAATTTCTCCATGAATGGGGTGACCACCCCAAAACCCAGGTCCCCCACCATGAGCACAATGCGGGGGTCTTTTTGGGCGATTGCAAAGAGTTCTTGGATGAAAGCCGTTCTCATTCCTGCCCCTCCAGTTCGGCCACGGCCGCAGTGTATTCTTCGCCTTGCGGTGAGCGATAGTGCCACAGTAGTTTGTTTTCCATAAAACTCACCCCTTTCCCTTTGACCGTATGGGCGATTAGGCAACTGGGGCGTTCAGGTTCGAAGGGTAGGGAGGAGAGGGTTGAGGCAATGGCATCGATATCGTGGCCATCGATTTCTCGTACCGCCCATCCAAAAGCGCGCCACTTGGCTGCCAGGGAGTCCAGATCCATAACTTCTTTGACCGTACCCAAACTTTGGATTTTGTTGTAGTCTACGATAGCCACTAAGTTATCCAACCGATGCTGAGGAGCAAACAGTGCGGGCTCCCAAGTAGACCCTTCATCACATTCGCCATCGCTCAACATGCAGAATACCCGATAAGGCTTTTTGTCGCGTTTGGCCGCCAGGGCCATGCCGGTAGCCACCGACAATCCATGCCCCAGAGAGCCCGTGGAAATTTCTACGCCCGGTACATAGGTGTGCGTCGCGTGGCCGGGCAGCCTGGAGCCATCTTGGTAGAAAGTATCTAACCAGTTTACAGGGAAGAAGCCTATCTCCGCGAGAAGGGCGTAAAAGGAAGCGCATCCATGCCCTTTGCTGAGGATGAAACGATCGCGCTCGGGCCACTCTGGTTCCTCAGGTTTGATGTGCAATATCTTCTTGTACAAAACCACCAGCAACTCGACCATAGACAACGAAGAACCCACATGCGAGGCTTTCGCCTTATGGGTCATTTCTATCGTATGGCGACGCACCTTTGCCGCCAACTTTTGCAACTCCAGGCGCTCCTCTGGTGATAAACTCATGGTCATACCCTCGGATAGCCGTAGAAATCGCGAACGGTGTTGCTTACGTAGAGCACATCTTCGTCTGACAAGGAAGTATTCATGGGCAGCATTAGACATCGCTGGAAAAGGCGCTCCGTATTGGGTAAACGCACGGTGAAACCCAACTTCTCAAACTGATGCACAGCCTTCCCGCCCCATTGGATGAGTGTGCCCACGCCGTGCTCACGAAGGTATTCGCGCAAGGCGTCGCGATTTTCCGCCTCGATTTCGTAATTCTGGAAAATGTCGAAATGGTCTGGGTCGCCGTCGGGGCCGGGCGGTAACACCAATTCTTTGACTTCGCGCAAGTAAGTTTTGTATAAGCGCGCGATCTCTCGGCGGCGAGCGATTTCCTCATCATAGTAGGTGAGTTTGTAGTCTAGGATTGCTGCATGGAGGTTGTCCAGGCGGGAATTCAGCCCCCACATGACCACTTCACCATCTTCGTCACGGCCATGATCACGCAAAAGGAGGAGTTTGCGATACATTGCTTCATCGTTGGTGAACACGATGCCGCCATCGCCAAAGGCTCCCAACGTCTTGGCAGGGTAGAAACTGATCACGCCGGCCAGGCCAAAGGTACCGGCACACTTCCCCTTGAATTTGGATCCCAAAGCCTGGGCAGCGTCTTCGATAATTATGAGGTCATGCTCTTCAGCGATGGCCAGCAACTCATCCATGTTCGCCGTGCGCCCGTTGAGTTGGGTGGGCATGATGGCTTTGGTGCGGGGAGTAATTGCCGCCCGAACAGATTCAGGGTCGATGAGATGATCGGGCCCGCAATCCACCGGCACCGGCGTGGCCCCGGCAAAGTAGATTGCGGCTGCCGTTGCGACCATAGTGTGCGAGGCAAAGAGCACCTCGTCACCAGGCCCAATACCGGCTGCCCGAACGGCCAGATGTAGCCCGTCCGTGGCATTGGCCACGCCGACAGCGTATTTTGCGCCTACGTAATCGGCAAGATGACGCTCAAACTCGGCGAGATCCTTTTGCATGATGAAGGCGCCCCGGCGGCCGACGTCGCGGATGGTTTCCATGAATTGCTCTTCGCGAGAGGTGAAGACGTAGGGGTAGTTGAAAAAAGGCACGTTACGGGCTTTGTTACTCATCTTCCGTTCTCCTCAATATGGTACTGATAAATAAAGGTTTTTTGCTGACCGTGTACATATACTACACCAACTCGTTGTGCGCCCATTTTTTCATAAAAATGATGGGCTCTATCGAGGCCTTCCGTCGTCGGAATATCGAAACATTGGACCCCTTTCTGGCGAAATTGTTGAACGAGCATCTCGAAGAGACGAGGTGCTATCCCTTTTCCGTGATAATCTTTGGTGACGGCTAGATCTAATAATTCTGCGTCGCATTTCTTTTCTTGGGTGTTTTCTTCTTTTTTACGCATAGGATACAGTAAAGTTTCAAAACCTTTTTTAATCTTCGCTAATGAGAGCATCCTTGGTAAGAAATAAACCACTGCTGGGACAAAACGTTTGGCAAGAAATTCTTTGTAGAAGCGTCGGGTGTTTGTCGAGCCGAGGACGTAACCTATCACTTTGTCGGTTTCACTATTTTTCGCTAACACCAACACCCCTGAAGGATTGGATGCTGCGAAAGAAAAAATCAAAGTCAAGGGTTTCTCGCCCAGAGAACTCAGAAATCCCTCATTGAGTTCTTGTAATTGAATGCGAACGGCTGCTTTGATCTCTTTGGGAGTCAACGAATCTGTTTTATACACTATCTGCTCGTTGCTCATAAATGCTTACCTCAAATTATTCAGAAAATCTGTGATTCTTTCAGCGTCTTTTTCTCTTACGTTGAAGTGAGTGGGTAACGTTATCACTTCTTTGCCTCTTTTTTCAGCATTGGGGCACGAGCCTTGAGCATAGTGTACCAAACTTAGGCTTTTCCCTGACAGGGGATGTACCGGCGTGGCGTACCAATCCGCAATTTCAACGTTGGCCTTTTGGGCTTCAAGCAATAATTTTCTTTTATCGTGAGTTATCAATGGATATCTTGCAAAAATGACATGGGCACCTGACGGTATGCGGGGATGAACCACCGCGTCCGTTCGAATGTGTGCCTGATAATAGGCGCTGATCTTTTGACTGTGTTGATTCAGAGATTCCAGTCTTTGGAGTTTTTTATGCAAGCGCTTTTGAAGTACAGGCGCCATACGAAGCCGAAAATCTTCGGCAATGACATTGGTGTTCACGGGGTTGTAGTTACTTTCGGCTAAGCCCAGGTTGCCTAAGGTGTGAAACAGAGTGCGTACAGGCCAGTACAAAGAAGGGCGATACAGTAGACGAAAGGCATGATACTGCAACTGAATTCGCAGGGTGCGCTTAAAGGCAGGAAAGGTGTAATGTTGATAAGCATTGGCAACGCGTTGCCGTAGTTCGTCATCATTGATCACGGCAGCGCCGCCGATACCTACGGCAATGGGTTTGCCCCATTCGAACGAATAGAAAGCAGCCACGCCAAACGTGCCGACGCGCCGCCCTCGATATGTGGAAGCCAGGGTATGGCAGCAATCTTCAATGATGGGAAGGTTGTGAGCGCGAGCCACTTCCTCGATTTCATCCATCGCGGCAGGAATACCATAAGTGTGTTGGACGACTATTGCTTTGGTGTTGGGGGTTAGTTTCCGATCAAGATCTTTGGCGTCCATATTGAAGCCATTGGGTTTGATGTCGATCCATAAGGGACGCGCACCTGTAGCCATCACGCCTTCGGGCACAGCAAGGCAAGTAAATGCCTGGATGGCTACTTCGTCAGCGGGGCCAATGCCAAGTGCTTTAAGGATGGCGTAAAGCGCCACACGCCCGCGGTAGAAGAAAAGACCTTGGAAATTAAACGTGCCAGTTTCGTTGTCAACCATGGGTAATTTTCTCGAGAAATTCAACCATACGAGAGTAGACGACTTCTGGGCGATAGGTCGTATTATAAAGAGTTTGTGATCGCTTACTCATTTCCTGTCGTTCATGGGGGTTGTTTATTAGCCGTCGCAGACTTTGTATTAACGAATCCACATCTCCGGCTTGGTAATGAAGCCCTATTTGTTCATTTAGAATTAATCGTTCTAGATCCCCACGATGAGAGGAAAGAATGGGTAGCCCGAACGCCATATATTCAAATGCCTTATTAGGTAGGGAACCGCTAACAGATTTTTCCTCCGCATAGGGGGCCAACCCTACAGAGGCCATATGGAGTATAGCAGATACAGAAGTATGGTCTAGCCATCCTGTGAGAACGACATTGTTTAAGTATCGTGTTTTGGTATACAAGTTTTCTCTATGGCTACCATCACCCACGACTACAAATTGTATGCTATTATTCCCTTCTTGCTGGAGTAGCCGCGCTGCTTGTATTATAGTATCAAAATCAAAAACAGAATTAATTGTGCCAACAAAAACTACTATTAATTTATTTGTATCAATACCATATCTCTCAATTAACTCTTTCTGTTTAGCCATTAGCACTTCTCTGGGCACTTGAGAGGATGGATACCCCATCGGAAATACTTGATCAGTTGATAGCCGCTGCCTTCCTGCAAAATTCAATCCCCAATTTAGAAACTCAGACGAGATTGCGGTGATACCAGTGGCGTTACGTAATAATAATTGTGCCCGGCGAAATTCAGAGAATAGCACTAATCGAAATACACCTCTAAACCAAGGGGGGACTAAGGTAAGATAATGATCAGGCCATAAGTCACGGATATCTACAATCACCGGCACGTTTGCTCGTTGAGCATACACTACTGCTTGTTCTGCCAATTCTATAATTGGCAAACTCGCAAATATAATGTCAGGTTTGGGGAACAGGTGGGCTTCCCGTGCGAAAGAAGCGGCTAATGTTCGATGATGAATCACACGTTTAAAAGAACGACTTCGTTTATACCCAGGCCCATGGAGTAGTCTTACCTCCCAGCCTGGCATGATTTCGATTGTTTGAGTGCTACTGTAACGGTGTGTCTTTCGAACATGGTTAAACGTGGAGCCCCACCACAGCACCTTATGCCCCTTAGCAATTAAGGCTTTTGCCAGCATGGAACACCGCCACTCACGGGCGCCAGGATCTATCCTTGGCAATTCTTCACCACTTTGTACTATCCATACTAACATCATTCCTACCTCACATCCGCGACCACATCTATGACAAAAGCCCCTCATACAACTGCAGAAGTTTTCGCGCCTCGGTTTCCCAATTATACTGCTCTAAAACCAACTCACGGCCGCGACGCCCCATGGCTTCAGCCTCTTCAGGGTGCATAAGAAGCCAATCGATAGACTGCGCAATGGCCTGAGGTTCTAATGGGTTAACAAACAACCCGGCTCCAGCGCCTAATTCACGCCAAAGTAGAAAATCAGAGGCAATAAAGGGAATACCAGCAGCCATATACTCAAAAAGTTTGACGGGCCAGGCTTCCTGATATCTTGGGAGCGGATGAAGAAGCACTAATCCCACCCGTGCTGTTCCCAATAAATCTCTCACCTGCCGACGATTTAGCCATCCAACGAAGCGTGTTCGTTGCCAGCCCGGCAGGCCAGATAGGGCTTGTTGCAATGCTGCCGACTCAAAACGCCCTGCCAAAACCAGTTGAACAGGAGCGTTTGCCCGTGCCACTGCCTCAACCATTTCAATCGCGCCACGTACAGAGGCGATGCTTCCCACGTATACCACCCAGTTGGGGCGCTCCTGATAAGGAGCCGTTTCTTCCTGACGGGTTAATTCTTTTACACAGGGAAAATTGCTCACGACCACAGTTTTAGAGGACGGAAACCGGCGGGCAATCCCCGGCGTGGCCGCAACCAAGCCATCAAAGAACCTGGCTGCTAAGCGTTCCAACAGCCCCATGCCCCAGGCGATGGGCTTGCGGAATGCAGAGGGTATCCACGGCTTAGAGAGAATCTGGCGGGGGTAGTCTTCGTGAATGTCATATACTACCCGTGCTGAGGTCAGCGCCTTGAGCGTCAGCCCTACAGGGATGAGTTCGGGGTCGTGGAAGTGATAGAGGGCTGCCTTCTGTTTCAAAGCCAAACGGAATGTTCGTAAAGCAAGACTAAAAATGCGAGAGAGACGGCTTCGCGGAGCAGGGAGGCTGATGATTTTTACACCCTCTACTTCCTCGTTTCCCTTATGTTGAGCAATCAGTGTCACATTATAGCCCGCTTTTACCAAAGTCTTCACCTCTTTGTGGAAGATGCGGGGGTCGAAAGGAGGATGGACGGTGGTTAGATGCAGCACGTTCATACTTGTTGTTGCCTTTCCCTTAGTGTGGAGTGACGTGTGCGGAAAAAAGCCAAAAGCACCAAACCTATCAATGCCCCGTGTGTTAAAAGAGCAGTAAGTAAATCCGAAGAGAGCATAACCGCTAGTAACGGGGCTACGAATATAGCAATAAGAACCCGTTGATCATGGAAAACTGTGTAAGCATCTAAAAGTAGGAAAATCCCTCCTATAACTATCGCGTAGATCACCATGCCAATGATCCCTGCATTGGCATATCCGCTGCCGAGCCAGCCCGTGTTTGCCCCATTAGCAGGATTGGCAAAGTAGTGTTGTCCGATCAGGTGAGGAATATCTAAATGATAAGGGTATGATAGTTTCCCAAAAGTGATTTTACTTTGAGCCCAATACACAAAATGATGATGTGAAAAAAAATCATAGTAGTAAAAATTGAGGAGAGCGGGGATAAAAATGGCGCGGCGTAGTATTAAGGTAGCAATCCATCCTTGAAAAATGTTTGCCCAGTAATCGAATAGAGAAAGCAGTACCGCGAAGTAATATCCTCCGCTGAGAAGCATTAGGCTATTTTTTCTGCCGGCAATCCAATAAAACAACAGTACGATAAAGGGGTAAAATAACGCACCTTTGTGTGAGGTTAACCCAAACATTAAAATAGAGCCCGTAAATGCCAGGAAGGCCTGCACTTTTTTTTTCATAAGAATAGCAAGCAAAAGAGAAAAAGGGAAAAATACTTTCGATACCCAAGGGTTAAGGTATCCATAAACAGAAGGCAAATTAGAGGCTGCTGTTTCTCGAAACGTATAAACTTTGGCCGGATTTAGGTTAAAATAATGCCACCCGCCTTGGGAAATAATGCTTATAACAAGCACATAACCTAAAAATAAAAGGAACGACAGTAGGTCTTGAGGGGGAATTTTGAAGGTGCGTACAGGCTTGAGCCGAATCGTTTTAACCATTCCAAGAATTACGCCGAAGGATAACAATACAGCATACATATATGTCCTGGGTAGTCCCATTGCTCCATACATGACTAGCATGGGCAAAATCGGAATAAGAAACTGTAAATGGAGATAAAAGTCAGATGGTCTTCGGATGGAAAGGGGCAACCTCCAGGAAATTATGGTTACCCAGACTATTGCCTCGATTACTTTGGCCCAATCTGGACGCCACAAAAAGCCGTAGTAGTCCCATGCTGGTACTAGATACACATAGTACCCATAAAGTAGCACCAAATAGCCTACGATGTAGCGTATGCCCATTAAAGCCTTTTTCTTTTGGCTTAAAGCGGTTGGCCTTTGTCGAATCTTTGACTCACGCGAAGATATTTTGTGTGATGGAGATATATTGAAATCTTTACGCATAGGCCACCCCAAACCGTTCTGTCCAACGGATAAGATTGACCCAACGCCAAAGCGTCCACTTGAAAGGCTGTTTGCCTTCCAACATGGCATAGCCCTGTTTTTTGAGTTCCTCTACTCTCAAAGCCGGGATGGCTTGTGCAGATTCACCAGATAGCACATTTTCGATCCACGGGCGCAGCGCGGACAGCCATTCCCGTTCAGGCGTGGCAAACCCGATTTTGTCACGACGATTCAAGATAGGTTGCGGCACAATGCCTTCCATGGCTTTCCGGAACACTGCTTTGGTTGTGCCGTCAGGCGCAAGAATGTACTCCTCAGGCAAGGCAAGGACAAAGTGCGTTAGTTGAGGCGTCAAGAAAGGCACCCGGCTTTCGATGGAGTGCCACATGGAGTCACGGTCTTCGTACCGAAGCAGGTGAGGCAAACTGGTCGTCTGCAGATCGCGCAAAAGTTGTTGCCGAAGTGCTTCAGGCCAATCATTACGCCAAGGGTTCCTGGAGTGAACGTCCCGTTGGGCAAACCATGTTTTGTTCATCCATTGCGGGAATAACTCTTCCCGCAACATTTTGCGGGGGAGTTCCTGCCATTGGGCAGGCAATAGTGAGGCTGCCAGGCGACTCAGGAGGTAGGAAGTGCCTTGTGAAGCAGGCACTTTTCTGATTCTCATAAGAAATTGGACAAAGGCATCAAACTGCTTTTGTCGCAAAAGGGAAAGCACCCTGGCTACATAATATGAGGAATAACCGGCCAAAAGTTCATCTGCCCCCTGACCATCCAACATGACCTTGATGCCATTCTCTCGCGCCAACCGGAAAACCCGATATTGGGCGTAAATGCTTGTACTCCCAAACGGCTCGTCTTGGGCAAAAATGAGATCGTCCAGATCACGAGGCAGTTCTTCCGGGCGGGGACGCACTTTGTGCATAAAAGCGCCGACATGATTCCCCACAATGTTCACCCAGTGATCCTCACTAATTGCTGAATTTTCTCCAGGGATAAAACTGAACGTGTGAATCTCGGCTTGGGGCTCCAGATAGCGGATGGCGCTTACGATGGATGACGAATCGATTCCACCTGATAAAGCCGTTCCTAAAGGCACATCGCTTCGCAAGTGTAACTGTACACTTTCCAAGAACAGTTCCCGCAGCCGGGTGGCCGCTTTATCAAAGGAGAGCGTCAACCGCTCATCAGGCAAGGGATCCCAATATCTCTCTAAACGCGCCTGGCCGGGGTTGTCTATTGACACGATCATGAAATGGGCTGGCGGGACATGATAGATTCCCTGAAAAAGCGTTTCGGCCTCGTGGTCTGTAAGTCCATAACGCAGATAATCGTAAACGCGCTGGGGATGAGCCTGGGCTTTCACGTCGGGCAGGGCGAGGAGCGCTTTAATTTCTGAAGCAAAAGCCAATCCTTTCTGATAGTGCATATAATAGAGCGGCTTAATACCAAAGCAATCCCGAGCCAAAAAAACTTTCCGCTTTTGGGTATCAAGGATGGCCAAGGCAAACATGCCGATGAACTTTTGGAGGGCTTGCGCGCCCCAGGCGGTATAAGCGTAAAGCACGACCTCCGTATCCGTTTGTGATTGGAAGCGGTACCCCTCTCGTTCTAACTCCTTTCTCAACTCTTTGTAGTTATATACTTCCCCGTTGTAGACAATGAAAAAACGCCCGTCCGGCGTTCCCATGGGCTGCCAACCCGCCTTGCTCAGGTCAAGGATGGACAAACGGAAATGTTCAAATAGCACCAGCGCCTTGTGGCTTTTGGATTGGATTTCCATGGGCTCCTGGATTAAGTAAGGGGAAGCAATACCATCCCACACAAGCCCACCATAATCGTCTGGCCCGCGATGGGCCAGAATTCGCTTATCTACAAATACTGTTTTATTATGTGGAGTCACTACACCAAAAATACCGCACATCTTATTTTGCCTTTAAGCCTTGGCGTACTGCCGAGAATAGGATTAACCAATATAACACGTACAAACCAGCCTGAAGCCAGGCGACGAGACGCAACGCTCTCAATGGCTCGGAAATGTGGAGCCACAAGGGAAGCGAAACCCCGATTAGAGCCAGGATATCGTATAAAAGCTTTGCCCAAGGATAACGGCTTAAAAAAATTAACCTACTTATAGGGCTTACCGTCAACATCATGACAAACCACGGTACCATAACCCTTAGCATTGCCCCTGTGAAACGCCACGTATGACCAAACACGGTTTTTACACCCCAGGGTGCAGACAACCATAACCCTACGCCCAAGGCCAATGCAAAGCCGCCCAGGCGTAATGTGCTTTTCAAAAACAAGGTGTTGGCTTTCTTAGACTGATGTCGCGTGGCGTCTGCTACTTCACCAAAAAACACATCGGCTACGGCGTTGCCTAACAATAAGAGAGGCACGCTGACCACCCGCTGTGCCAAGGCAAGCATACCTCCAATATCAGCCCCGTAGACGGCAGTGAAAACCGGAACCGGCGCCATAAGGGCAAGTGTATCGATAAAGGCGGAAGGCAAAAACAGAAATGGATATTCTTTGAATTTTTTTAAGGTTTGACTGTTTTGCCAAGACAGGACCGTTTTTAGTGTTTCTTTAAACGGGAACTTCCGGAACAATATACCTAAACTTATCAGGCGGCCAAACACTTCTCCTAAAATAAGACCTGTGCCTTGCCATGAGGAGAGAGACACTTGGGCTATAGAGCGAAATATTCCCCTCCCAGCAACAAAATAACCCACTTCCTGGAATGTTTTTTCACGAATAAACCAGAACCGAAAAACTTGCCCCCATACGTTTATCGCAATGGCTAAGGCGGCTATTCCTCCCATCCACCAGGGAAAAACTTTATATCCCAAAATTCCATGCTTACGAAAAACCTCAAAAACTATTCCCCCCATTAGGGAAACGCAAATGCTTAACGTAAGCGCGTAGCCTGCCAACGCCCGGGCGTCTTCCTTTTCCTTGGCCGCGACAATGGCTAATTCATAGCGCAAAGCCCCCCCTACCGTCGCTACACTCACAAAACTGACGAATAAGCCCCACGCATCCATGGCGGCCGGCGTATAAAGCCGGGTCAAAATAGGCGAAACGAATATGCTGATACCCTGCCCAATCATTGTCCCTGTGCTGATGGACAAAACCCCCTGGGCGAAAGCACTGCGGCGGAGTCGCGCTGCCAAGCCTACCATTTTTAGTTTAGTCTCTCAAGAATTGCAGATAGGGCTTGCTCTTTAAGCCATGCCCCCATAGGCAACGCCACCACTTCCTCAGCCGCGGCCTCGGCTTGCGGCAACGAGCCTTCTGGCCAGTCGTAAACGGGCAAGCGATGCACGGGAACCGGATAGTACACCATGGTGCCAATGCCGGCTTCGGCCAGGTGCTGTCGCAGAGCATCCCGGCGGCCGTGTTTCACCCGCACGGTGTATTGGTGGTAGACATGGTAGGCGTAATCCGCTTCTGTGGGGGGCGCCAAGCCTTCCACAGAAGCCAGGGCTTCGTTGTAACGCGCCGCCACGGCCCGCCGCCGTTCGTTCCATTCGTCGATATGACGCAGTTTGACGCGCAGCATGGCCGCTTGCAGGGCATCCAGTCGCGAATTATAGCCTAACATTTCGTTGTGGTACTTCTTGCGCGCGCCATGGGCCCGTAGCATCCGCGCCATCTCGGCCACCTGGGGAGCGTTGGTGGCAATCAGCCCGCCATCGCCAAAACCGCCCAAGTTCTTGGTGGGAAAGAACGAGAACGCCCCGGCGTCACCCAGCGAGCCTAACTTGCGCCCTTTGTATTCCCCGCCAAAGGCCTGGGCTACATCCTCGATCACCTTCAACCCGTGTTCCTGAGCCATCTCCAGAATGGGATCCATGTCGGCCGCGTGGCCATAGAGATGCACCGGCAGGATGGCCTTCGTGCGCGGCGTGATGGCCTGAGGGATCAACGAGGGGTCAAGATTATAGGTTGCCGGATCAATGTCCACGAATACCGGCTCAGCCCCCACCATGCTGATGGCTTCCGCGGTGGCGAAAAAGGTAAAGGGCGTGGTGATAACCTCGTCGCCCGGGCCAATGCCCAACGCCCGCAAGGCAATCACCAAAGCATCGGTGCCCGAATTGACGCCTACGGCATAGCGCGCCCCCAGGTATTCTGCCACTTCCTGCTCGAATGCTTCGACCTCCGGCCCCAGGATGAAACGCCCGGAGCGTAACACCCGGTCGATGGCCTCGTGCAACTCATCCCACAGGGCCTCGACTTCGGGGCGAGGGTCGTAAATGGGAATACGGATATCCGCGCTCATTTTTCTTCCGTGGGGGAAAGAATTGGCTCGATGTGGTTGGCGTCGGTCTGCCGGTAACGGCGACCGCATTTCGGGCAGACCGTTTCTTTTTCTTCAGCAAAATGTAATATGGCCCCGCAGCGGCAAGTCCAACCAATGCGGCGGGCAGGCACGCCGGCCATCAGGGCGTAGGGAGGCACGTTTTTGGTCACCACGGCGCCGGCAGCGATGAAGCACCACTCGCCCAACGTCACGCCAGTGACAATGGTCGCGTTAGCCCCAATGGTCGCCCCGCGCTTGACCAGGGTACGCTGATATTGCCCGTGAACCGGGAACGGCGAGCGGGGGTTGCGCACGTTGGTAAACACCGCGCTGGGGCCCAGGAAGGCGTCGTCTTCCACTTCCACTCCTTCGTAAACTGAGACGTTGTTTTGAATTTTGACGCCATTGCCAATATGCACGTTTTTACCGATGAAAACGTTTTGCCCTAATACGCAGTTTTGGCCAATTTGCGCGCCGGGCATCACATGACAAAAATGCCAGATTTTAGTGCCCTTACCAATACGGGCGCCTTCGTCTACATACGACGATTCATGCACAAAGTAATCGGCCATGCTACGCCTCTGCCAACAGCGGATGCCGCGCTTCGGCTTTGGGCGGTGTGAGGGGCATTTCCCGAATTTGATGTACCAGCCAGATGGCTTGAGCGACATCGTCGATGCCGAAGCCCCGGCCTGCTAAAACGCGCTCGTAAATTCGGGTATGCAGGTCGGTAAAGCCGCCCGAAAATTCCACCGGCTCGCCGTCCACCGTGATGGCGCGGTAGGCGCGCTGGCCCTGCGCCAGCCGCTCCGGGGGGACGTCGTCCAAAGCGATGGAAAGCAGCCAGCGCACCCGCGCCCGTTCCAGCGCCAGGAAACCGGCCGCCCGTTGCGGGGAGCGGTGGTGAACTTCCAAATGCTCTGCCTTGCCGAAAAACCACCCCAGCATGTCGAAGAAATGCACGCCAATGTTCGCTGCCAGGCCGCCGCTTTGCGCCTCGCGAGTCTTCCACGTGTTGTGGTACCAGCGCCCCCGGCCGGTAATGTAAGTAAGCACGACGTCATGGGTGCCGCTCTCTTGCGCTAAACGCTCGCGCAGCGCCACCAGAACCGGATGCACCCGCAGTTGCAAAATTGTCCATACGCGACGGCCGCTACGGGCCTCGGCTTCTCGCAGACGCTCCAGCCGTTGATAATCGGTCACCAAAGGTTTTTCACAAATGGCGTCGGCGCCCTGGCGAAACGCCATCCGAATGTGCGGCTCGTGCAGGTAATTGGGCGTACAAATAGAAAGGTAATCGACGCCCTCGTTTGCATCACGCAGGTCTTCCAGATATTGCTCGAAAATCTCCGGCTGGGTAAAAAATTCTGCCTCTGGGAAATAGGCATCCAGCACACCTACCGCTTCAGCAATATCCAGCGCGGCCACCAGGCGATTGCCGGTTTCTTTGATGGCTTTGAGGTGGCGGGGAGCCACATAACCCGCCGCACCGGTGAGGCCAAAACGTTTCATAACAGCACCACCTTGTCACTTTTGAGGCCGTGAGTGGCATTACGGGTATCCAGCACCCGGCGAGCGTGTTTCACCACGAAGGCGTAATCCACCGTTTGGTGCGCAGTGGTGATGATAACCAGATCCATGGCTTCGAGCAGGGCTGTGTTCAGCGGTTCGCTTTGCAAGTTCAGCCCTGCCTGTTGCGCGTCTGGAATGTAAGGGTCGTGGTAATGCACTTCCACCCCATCGGCCTGCAGCAGATGGGCGACTTCCAGGGCAGGGGATTCTCGCCAGTCGCTGATGTCGTTCTTGTAAGCCAGCCCCAACAGCAACACCTTAGACTGGGAAGGCGCCTTGCCCATTTGGTTCAGCAACCGATATGCCTTTTCGCGCACGAATTCCGGCATCTTGCGGTTGATTTCCCCGGCCAGGGTAATGAAGTGGGTAAAAAAGTTGTATTCGCGCGCCTTCCATTCCAGATAATGCGGGTCGAGGGGAATGCAATGCCCGCCGACCCCAGGGCCCGGGTAAAAGGGCATGATGCCGAAAGGCTTGGTGAAGGCCGCGTCCAACACTTCCCACACGTCCAGCCCCATGCGGTCGCACAACAGGGCCATTTCGTTGACCAGCGCGATGTTGACTGCCCGAAAGGTGTTCTCGAACACCTTGACCAATTCGGCGGCCTTGGCTGAGGAAACCGGCACCACTTTTTCGATGATTTGCCCGTAAAAGGCCTGTGCGACCTCTAAGGAACGCGGCCCCACGCCGCCTACCACCTTGGTGGTGTTCTTGGTCTTCCAGCGCTTGTTGCCAGGATCGACCCGCTCGGGCGAGTGGGCGAGGAAGAAATCTTCCTCGGCTTTCAGGCCGCTCTTTTCCAGAATGGGTTTCATCACTTCTTCGGTGGTGCCGGGGTAGGTGGTGGATTCCAGGCTGATGAGTTGTCCCGGCCGAACATGTTCGCTCAGCGCCTCGGTGACACCCACGATGTATTGCAAATCGGGCGTCAGATGGCGGGTAAGCGGCGTGGGCACAGCGATGACGACCACATCCAGTTCCTCCACGCCGTCGAAACTCACCTGGGCGCGCAACTGCCCGGCCTGCACCGCGGCTTGCAAGTCTTCTTCCCGGATGTCGTCGATGTAATTTTCCCCCCGGTTGACCATGGCTACCCGCGCTGGGTTGCGCTCGATACCGGTCACCTGAAAGCCCGCTTGCGCGGCCTCCAAGGCAAAGGGCAGGCCTACATACCCCAGGCCGACCACCCCAACACGAGCCTGGTGATTGCGAATTAGAGTGAGTACTCGCGAGAGGTCTTCAGCCTTCATTCTCGCCTTCCGTTTCGTTTTCTTCGTTCGTCCACCATTCGCGGATGAAAATGCCCATACTACCCAAAAACAGGCCTAACACCGCTGCCAAAGCCGTGTTCATTAACTTACGGGGTGCGATCGGCCTTTCCGGCTTTACCGCTTCCGCTGCCACCAGCGCCACCTGGTTCTCTGACGAGGTGAGAGGTTGCGTTTGGGAGCGTAATTGCTCCAACGAAGTATAAGTCTTCCAGGCTATACTGCGCTGTTGGGCGACCTCTTTGAGCCGGGTTCCTTCTTCCTCTATGGCTTGCTTCAGGTGCAAAATTTTGGTTTCCAGGCTTTTTTGCTGCTCAGGTAGCGGCTTCAAACGTGCGCGCAGAGCCCCGTCCAGTTCTTGAAGCAGATGGCGCGCTTGGGCCACGGTGAGTGAAGTTAAGGTTTCGGTTGGCCATTGCACTTGAAGATTTGTCGTATCGGAGACACATACCTTAGTCGCCAATGCCCGCTGTTGCAAGGTGGCCAGTGAAAGTGCGTCACCCGGTGAGAGTGTGTGTGTGTCCTCAAGATTGGCCAGGTAAGCAGCAAAAGATAACGTGTCTGCTTGCAGGCGTTTCAACTGGCTTTGCAAGGCAAGTACACAGTTTAGATCGCCTTCTGCATGTTTTAATTGGGCGCTTAGCGTTGTGCCTTGGTTGCGGCTTACTTCCTGTTCATAAGCCTTTTCTGCTTCCTTGTAAGTTTGTTGTGCTTTTTTTGCTTGGGAAGTGAGTTGTGCCTGGATAGCAGCCCAGCCGTAGCGCTCGTTGATCTCCGTTACCACCAGGTTAGCCCAGTGGTTGGTGAGCAGCACAGCGCGCTGAGGATCAGTGTCCTTGATCGAGAACTGTAAGCCGCTTTCTCCTTGCTCTTTGACTTTGGCTTTGCTCGCTAAACGCTGCCAAGTTAGCGGCCCTTCTTCTGTAGACCATGCAGCCTGGATTGCTTCATCCGTTGCCAGGCGTTGAAACATTTCTGGCGCTTGGGCTATTGCGGCCACGGTTTTCAAATCTGGCGGCGATATCTCCAGCACCAGCCCTTCGGCGGCTTTGAATTGCAGTTTGGGTTGCGCCAACGTGATGTCGGCTTCGGCCTGATACTGCTTGGGCAGAAGCAGGCTCCCGACCAACGCCGTCACGGCAGCCAATAAAGTGGTTAGCACGATGACCCATTTCCCGCGCCACAAGGTGAGTGTCAGTTCGCGCAGGTCGATTTCGTCTTCGCACCAATCTGCTGAGGGAATAGGGGGGTGTTCGTTCATGCTTCTCCTGTCTCGTGTTGCGGGCTTACTGTCGAAACGGTCTTAGAAAGACACTCTATCTTCGCCAAACGCTGGCTGATTATACTCCGAGGGGATGCTTTTTTACAAGCCATCGGCTTGTGCCGTTCCATCGCTTCATATTCTATGCCAAATGTTTGACGCTTGTGCCATTGGTTGTGGGGAACCTTTCCCCCACCCGCGGCGTCTGAACGATGTCGAGCCTTTACACCCTTAGGAGGTATCACCATGTGCAATGCTCGTTTTTGCAAAGTCGCGCTCGTGTTGGTGGGCGTGCTCGTCGTGTTGGCGGCTTTTCGGCCTTCGGCTTCCCCGGCCAACACCGAGAGCAGCGAGCCGCTCCGCACCATCAGCGTCGACGGCCAGGCTACCGTGGTCGCAACGCCCGACGTGGCTTACATCACCGTGGGCGTGCACACCCAGGCGCCCCAGGCCACCAAAGCCCTGAGCGACAACAACGCTCAGGCGGCGCGTATTTTCCAGACCTTGGCCGACTTCGGCGTGGCGAAGCAAGACATCCGCACCGTGCAACTGTCGCTCTATCAGCGAGAAGAGCGCAACAAAGAGGGCAAAGTCATAGCCCGCTATTATGTGGCGGACAACACGGTGCAGGTCACGGTGCGCAAGTTGGATCAGTTGGGGCGGGTGTTGGATGCGTTGGTCGAAAACGGCGCTAACCGGGTGAACAACATCCGTTTCGACGTGTCGGACCGCGCGGCCCTGCTGGAACAGGCGCGCCTGCAGGCCGTGAAGCAGGGCAAAACCCAGGCCGCGGCGCTGGCCGAGGCTGCCGGAGCCAAACTCGGCCCCGTGCAGAAAATCTCTTTTCAGAGCGTGGCGCCCGTGCTCAAACGCGCCGATATACCCATGGCCGCGATAAGCGCCGAAGACGGCGAAGTGCCCGTCAGCGGCGGCCAGTTGGAAGTGCGGGCTACGGTGCAGATGGTCTTCCTGCTGCAATCGCCCTAACGCCGCACCCTTACCATTCCCCGCGCTCGTACCCCTCTTCGCCCAGGCGCAGCCGCACGTAAGAGGCGTAACGCTCAGGGTGAATGCGGCCTTCGGCCACGGCTTGCCGAATGGCGCACCCCGGTTCGTGAATGTGGGTGCAATCGCTGAACTGACATTGCGCCACCAGATCGCGAAATTCCGGGAAGTAGCCGTCCAACTCTTCGGGCGTGATATCCCACAGCGAGAGCGCCTTCAACCCCGGCGTGTCGGCCACCCATCCGCCCCCTGCTAAGGGGAACATCTGCCGCACCACCGTGGTGTGCCGGCCTTTGCCCGACCGTTTGCTGACCGCGCGCACGGCCAGCCCCAGCCCCGGTTGGATGGCGTTCAGCAGGCTGGATTTCCCCACCCCCGAAGGCCCGGCAAACACCGACACCTTCCCCTGCAGCCGCTGGCGCAGCGCGTCGATGCCCGCGCCGGTGGCTGCCGACGTGTAGACCACGGGGTAGCCGATGGTTTCGTAGTGCCCGAACATCTTTTGAGCCTCTGCTAGGCCCACCAGGTCCACCTTGTTGGCCACGATCAGGGCGGGGATTTCTTGCTTTTCGCTGATCACCAGAAAGCGATCGAGCATCCGCAGCCGCGGGGCAGGCGAAGCGCAGGCGAACACGAACACCGCCTGGTCGGGGTTGGCAATGATGATTTGCTCGTATTCGCCTCGCGGGGTGGGGGCCATGCGGGAAAGTTGGCGTGCCCGCGGCGCTATCGCTTCGATCAACCCCGTGCCGTCGGGCAAGCGGCGGAAGCGCACCCAATCGCCCACCGCGACGATATCGCCGCGGCGCGGGCCGCGCTTGAGACGACCGCGCAGGCGGCAGGTCACTTCTTCCCCTTCAGGGGTGTGTACGGTATAAAAACCCGATTGCGAACGGATGACCAGCCCCCGTGGCAGGGCCGCGGCAGTGTGGTTTGTGGGGCTCATGGTTGGGGTGTGGGCGTCTCGGTGCCTTCGGGCGTGGGGGTGGGGGTTTTGCGCACGCCGATGCGTTCTTCCCAAGGGTAGAGAGCGTGCGGTTTGCCGTAGAAGTAAATTTCCACCACCCGCCGCAAGATGGGCGCGGCTACTTCAGAGCCTTCGCCGCCGTAATCGACCACCACCGCCACCGCGATGTCGGGTTTGTCTTCCCGCTGGGCGTCGGTGTAGGCGACGAACCAGGCGTGGGGTTGCCCCGCGGCGGTGCTGGCCGTGCCGGTTTTGCCGTACAGGGGGATGGCAAAGTTGAGGAAGCGCCAATACGCGGTGCCGCGTGGGTTGTTTACCACTAAGCGCATCCCTTTGCGGATGACGCCCAAATGTTCTGGGCTGACCGGCAGGTGCCCGCGCACTTTGGGCTTGAACGCTTGCAACACCTTGCCGTCCGCGTCGACCAGGCTTTCGACCATTTGCGGCACGTAGAGGGTGCCGCCATTGCCCACCGCGGCCACATAATCGGCCACTTGTAGGGGCGTGACCAACGTGGTGCCCTGGCCGATGGCCTGTTGTACGGCCTCGCGCACGTTGACCGGGTCGGTGATTTGCCCGGCTTCGTCGCCGATTTCGATGCCGGTGGGGCTGCCCAGGCCAAAGGCACGCGCCATTTGCGCAATGGCGTTGGGCTTGGCATTTTTGTATAGATCTAACCCGATGTGCCAGAAGTAGGGGTTGCAGGAGCGCATCAGCCCTTCCGGCAGGTTGAGGGGGCCGCTGGGCGGGAAGCCGTGGTCATAGGTCCAGTCGTAGAGGGTCAGACCAGGGATTTCTTTGAACTCATGGCCGCAGTTGTAGATGGTTTTTTCTTTGAAGCGGCCGCTTTCCAGCGCGGCAGCCATGGTGATGATTTTGAAAATGGAGCCCGGGGGGTAAAGCCCGTGGGTTGCCCGGTTGAGCAGGGGCTTGGCGGGGTTGTTGAGTTGTTGCAGCAGCGCGCCGCTGTTGAAGTTGGCAGTTTCAAAGGCGTTGGGGTCGAAGCCGGGGGAGGAAACCAAGGCCAGCACCCGGCCGGTATCTCGCTCTAAGACCACAATGGCGCCTACAAAGCCTTGGATGGCCTGTTGGGCCTGCAGTTGCAGGTTGCGGTCAATGGTGGTGTAAAGGGTGTCAGCGGGTTTGGGAGTAGCCTTTCCCAAGGCTTGTACGATATCGCCTTTGGGGGTGACCACGTAGAGGGTACCGCCGTTATGGCCGGCCAGGTAAGATTCTCCCCACCGTTCCAGCCCCATGCGCCCGATACGCTGGTCGAGGCGATAGCCGCGGCGGCGGTATTCGCTCACTTCGTCGGGCTGGATGGCGCTCACATAGCCTACGCCATGGGGTGACACGCCGCCGCCGTAATACCAGCGGCCAGTGTAGCGGCGCAGCACCACGCCATTGAACTGGCGCAGGCGGTCGAGGTATTTGTCCGCCACGTCTGCGCTGACTTCGGCCACGGGGATGTAGCCCCCCGGCGGCGGTGATTCGTAGGCCGCACGCAGTTGATGGGGGCTGATGCCCGTCACCCGCCACAGCAGCGAGAAGAGGTCGTCGGTTTGGTCTTCTGAGACCTGGGGCGCCAGCAGCCCAATGGCTACGGCTTCGGTTTCGGTGGCGATGATGTTCTGTCCCCGGTCGTAGATGCTTCCCCGGGGCGGCACCCACAAATCCAGCCGCAGCCGGCGGCCGCCGTGCAATTCGGGCAAGATGAGCGCCTCATCCCACTGGACGCCCCAGATGCCGTGGTCGAGGCTCAGGTGCATGACCGTATCGCGGGTGATCTCGCCCACCACCGCGCTGTGCAGGGTCACGGTATAGGCTATCTGCGCGCTGCGTGGCTTGAGCAGCGTCGAGCGGAGGTGAAAGTCCACCTTTTGCAGGGCTGCGTTTTCCGCGATGTCTTCGTAATAGGCCTGGAAATCGTGCAGGCTGATGGCGTCGCGGCTCACCTTGGTCAACAGCCGATACATGGTGGGGTAATCTTCTTGTTGCCAGGCTTTGAGGTACGCTTGCGCCACCACGGTAGGGTTGGGCGCGTGGGTGACCGCGACCACAGGGGTAGGCAAGGCAGTCGGGGTGGGCTGGGCTGTGGGCGTGGCCGTGGGGCGGCAGGCCACGGCCAGCCAGGCCAACAAAAGCCCGGCCGCGAAAATCAGCGGGAGTCGTTTCAGGTTGAGCATAGGTGCTCCGTGAAAACCAGGCGGGTTTTTAGGGGGGCGTTGGGGAAGCCCGTGTTCAGCAGCGCGTCAGGCTCATGCCCAGGGCGGCAGGCCCCGCGTCCCCACAGGCGGGGTAGTTTCCGGGACAATTGTACCCCAAAGCCGCGGTGCAGCGGGCGGTCACGTCGGCTGTGGGCGCAGCGCCGCTCGCCCGCAGCAGGCAGGCCAACGCGCAGAGCGGCAGGCCCACCACGTTGGCGTAGCAGCCTTCGATGCTTGCCACCGGTGCGAAAGCCTGGTTTTGGATGGCGTAAGCCCCGGCTTTGTCTAACGGGTCGCCGCTGGCGACGTAAGCCGCGATTTCCGCATCGCTCAGCGGGCGCATGTGCACGGTGGTGCGCACCACCGCAGCCCGGCATTCCCCGGCAGGGGGCAGCACGGCTACCCCGGTGAGCACGTGATGGCTGCGCCCTCGCAGGCGGCGCAACATGGCCGTGGCTTCGGCTTGGTGCGCGGGCTTGCCCAAAATGTCCTGGCCGTCCACCACCGCGGTGTCCGCGGCGACCACCCATTCCTCGGGCCGGGTCTGGGGGCGCAAAGCCTGGGCTTTGGCCACGGCCAGGCGGGCCACGTAAGCCGCGGGCGTCTCGTGGGGCTGCGGGGTTTCGTCCACCGCCGCGACCGCGACCCGCACCGGCAGCCCCAACAGCCCGATGAGCGCCCGCCGCCGCGGGGAACGGGAGGCCAGCAGCAGGCCGCCGCTCATGCGGCATCCTCCAGCATCTGGCGCGCCGCGCGACGCCCGATTTCCACGGCAAAATTCGTCCCCCGATCCCATGGGTAGACCTGATACATGCTGGCCAGATACAGCCCCGGCACCGG
The DNA here is from genome assembly GCA_027053355.1 of Anaerolineales bacterium. Lineage (GTDB taxonomy): Bacteria > Chloroflexota > Anaerolineae > Anaerolineales > DRMV01 > DRMV01. The sequence continues at coordinate 2,885 of JALUDX010000077.1, read as the reverse complement.
CGTGCGCAGCCGCGGGATGCGCTGGCTGTGGTCGACCAGCGGCACGGGCTGCGCGTAGCGAGCCTTGTAAAGCCACGCCCCTTGCACCCAACTTTTTTCGAAATCGGGGTTGACGCGCTTCAGCGCAGGCAGATAAATTTCCAGCAGGGCTTCTTTGCTCAGGTCGAAATACTCGTGGTCGGGGGGCAGGTAGTCGCCCACGTACACGATGTGCTGGCCGCCGAAGTGCTCCGCAGGCACGAAGTTGGTGTGGTCGACCAAAATGAGGAAGGGAAACCCGGCCTGCTTGGGGATGTTGTACCAGTAATAGCCTTCACGCGAGAGGGGCGCTTTGAGGGCCAAAGCCATGGCCAGCGCGCCCATGGTTTTCAAGCCTTGCAGCCCGGCCAAGTAATCGTCCGGCAGGTCGGGGGCGATTTGGGCCAACACCTGCGGGGGAAGGGCGGCCAGTACCTGCGAAAAGGTCGCTTCTCCGCGGTCTGTGACCACGTGCAGGCCGTCGGCCGCGGCGCGCACCCGCTGTACCCGGGTGTTGAGGTGGATGACCGCGCCCTGGGCGCGCAGGTGGGCTGCGAAATCGTCGGCAAAAGCCTGAAAGCCGCCTTCGTACGTGCCCAAGCGGGGGGTGCGGGCGTGCAGCCGCGCCCAAAACCAGGCCATGTTGACTTCCTGGTAGTGGGGGCCAAACTTGCCAATGAGCAGCGGTTCCCAGAGGGCGCGGTACGCGCGCTTGCCCAAGGTGCGCTGCAGCCAACGATGGGCGGTGTGGCGCTCTAAGGGCTTCCAGAAGGGCGTGAGACGCAAATACATCCCCACCAAGCCGAAGCGCAGTTTGTCTAACCAGCCCAAGCCGGGGAAGGAAAGCACCGCGGTGGGGGAATCGAAGGGGTAAAAGCGCCCTTGGTGATACACCACGGTCACCGGCCGCGGAAAGCGCACTTTGTGCTCTAAACCCAGTTCCCGAATCAGGCCCAAAATATGCTTATCGGAGGCGAACCAGTGGTGGTAAAAATACTCCAGGCTCCACGCCCACCCCGGCTGGCGGAAGCCCGCGGCCAACCCGCCGACCCGGTCGGCGGCTTCGTAGAGGGTGACCGAGTGCCCCTGGCGGAGCAAATCATAAGCCGCGCTCATGCCGGTCAGCCCGGCGCCAAGAATTGCAACGCGCATGGTTCCTCCTTACTCGTGGGGTAGAGGGGTGCGGAGGGGGTGCTCAACTTCCGCCAGGTGACCAAGCAACCAGGCAGCCATATCCCCGCCTCAGCACCTTACCTCTTATACCTCCGCGTGGGGAATGGCGGGCAGGCCGAGGAGGGCGAGCAGGGCCAGCACCGCGGCCGCGGCGCTCATCGCGAAGGCCCATTGCAAACTCCACAAATCGGCGAAAAAGCCCACCAGCAACACTGCCACCGGCCGGGCGAGAAAACTCAGTGCCAGATACGTGCCGTTGGCCGTGGCTCGGTGGCGGGGGGCATAATCTTGCACCAGCGCCATCAACGCCGGTTGGAAGGACAGCGCGGAAAAGCCCAAAAGGGGTAGCCAGACCAGCCGCCAGGCGGTCTGGCTGAGCAAAAAACCGGCAGCCGCCACCCCCGAGGCCAAAACCGCGCCCACGATCACCGGCCGGCGTCCGATTTTGTCGCTCAACGAGCCGACGATCAGAGCGCCGACCACGCCAAAGGCTTCGTATAGCCAGGCAAAGGCCAGGCCGCTTTGCGCCTTGCTCAAGCCGGTTTCGGCCAGGAAGGTGGGCAAAAACGTGCCCAACGCGCCCAGCAGCATACTGCGGCCCAGCACCAGCACGGTGAGCGGCAGGGCCAATTTCCTCAGAATCGGCCAGAGTTCCCCAATGGGGTGGCGCTCGATGTGCACCTGAATGCGGCGCACCTGCCAAAACAACACCAACGACGTGCCCCAGCCCAGCACCAAAAGGCGGGGCAGGCCGGTCAGCCCCCAGAGGCCCACGGCCCAAACGGCCAGCGTCGGGCCGACCACGCGGCCCAATTCGCCGCCGGCCATGAAGAAACTCATGCCGCGGCCGGTGCGGCGGGGGGCCAAGTGGGCGATGAGCGCGGGCGCAGAGGCGTGGAACGCGGCCACGCTGAACCCCGTCACCAGCAGCAAGCCCGCCAGCGCCCAATAGTTGGGCATCAGCCCCAAGAGCACCATCCCCGTGGCGGTGAACGCAGGCGCCAAAGCCGCAAAGTAACGCAGCCCCATCCCTTCGCTCAGGTAGCCGATGAAGGGGTTGAGCGCGGACGGCGCTTGCAGAAAGGCCGTCAGCGCGCCGGCTTCGGTGTAAGTCAGGGAAAATTGTTCGATCAGCCAGGGCAACAGCGGCGCTAAAAAGGCCGAAAACGTGTCGTGAATGAAATGTCCGGCCGAGACCGCCAACACAGAGAGGTAGGGGAATTTCCGTTCCGGGGAAGTCGTCGTGGGGGGCATGGGCAGCCTTTTGGGGGGAGGATGAGGGAAAACGTTAGAAGTCGCCTCACTGTTCAGCGTCAGCAAGGAGAAACCACAGATTACGCAGAAAAACATCTACAGATTGGCACCTGATTGACTGACAAAACTTTGTCCTGTGGTGTGATTGCTCAACACAATATCAATCGCGCACCCGCTCGTTGTTTCTTTGGCCGATAATCTCATCGCGTCAGGCCAAGGCTTCTCGAAAACCTTGCTTTTCATGCCCTCTCCTCTCCCCCCAAGCCGCCCCCTTCGACTTCGCTCAGGGCAGCCTTCGACTTCGCTCAGGGCAGCCTTCGACTTCGCTCAGGGCAGCCTTCGACTTCGCTCAGGGCAGCCTTCGACTTCGCTCAGGGCGACGGCTTTCCCCCCTCCCCTCTCCCGCTGCTGCGGGAGAGGGGAGGGGGGAATAAAAGGGG
>JALUDX010000076.1 GCA_027053355.1 Anaerolineales bacterium | reverse complement strand
CCTAATCCCCTAATCCCGCATCCCAAAATTCCCCAATCCCGAGGTTTCCCATGCCCATTCACTTTGGCACCGACGGCTGGCGCGCCGTCATCTCCGACACTTTCACCTTCCACAACCTGCGCTTGGTGGCGCAGGCCATCGCCGATGCCATGCAAGCCGATGCCAACGGCAACGAAGGCGACCTGAGCGCGGTGGTCGGCTTTGATACCCGCTTCCTTTCCGACCGCTACGCGCGTGAAGTGGCGCGCGTGCTGGCTGCCAACGGCATCAAAGTTTGGCTGGCGCACGCCGACGCCCCCACACCGGCCATTTCCTACGCGGTCAAACACAAAGGCGCGGCCGCGGGCGTGATGATCACCGCCTCGCACAATGCGCCGCGCTACAACGGCGTCAAACTCAAGGCCGCTTACGGCGGCTCTGCGCCGCCCGAACAGGCGCGCCGCGTGGAGGTCTACCTCAACGACAACGAAGAACGCGGCCGCGGCCCCAACCTGATGGACTACGAAAAAGCCCGCCGCCTCGGCTTGATTGAACGCTTCAACCCCCTGCCCGACTATTTCGCCCACTTGCACAACCTCATCAACAGCGCGCGCATCGCCGAAGGCAAACTGCGCACGGTGGTGGATTCCATGTACGGCTCTGGGCGGGGGGTGATTCGCGCCTTTTTGCAGGGCACGGGCGTGGAAGTGCACGAAATCCGCGCCGAAATGAACCCCGGCTTTGGCGGCGTGCACCCCGAACCCATCGCCCGCTACCTCGGCGCGTTAGCCACCGCCATTGCCACCGGCCGCGGCGATGTGGGGCTGGCTACCGACGGCGACGCCGACCGCATCGGCGCAATGGACGAGCGCGGCAACTTCGTTGACCCGCACAAAATCATGGCGCTCAGCCTGCGCTATTTGGCCGACGTGCGCGGCTTGCGCGGCCCGGTCGTCCGCACCGTGTCCACCACCCGCATGATTGACCGCTTAGCCGCCAAATACGGCCTCACCGTGTACGAAACGCCCGTGGGCTTCAACCACATTGCCGACCACATGCTGCGCGAAAACGTGCTCATCGGCGGCGAAGAATCGGGCGGCATCGCCTTTCAGGGGCACATCCCCGAAGGCGACGGCATTCTGATGGGGCTGTTGATTTTGGAAATGCTGGCCTACTACCGCGAGCCCCTCTCTGCGCTGGTAGAAGACCTGCTGGCGGAAGTGGGGCCTGCCCACTACGCGCGCACCGACTTGCGCCTGCGGCACCCCGTTTCCAAAAGCCGCATGACCCGGCGTTTGGCCGAAAACGCCCCCCAGGCCATCGGCGGCGAGGCTGTGGCGGAAGTCAGCACGTTGGACGGCTGCAAATACATCTTGGCCGACGACTCATGGCTTCTGATTCGCCCCTCGGGCACCGAGCCGGTGTTACGGGTTTACGCCGAAGGCAGATCGCCCGAAATGGTCAAGGCGCTGCTGGCCTACGGTGAGGAAGTGGCCAAGGCCGACGCGTAAAGGCGGCTGCCTCACGCGGGTAAACGCAGGGCGATTGCATCTCAATGGGCCGGTTGTGGGCACGAGTGCGACGCCTCTTTTTGCCTAAATGGGGAAGCGGCGTCAGCCGCGGCCTTGAGCAATGCCCGTAGGGGCGAACGGCCGTTCGCCCCTACGAAAACACCACGCCCACACGCATGATTTAGGGGCGCAGCGCCGCTGCGCCCTCTTGCCTGCTGGGCACACGGCGGTAAACGCGTCTCCCCTTGTCGTAAGCGGCAAAACCGACTATACTTACAGCGTCGTAAAACCTTTTTCTCTTGAGGAGGAGTAAGTATGCGCAAGAAAATTTTTGTTTTGCTCGCCCTGCTTGTGGTAGCAGTGGTGGCGCTAAGCGCCTGCGGTAAGCAAAGCACCCCCACCGCTGCCCCGAGCTCCGGTCAACAGGCTCAGCCCACCAAGGCGGCTCAGCCCACCGCTGCGCCGAAACCCACCGTTGCTCCCACCCCCACCACGGCACCGAAGCCCACCGAAGCCCCCAAAGAGGTGGACTGTTCCAGCCCTGACGTCTTCTGCGTGGGCCTGGTGACCGACGTTGGCCAAATCGACGACAAATCCTTCAACCAGTCGGCCTGGGAAGGCGTCAAGATGGCCAAGGAAAAAGGCGTCGCCGATAAAATCGACTACATCGAAACCACCGACGCGAAAGACTACGCCAACAATATTCAACTCTTCGCCGACAATGGCTACGACGTCATCGTGACCGTGGGCTTTGCCTTGGGGCAGGCCACCAACGAAATGGCGAAGAAGTACCCCAACATCAAATTCATCGGCGTAGACCAGTTCCAGGGCTGGGCGATCAACGACAAGAAAGACGATGATCTGCCCAACATGGCCGGCCTCATCTTCCACGAAGATCAGGCGGGCTTCTTGGCCGGTGCGCTGGCGGCCATGATCACCAAGACCAACACCATTGCCGCGGTCTTGGGCACCGACCTGGTGCCGCCGGTGGTGGCTTTCAAGGAAGGCTACGAAGCCGGGGCGCGTTACATCAACCCCGACATCAAGACCATTTCCACCTACCACCCCGGTGGTCTGGAAAACGCGTTCACCGACCCTGAATGGGGCGCCACCACGGCCAAACAGGCCATGGACCAGGGTGCGGACGTGGTCTTCGGCGCCGGCGGCAAGACCGGCAACGGCGCGCTCATCGAAGTGGCCTCCGCGGCCAAATCCGGCAAGCAGGTCTACTGCATCGGCGTGGACACCGACCAATGGCTGACCGTGCCCGAAGCGCACGCCTGCCTGGTGAGCAGCGCGATGAAACTGATCACCCCCGGCGTGTTCGACCTGGTTCAGAAAGCCAAATCGGGCGATTTCCCCAGCGGCAACTACTTTGGTGAGACCGGCTTAGCCCCCTTCCATGACTTCGATAGCAAGATCCCGCAGGAAGTCAAAGACAAACTGAAGGAAATCCGCAAGGGCTTGCTGGATGGCAGCATTGACACCGGCTACCATCCCGGCGGGTAATAACCCTGCGCTGCGAAATACAAGCGGCTCGGCCTGTGATGGCCGAGCCGCTTCTTTTTCCCTTTGGCGCTTTCGTCGCGGGTTATTTCCCTTCCCCCAGCCCCACTACGCCCCGACCGGCCAGGCTGCGGATGGCTTCTTCTGCATAGCCCAAGCCGCGTAAAATCTCGGCACTGTGCTCGCCCAAGGCGGGTGCCGGCGGGCGCTCGCGACGGGGCAAAAACGGAAAAGGCGAAGCAATGCCCGCCGGGCGGCCTTCCTCGTCTTCCAGCACTAAGCCCCGATGACGGATTTGCGGGTGCTGCAGCGTTTCTTCGTAATCCAGCACGGGTTCCAGGCAAAAATCTACCCCGTCGGCCAAGGCGACCCATTCGGCCAAGGTGCGGGTGTGGAAAAGCGCCTGCAGTTCGGGGATGAGGTCGGCATCCCACTGGCGGGGCCGCCATTCCTCGTGCCCCACCGCGCGGCAGAAGTTGCCCCACAGGTGCGGCTCCACGGGCGCGAGGGACACGTAGCGTCCGTCCGCGGTTTCGTATACGTTGAAACACGGCAGCCCGCCCGCGAGGGGCATTTTACCCCGTTCGGGGCGGATGCCTTCGGCAAAGTACGGCCCACCGGCGAGGGGCGCCATCCATGCCACCACCGCGTCGGCCAGGGCCATGTCCAAATACATGCCTTGGCCGGTGCGCTCGCGGCCGAGGAGCGCGGCCAACATCGCGATGGCAGAAAACGTCGCCCCGCCCAAATCGGCCAACGGAATGGAAGGCGGCACTGGCGGCCCGCCCGCGAGACCGTTCAGCCCCAACGAACCGCCGATGGCCTGGTAGTTCAGGTCGTGCCCGGCGCGGTCGCGGTAAGGGCCGCTCTGCCCGTAGCCGGAAAGGGAGAGATACACTAAGCGCGGGTTGATTTCCCGCAGGGTTGCGTAGTCCAGCCCCCAGCGCTTCACCGCGCCCGGGCGGAAGCCTTCCACGAACACATCGGCCGTAGCCACCAGCCGGTAGAGGATTTCCCGGCCTTCGGGCTTGCGGTGGTTGACCGCGAGGCTCTTCTTGCCCGCGTTCACCGCGGGGAACAGCCCCGCGAGGCCGATTTCCGGCGGCGCAATGCGGGCGTAGTCGCCGACGCGCGGGGTTTCCACCTTGATGACCTCCGCGCCCAGGTCGGCCAGCAGTTGGGTGAGGTACGGGCCGGGCAGCAGGCGGCTCAGGTCGATGACACGGATGCCTTCCAGCGGCAGCGGTTTGTCATGGGTTGGCATGGGAACTCCCTTTCCGAGAAAGTAACAGGCGTGGTCGTAGTGTAACCGTTCAGCCTCGAAGAGACACTGCGGATGACGCAGACGGAAAAACACAGAAGGCGGGAGGGGTTGGGGTACTGAGAGCCTGGGGCGATTGCAGGTCGGTTTGGCGTTCTTCTCTGCGCCTTTGTCTTCTCCGCGTCTCTGCGTTAATTCCTTGGCGCTCTAACATCCGTGCCTATCCGCCATCATCCGCGTTCAGCCGTGGCCTATTTCCCAAGGCTGAGCAGTTACGTCGTAGTATAATTTGAAAGGTATCCCTTTGGCAACTGAAAACCCGCGCTTGGGAAAATTTTATCTAAGGAGTGACCAATGAGCAATCCTTTTGCCGCTGCCCGTGATGTGCTGAAGACGCCACACGGCAATTTTGCCATTTACCGCCTTGATTATCTGGAAAAGCAAGGGCTGACCAACATCGCCAAACTGC
>JALUDX010000075.1 GCA_027053355.1 Anaerolineales bacterium | reverse complement strand
GGATAAAAGGGGGGCGGGGTGAGGGTAAATGCACAAGTTAGAAGTCTGCTCAAGTTTGTGTCGGGTAACCAGAAGAGCGAACAATTGCACCTCACCTTTTGCGAGGCTTACCGATGAAATCATCCTCCCCTTCTCCCTGGTGGCAGCGCTTAGGGCGCTGGGCGCTGCGGGTCGGCGGCTGGAAAGTGGTCGACCGCCGTCCCCCTGAGCCCAAGTTCCTGATTATCGGCGCTTACCACACCTCCAACTGGGATTTTCCCTTAGCCTTAGCCCTGCTTTCGGCTTTGGGCATCCGCCCGCGGTGGATTGGCAAAGACGCGCTCTTCCGCGGCCCGATGGGGCCCATCATGCGGGCGCTGGGCGGTATTCCGGTCAAACGGGGGGCGCGGCTCAACTTTGTGGGGCAAATGGCCGAGCGCATCAAACAAGAACAGGGCGAATTTGTGGTCGTCATCGCCCCCGAAGGCACCCGCAAAGCCACCGACCACTGGAAAACCGGCTTCTACTACATCGCCCAGCAGGCTGGGGTGCCCATCGCCTTCGGCTTTGGCGACTATCCCTCCAAAACTTGCGGCATTGGCGGTTACCTCTACCCCAGCGGCGACATCGAAGCCGACTTGGAGGAAATCCGCGCCTTCTACGCCAACGTGCACGGCCTGCGCCCCGAAAACCATGGCGCCATCCGCGTGCGCCAGCGATAGGCAAAGCACGACCGCAAACTGCGGCCGCCTCCCCTCTGGGCCTTTGCCTTCTCCGTTTCACTTCCTTGGCGCTCAAAAAACCTAAATCCTCCGCGCCCTTTTTCAAACTGAGGAGTTACGATGACAAAACGAAAAGTTCTCCTGGGGCTGTTTAGCCTGCTCGTGCTGGTCGGGCTCTTCCCGGTTTCCGTCACCTGCGGCGCGCCCACGGCAACATGTATGCCGGCGCCAGATCCGCAAGGCTATGTCTCGGTTTACTACGAAGTCGAGCCGCTTGTTGTCGCCTTGCTTGAAACCGTCCTGCCGGTCAATTTACCCCTCAAATATCATAGCGGCCACCACCGCTATCAAATCATCAACCCGACCAACAGTGTCAGCCCCGTGGAAGGAACCGGCGCGATGCCTTCCTTGCAATGGCCAGGATAGTGTGGGGCATCCGCATTCCCCACGCCTTACCATCTGTATGCCTTCTTCCTGGCGGTTTACGCACAAAAGCCCCTCCGATGGTATACTTCATGCTGTGAAATCTGCCACTTGGCAAACCCTTTTCGTCTGGAGGAAACCATGAAACGCGACTTCATCGCCATCGCCGACTACACCCCTGCCGAATTGCAAGAGATGCTGGAACTGGCCCTGCTGCTGAAACAAGAATGGAAAACCGGCGGGAACAAGCCCATCTTGAAAGGCAAGGCGTTAGCCCTCATCTTCCAGAAACCCAGCCTGCGCACCCGCGTGTCGTTCGAGATGGCCATGGTGCACTTAGGCGGCTATGCCTTCTACCTTAGCCCGCAGGAGATCGGCCTGGGCAAACGCGAATCCATCGCCGACGTGGCGCGGGTAATTTCCGGCTACGTAGATGGGGTGATGGCGCGCGTCTTCGACCACGAGCACGTGGTGGAACTGGCTCGCTGGGCCGACGTGCCGGTCATCAACGGCCTGAGCGACTACAACCACCCCGCGCAGGGCTTCACCGACGCGTTCACCATTTTCGAGCACTTCGGCCGGGTCAAAGGGCTCAATGTCACCTTTATCGGCGATGGCAACAACGTTGCCGTTTCGCTGCTGCACATCGTCGCCAAACTGGGCGGCAACTTCACCTGGGCCGGGCCGGAAGGTTACGAAATTCCCGAAAAAGCCATCGCCGAAGCCCAAGCGTTTGCCGCGGCCAGCGGCAGCACGCTGCGCTTTTTGCACGACCCGCACGAAGCCGTGCACGACGCGGACGTAATCTACACCGATACCTGGGTCAGCATGGGCGAAGAAGCCGAAGCCGAAAAACGGAAGCGCGTCTTCCCGCCCTACCAGGTCAATGCCGCGCTGGTAGCCGAAGCCAAGCCCGAGGTGGTGGTCATGCACTGCCTGCCTGCGCACCGCGGGGAAGAAATCACCGACGAAGTCGCTGACGGCCCCCACTCGCTGCTCTTCCGCCAGGCTCACAACCGAATGCACGCCCAAAAAGCCATTTTGGCCCGCCTGCTGGGCGGCCTCTAAACGCCGCGGGCCCGCGCGGGGCGACCAGCGCCGCCTTGCCCCCGTCAGGAAGAGGAGGTTCCGATGAACATCTGCATCCCCAAAGAGCGACGCCCCTTTGAATTTCGCGTGGGCCTCTCGCCTCAGGGCGTCCACACCTTGGCCCAACACGGCCACACCGTGTATGTGGAACACGACGCGGGGCTGGGCGCGGGCTTTAGCGACGAAGACTACGAACGCGCCGGCGCCCGGATCGTGTATTCCCCCCACGAAGTCTTCGGGCGGGCTGACCTTTTGCTCAAAGTGGCCCGCCCCCTGCTGGAAGAGATCGAATGGCTGCCACCCGGCGCTACCCTGATGGGCCTGCTGCACTTAGCCGCGGCGCGGCGCAACAAAATCACCTACCTGCTGGAAAACAACATCACCGCGGTGGCTTTGGAGCAAATCGAAACCGAAGACGGCGAACGCCCGGTGCTCAAACCCATGAGCCGCATCGGCGGGCTGATGGCGGTGCAGGTTGCCGCCCGGCTGCTCCAAAACAATCACGGCGGCAAAGGCATTTTGCTCGGCGGCTTGCCGGGCGTGCCCCCGGCAGAAGTGGTGGTCATCGGTGCGGGCGTGGTGGGCACGTGCGCTACCCGTGGCTTCTTGGGGCTGGGCGCGCACGTCACCGTGCTCGACGTCAACCCTCGCGCGCTGGAACGCATCTTTCAGGCCTTCCCTTCCGTAGGCACCCTGCCGGCCACGGCCTACAACGTGGCGCGCACCGTTTCCTTTGCCGACGTGGTTGTCTGCGCGGTGCTCCAGCCCGGCAAACGCGCGCCCATGGTGCTCACCCGCGAGATGATCAAAACCATGAAACCGCGGGCCCTGCTCATCGACGTCAGCATCGACCAGGGCGGCTGCGCCGAGACCTCGCGCCCCACCACCCACGACCGGCCCACCTACATCGAGGAGGGCGTCATTCACTACGCGGTACCCAACATGCCGGGCGTAGTCGCCCGCACCGCGACCCACGCGCTGGTCACCGCGGCCATGCCTTACATCCTGGCCATCGCCAACCACGGCGTCGCCCGGGCCATGGTCGAAGTCCCCGCAGTAGCCCACGCCATCAACACCTACAAAGGGGAACTGCGCAACCTGAGCCTGATGACGCCGGCGGAGGAGCGATAACCATGGACTGGAACAAAATCTACCGCTCGCGCATCGTCAGCGCCGAAGAAGCCGTCAGCGTCATCCAATCGCACCAACGGGTGTTCCTGACCGGCAATTGCTCTACGCCCCAGGTGTTGCTCAAAGCCTTGGTCAAACGCGCGCCCGAACTGGAAGACGTAGAAATCGCCCAGGCCCTCACCGTGGGCCCGGCCGACTACGTGGCGCCGGAAATGGAAGGCCACCTGCGGGTGAACACCATGTTCATCAGCGCCAACATCCGCAAAGCGGTGCAGGAAGGGCGGGCAGATTTTACGCCCGTCTTCCTCTCTGAATTTCCCCTGCTGTTCAAAAAGGGTATCTTGCCCATCGATGTGGCGTTGGTGCACCTTTCGCCGCCCGACGAGCACGGCTTTTGTAGTTTTGGGGTCGAAGTCGGCCTGACCAAAACCCCCGCAGAATCGGCCAAAATCATCATTGCCGAAATCAACCCCCAGATGCCCCGCACGTTAGGCGACGCGTTCATTCATGTCAGCCGGCTCGACTACATCGTCCCCGTGGATTACCCGCTGGTCGAAGTGACCATGGGCAGCAAGGGCGACCCCGAAGTGGTGGAACGCATCGCCCAATACATCGCCGACCTGATCCCCGATGGCGCTACCATGCAAATGGGCATTGGCGCCATCCCCGACGCGGTGCTGCGCTACCTGACCGACAAAAAAGACCTGGGCGTGCACACCGAACTTTTCTCCGACGGCGTTATGGCGTTGGTGGAAGCCGGGGTGCTGACCGGCGCGCGCAAGACCCTCCACACTGGCAAGATCATCGCCGGTTTCATCTTGGGCACGCACGAACTCTACGATTGGGTCGACAACAACCCGATGATTGAATTGCACCCCACGGAATACGTCAACGACCCCTTCGTCATTGCCCAAAACGAGCACATGGTGGCCATCAACTCAGCCATCGAAGTGGATCTCACCGGCCAGGTGTGCGCCGACAGCATCGGGCCCAAACTTTACAGCGGCGTGGGCGGCCAGTTGGATTTCATCTACGGGGCTTCGCGGGCTAAAGAAGGCGTGCCCATCATCGCCTTGCCCAGCGTAGCGGTCAACCGCAAGGGCGAACGCTTTAGCCGCATCGTCGCCATGCTCAAGCAAGGGGCGGGCGTGGTCACCACCCGCAACCACGTGCACTATGTGGTCACCGAATACGGCGTAGCCAACCTGTACGGCAAGTCCATCCGCCAGCGGGCGCAAGAACTGATTGCCATCGCGCACCCCGATTTCCGTGACGAACTGACCCATCAAGCCAAACGCCTGAATTATCTCTAAAAACGGGGTGCGCGATGGCAATCAGTTCTTGCGCCCGCTGGCGGATGGACTTGCCGTACAGGTTGGCTACGCCGTATTCGGTGACCACATAGTGCACGTGGTTGCGGGT
>JALUDX010000074.1 GCA_027053355.1 Anaerolineales bacterium | reverse complement strand
GGGCGTGAAAAGACCCATCTACATCTTCACCGACGGGGAACTCAAGCGGGAGGCGAACACCTTAGTCTTTTTTCGCGAGGGGAAGAAGACCGCCCTTCCGGTGGAGACCATCTCCGAAATCTTCGTCTTCTCCGAGATCACCCTTAATAAACGGTTCCTTGAGTTCCTTACGCAAAAACACATCCCGGTGCACTTCTTCAACCGTTACGGCTACTATGTGGGCACCTACTATCCGCGGGAATACATGAATTCCGGACTCATGACCCTGCGCCAGGCCGAACACTATCTCCACGACGAGTGGCGGCTGGGGCTTGCCCGGGCCTTCGTCTATGGGGCCATGGGTAACATGCTCTTTAACCTCAGGGTCTATGGCTCGCGGGGGAAACCGGTATCCGAACAAATCTCCGGGATAGAGGAGATCATGGGGGATCTCAATTCCGCAAAGAGTCCGGCGGAACTTATGGCCCTTGAGGGCCGGGCCCGTGAGATTTACTACACCGCCTTTGATGTTATCACCGAAAACCCGGATTTCCGCTTTGAGCGCCGCAGCCGAAGGCCCCCGGAAAACCGCCTAAACGCCCTCATCTCCTTGGGAAACTCCCTGCTTTATGTAACGGCCCTTTCGGAGATCTACCGCACCCATCTTGACCCCCGCATCGGCTTTCTCCACGAGACCAACGAGCGAAGTTTTTCCCTGAACCTTGATCTTGCCGAGGTCTTTAAACCCCTCATCGTGGACCGGGTGATCTTCGCCTTAGTGAACCGCCGCGAGATCAGGGCCGAGGACTTCCGGGAGGAACTGGGAGGCATATATCTTAAGGAACGCGGGATGAAGCGGTTTCTTGAGGCCTACGAGGCCCGTCTTTCGGAGACCGTGATGCATAGGGGCCTCAAACGCAAGGTCTCCTACCGGCGCCTGATTCGTCTTGAATGTTACAAGCTTTACAAACACTTCCTGGGCGAGGAGATTTATTTTCCCTATGTGAGGACGCGGTGAGGTTCGTCAGGGGCAATGATTTTAAGTTTCGGAAAGTAAGTTCGGTAGCGTCTGAGATCGCGCGTAAGAAGAAAATAGCCGCGAACCGCGGCATGGGCTCCTATGTAAAAGTCGGGAAGCGGAGAGGTCTTTCGCCCGCCTCTTTTTCGG
>JALUDX010000073.1 GCA_027053355.1 Anaerolineales bacterium | reverse complement strand
CGAAGCGGCCGTGGGGGTGGGTTGCGCCGCGGTGGGCGACGGGGGAGGCGGGGCTGAACGTTTGTGGGGCGCGGGGCGAGCCAAATTGCACGCCGCCAGCAAAGCGAGAAGAAAGAGGGAATACCAGCGTTTCATAGCACACCTTCCAGGAAGCAGGGCGGCCGTGCCGTGTCTGCGGCGGCGTGGAGCGCCCCCTGGGGTTTTGCGGCGGCCGTCGAGCGAGCCATATCCGCCGGGTTGTGCCCCGGCGCGGCCCTCGCGGGAACGGCGAAGGGTTACTTCCATGTTAGATGTGCGTTGTAAACCGCGAGTTATCGCTGGGTAAACAGCCTGTAAAACTTCCCCCAGGGCCGGTAGCGGCCTGCCAATTCGTAACTGTTCAGCCGCAAAGAGAACCTGCGAATTACGCGACAGAAAACCACAGAAGACACAGAGAAGACACCGAGAACACAGAAGGCAGGAGGGATTGGGGTAAATGGCGCTTGGTTACTTGGTGCTTGGTTATTCAGGTGCTTCTGCTGATGCCCTCGACGCCCTAAAATCTGCATCATCCGCGTGCATCCGCGGGCTGTTTTCCAAAGGCTGAATAGTACGGTCACTGTTCAGCCCCAGCAAAAGGGAACCGCAGATTGCGCAGATTACGCAGAGGATGAGTAATTACCTACCCAGAAGCGCTGCAGTGGCTTTTCGCCCTCACCTTACCCCCGCTGCGCGCCCCCTCTCCTCTCCCACTGGGAGAGGAGAGGGGGCTGAGCCGCAGCCCTGAGCGAAGGCGAAGGGAGCGGCTCTGGGGGAGTGGTGAGGGCGAGCAAGGTGGAATGCTGTTTCATGGCATGGCAGAGTTATTGGAATATTGCTTGTCAACCTCGTTTTCGGCGCAGGGTAGGTAGTTACGAGGATGAGGCGTTGCGGCTGCTGTTGCTCAGCCCCGTTGCTGGCGCGCAAGCGTCAGCGCGCCCAACAGCCCCGCGTCGTCGCCCAAGGCGGCGGTGGTCAGCGTCAGGCCGTCCAGGTAAGCAGGCGACATCACCTCGGCGCGCATCGTTTCTTCCAGCGGGCGCAGCAGCACGTCGCCGGCTTGCACCACCCCGCCGCCCAAAATGACCACTTCGGGGTTGAAAACGTGCAGGAAGCCGGCCAACGCCCGCCCCAGGTGGGTTCCGGCTTCGGCGAAGATGCGCCGCGCCAGCGGGTCGCCAGCCTGCGCGGCCGCGGCCACGTCCGCGGCGGTGGGAGGGTGCGGCAATTCCCCCAGTGAGGAATTTTCACCTGCCGCCAGCGCCTCTGCCGCCATGCGGGCAATGGCCGTGCCCGACGCGACGGCTTCCAGATGCCCGCGCTGGCCGCAGCCGCACAGGGGCCCGTCGGGCACCACGGTCACGTGCCCGAGTTCCGCGGCCAAGCCGTGCGCGCCGTGCAGCAGGCGGTCGTTCACGATCACGCCCGCGCCGATGCCCGTGCTGATGGTGAGGTAGAGCAGGTGGTGATGGCCGCGGCCCGCACCGTAGCGCCATTCGCCTAAGGCGGCTAAGTTGGCGTCGTTGTCCACAACCACCGGCGCGCCAAATTCGTTTTCAAGCAGGGCTTTCAGCGGCAAGTTGCGCCAGCCGGGAATGTTGGGCGCTTCCAGCACCACCCCGCGTACCGGATCCAACGGCCCCGGGGAAGCGACCCCGATGCCGAGCAAAGCGCCGCCATCGGGCTGGATGGAGCGCAACAGCCGTTCGAGCCGCTCCAGCACTGGTTCGTCGCCGCGGGTGGGCAAAGCAGCGCGGCGCAGCGGCTTCACTCCTTCCGCCGCAAAAAGCGCCGCGCGCAGCCGTGTGCCGCCGATGTCTGCGCTCAGGTAGTACGCCATGCTCGCAAGTATAGCACAAGCGCCTGGATGAGCGCAGACGGGGTGAAAAATACCGCCCCCGTTTGTTAGCGCGCAACTGTTCAACCCCAAGAAAATAGACCACGGATAACACAGAGCGTCACGGATGCGCACGGATTTTTAGGTTGCCAAAGTCGCCAAGATGACGCCAAGGGGCACGCTTCCCGCTTCCCGCCTCCCAATTTTCTCCCTCTGCGTAATCTGCGTAATCTGCGGTTCCTCCTTGCCAAGGCTGAACAGTTACCTTGGCGCGCTGAATCGTTGCGTTTGCGCTTTTCTTGACACACCCCGCGGGCTTGTGGTATGCTCAGCGTGCCCTTTCAGGGAGAGGTTTAATAAGGAAGCGCGCTCGCGCTACCTGCCTTTGGGAGCGCCACGTGGAACTCGAGGAACGCCTGGCCTGGGTTGGTTTGAGCATGGTCAGAGGCGTGGGCCCCGCTCGCTTTCGGCGTTTGCGGGCTCACTTTGGCAGCGCGGTCGCGGCCTGGCAGGCCCCGGCGGATGCCTGGCGGCAGACCGGGTTGCCCGAGGCCGTGGTCAGATCTTTCGTCCGCCTGCGCCGCAAGGTCGATCTGCCGGCCCTTTGGGCGCGGTGGCAGCAGGCAGGCGTCTTCGTGCTCACCTGGGAAGACACGGCTTACCCTCAGCGTTTGAAGGCGTTGGAACACGCGCCGCCCGTGCTCTATGGCCGCGGCGCGCTCACCGCGGAAGACGAGTGGGCGGTGGCGGTGGTGGGCACCCGCAAAATGAGCACGTACGGCCGCCGGGTGGCCAAAGAGGTGGCCACTTTGTTGGCCGACCACGGGGTGACCGTGGTCAGCGGTCTGGCGCGGGGCATCGACGCGGTGGGGCACCGCGCCGCGCTGCAGGCCGGGGGGCGCACCGTAGCCGTGTTGGGCAGCGGGGTGGATCAGATTTACCCGCCAGAGCACCGCAGCCTGGCCGAGGAAATCACCGGCCACGGCGCACTGCTCAGCGAATACCCGCCCGGCACGCGCCCCGAGGCGGCCAACTTCCCTCCGCGGAACCGCATCATCGCCGGGCTCAGCCTGGCCACCGTGGTGGTGGAGGGCGGCCGCAAAAGCGGCGCGCTGATTACCGCAGCCTTTGCCGCCGACCAGGGGCGGGAGGTGTTCGCGGTGCCGGGCAGCATTTACGCGCCGCAGAGCGAAGGCCCCAACTGGCTGATCCAGCAGGGCGCACGGCCTTTGCTCTTGCCGGAAGACATCTTAGAAGCCCTGGATCTGCGGCTCATCCCCCAGCGGCAGGAAGCGCGGCGCCGCCTGCCCCCCAACCCCACCGAGGCCAAATTGCTGGCCGTTTTGGGGCCCGAGCCGATGCACGTGGATGAAATTTGTGCCCGCAGCGGCCTGCCTATTTCGGAAGTGACCGCTGCTCTTACTTTGATGGAACTCAAAGGCCAGGTGCAATCCGTCGGCGGTATGCAATACGTCGCGGCGCGGTAGCGGCCGCGTAACCCACCAGGTCATCACGCAGTACCCCAGGAGCCCTCATGGACGACCATTACCACGCCGTCATCATGGCCGGTGGCGGTGGTACTCGTTTGTGGCCGCTTTCGCGGCGGCGTCGGCCCAAGCATTTGCTCGCTTTGTTCGAGCAGGAAACATTGTTCCAGAACACGGTGGCGCGGCTGCAAGGCGTCTTCCCGCCGGAACGGATTTGGGTGGTCACCGTGGCCGAGCAGGCGGCGGCGCTGCAAGCCCAGGCGCCCGCCATTCCCCGGCAGCAGTACCTCGCGGAGCCCGCGCCGCGGGGCACCGCTGCGGTGGTGGGGCTGGCCGCGGTCGCCCTGCGCCACCGAGACCCCCAGGCCGTGATGGCCGTGCTCCCCTCGGATCATTTCGTGCGCCACGTCGCGCTTTTTCATCGGCTGCTGCGCGCCGGTTATCTGCTGGCCGAAGAGGGCTTTTTGGTGACTTTGGGCATTACCCCCACTTACCCGGCGACGGGCTACGGCTACATCCAGCGCGGGGCGCCGGTGGGCACTTACGCAGACCTCAAGGCTTATCGGGTCAAGCACTTCAAAGAAAAGCCCGACCAACCCACAGCCCGCCGGATGCTCGCCCAGGGCGGGTATGCCTGGAATTCGGGGATGTTCGTCTGGCGGGCGGATGTGATTTTGGAGGAAATCGCCCGCCAAATGCCCGACCTGGCGGCCGCGCTGGAAGACATTGCCGCGGTCTGGGGCACGCCCAAGCAAGAAGCGGTGCTGGCGCGACGCTGGCCTGCCCTGCGTGCCGAAACGGTGGACTACGGCGTGATGGAAGGCGCCCAGCAGGTAGCGGTGATCCCTGCGCAGGGCTTGGGGTGGAGCGACGTGGGCAGTTGGGAGTCGCTTTTCGACGTGTTGACCCCCGACGAGGACGGGAATATCCTCCGCGGGGGCGAGCACCTGAGCATCGACGCCCAAGACAACCTGGTTTTCGTGCAAAACGGGCAGCAGCACAAACTGGTGGCTGTTTTGGGTGTGGAGCAGATCGTGGTGGTGGATACCGAGGACGCGCTGCTGGTCTGCTCTCGCGACCAGGCGCAACGGGTCAAGGAAATCGTCCGGCAGATCGAAGAGAAAGGGCTGGACGCGTACCGCTAAGGCGCGGGTGGGCGAAACCGGCGCGGGCGGCGCGACGGGCGACAGCCCCCGACCGTCGCCCTGCAGGCAGACACCCCGGGTTCCTCCACCCCTTGTTTCGAGTGCCTAAACAACTTTCATCTTTGCCAACGGAGGCCAATGTGGAAGCCTACTGCATGAAATGCAAGACCAAGCGCGAAATGCAAAACCCCAAGCCCGTGTTCACCGCGGCGGGCACCCCGGCTACGGAAGGGACGTGCCCGGTGTGCGGGACGAAGATGTTTCGCATGGGGCGCACCCCAGCCCACGAGGGGCTGGAGCCGCCGCCTGCGAGCAAGCGCAGCAGCAAAAAGCGGAAGAAGAAGCAACCCGCCCGGCGCAGGGGCAAACTGGTGATCGTCGAATCGCCGGCCAAAGCCCGCACCGTAGGCCGTTTTTTGGGCAAGGGCTATACCGTCAAAGCCTCCGTCGGCCATGTGCGCGATTTGTTGCGGTCGCAACTCTCGGTGGATGTGGAGCACGATTTTCAGCCCAAGTATCGGGTGCCCAACGAAAAGCGCAAAATCGTCAAAGAACTCAAGGCTTTGGCCGAGAAGGCCGAAGAGATTTACCTGGCGACCGATCCCGACCGGGAAGGCGAGGCCATTGCCTGGCATTTGATGGAAGCCACGGACATGGCGCCAGAGCGCACCAAGCGGGTGGTGTTTCACGAAATCACCAAACCGGCCATCGAAGAGGCTTTCAGTCACCCTCGAGGGCTGAACATGGCGCTGGTGGATGCTCAGCAGGCCCGGCGGGTGCTGGATCGGCTGGTGGGTTACACCCTGAGCCCTATTTTGTGGCGCAAGGTGCGCAGTCGGCTTTCGGCCGGGCGGGTGCAATCGGTGGCTTTGCGGCTGGTGGTGGAGCGCGAGCGCGAAATCGAGGCTTTTACCCCTGAGGAATACTGGACGATCGACGCGACGTTTTCGGCCGAGGGGTTGAAAAACGCTTTTTCAGCCCGTTTGCACAAGATCGACGGCCAAGACCCCCAGTTGCCGGACCAAAGCACCACCGAGGCCGTGGTGGCGGATATGCGCGAGGCCGGGTATCAGGTGGCCGCGGTCAAACGGGGGCAGCGCAAGCGCCGGCCGGCCGCGCCGTTCACCACCAGCACCATGCAGCAAGAGGCCTCGCGGCGCTTAGGTTTTACCGCCCGCCGCACCATGGCCGTTGCCCAGCAACTTTACGAGGGCATCAACGTGGGCGAGGGCGGAAGCACCGGCCTGATCACCTACATGCGCACCGATTCCACCAACATTTCGCCGCTGGCGCAGCGCGCGGCACGGGAGTACATTGCCGAGCGTTTTGGCAACGACTTTCTCCCGCCAAAGCCGCCCCGCTACCGCACCCGCGCCCAACGCGCGCAGGAAGCCCACGAGGCCATCCGGCCTACTTCGGTGTTCCGCACCCCCGAAAAGGTCAAGCCCTATTTGAGCCGCGACCAATATCGCCTGTATCGGCTGATCTGGCAGCGTTTCGTGGCTTCGCAGATGGCCGCGGCCATTTACGATACCCTCTCGGTGCAGATCAAGGGGCAAAGCCCGCAGCACCAATACTTGCTGCGCGCTTCGGGCTCGACGGTGCGCTTTGCCGGCTTTTTGGTGCTCTACGAAGAGGCCAAAGACGAAGACAAGCCGCAAGAAGAGGCGAGCGCGGCCATCCCGCCGGAAATTGCGGAAGGGATGGCGCTGCAATTGCTGGCGCTCAAGCCGGAGCAGCACTTCACCCAGCCGCCGCCCCGCTACACCGAGGCCACGTTGGTGCGCACTTTGGAGGAAAACGGCATCGGTCGGCCTTCGACTTACGCGCCCATTCTCTCGACTTTGCAGCAGCGGGGCTATGTGCGCCGCGAAAACAAGCGTTTAGTGCCCACCGAAGACGGCAAACTGGTCAACGATTTGCTGGTGAAGCATTTCCCCGACGTGATCGACGTGGGGTTCACCGCGAAGATGGAAGAAAACTTAGACAAGGTGGCGGCAGGCGAGACCCCGTGGGTCGAGGTGGTGCGTGAGTTCTACCTGCCCTTTTCCAAGGAAGTGGAGGCTGCCGAGAAGGCCATCCCTGAGATGAAGCGGGGGCCGCAGCCCATCGGTCGCCAGTGCCCCGAATGCGGCGGGGAATTGGTGATCCGCTGGGGGCGGTATGGCAAATTCATCGGCTGCTCCAACTTCCCCAAATGCCGCTACACCGAGCCCTGGCTGGAGAAAATCGGCGTCAAGTGCCCCAAATGCGGGGGCGAGATTGTCGAGCGCCGCACCCGGCGGGGGCGGGTGTTTTACGGCTGCGCAAATTACCCCGAATGCGACTTCACCTCGTGGAAGCGCCCCCTGCCCACGCCCTGCCCCCAGTGCGGCGGGCTGTTGGTGGTCAACAACCGCTCGACCGCCCAGTGCACCGCGTGCGGCGCGACCTTCCCGCTGGACGAGGTGCGTGGGGAAGAGAAGGAGGAAGGCGCGCCCGCACCGACCGGGGAGCCTTCTTCGTCAAATTAAGGGCAGGTTGGCGGCCTGGACGTCATCTTGGCGACTTTGGCGCCCTGAAATCGTAACTGTTCAGCCTTGGCAAGAAGAAACCACAGATTACGCAGAAAGCCAACCGCAGATTTCACAGATGAGCACAGATTGAGCGAAAAACACAAAAAACGCAAACGCAACGCTCCTTCGTTTGTTGGCGCTTGGCTGCACTTTTGGCGGCTTGGGCAACCCAAAAATCTGTGCGCATCCGTGGCTATCTGTGTTATCCGTGGTCTATTCCCTTGTGGCTGAATAGTTGCCTAAAATCTGCGTTGGTCCGTAATCAGCCGCGTTCATCTGCGGGCTGTTTTCCGAAGGCCGAACTGGTTCGGCAAAACGTATTTTGGCACGAGAATTGCAGTCTCTGGGGCGCCCATTGGGCCGGCTGCGAGGCTGTTGCTTTTTCCTTACCAATGGGCTACAATGGAAACGTTAAGTGCTTCGTGCACCCGAACTTATGCTCGTGTATTTGCTGCCGAATGCCTTTTGGCGCAAAGTTGCATCACACCTAAGGAGAGAAAGTATGAAGAAGCCAGTGCAATTTCCTCTAAACGGCTGGGAATCGCGCAGCCTGATCGGACTGGGGGCGGCTTTCCTGGTTGGCTTGTTGTTTGGGCTGGTCGTGTTAGGGTGGTGGCTGTGGCCGGTGCGCTGGAAGGACGCCGCGCCCAAGCATTTGCGCGCAGATTACCAACGCGCGTATCTGCAAATGGCAATCGAGGCCTACGCTCAGGACGGGGACGCCGCGGCCGCGAAAGCCCGCTTTACTGCTTTGGGTGACAAAGCCCCGGCGTTGCTGAAAGAATTGCGGGCGAAGCCTCCCAAGGGGCTTTCCCGCCAAATGATTGACAAGTTTGCTCAGGCGGTAGGGGGTTCAAGCGGCCAAGCCGTGGGTGGGGCTGAGACCCCAGAGGCCGTCACCCCCGGGGCTACCTCGTCTGGCACTCCGCCGGCGAGCGCTACGGCTTCTGGGGCCTCTGGGGCGCAGACAACCCCTTCCCCTGCGGCCACGCCCGTCGTGAGGCACCACGCGAAAAGCCCTTTTGTGCGTTTATTAGGCTTGCTCTGTGGTATTAGCCTGGCTGCGTTGATCGCGGTGGCGGTGCTGTTTGTGCTTCGCTCGCGGCGGAGTGAATCAGTGGCTGCGGAGACGCCGGCGCAACGCGCTCAAGCCATTAGTGAAGGGTTGGCTGGCAGTGATTTTAGCGCCGAAGAGACACCGCCACTGAAATCTATGATCAGTACATACGTGCACGGCGATAGCCTCTTCGATGAATCGTACTCTATTGAAGCCCCTAACGGCGACTTTTTGGGCGAGTTTGGCTTGAGCGTTTCCGAAACCGTCGGTGTAGGTGAGCCGCCGCGCGTTTCGGCTTTTGAACTGTGGCTCTTTGATAAAAACGACATTCAGACCGTAACCAAGGTGTTGATGAGCGAACGTACATATCAAGACGAGGCGGCCCGTCAGCGCTTGGCGGCTAAAGGCGACCCGGTGGTGGTCAAGCCTCACGAAACCATTGTGTTGGAAACCGCGGCATTGCGCCTGGTGGCCAAAGTTTTGGAGGTCAAATACGAGGAAGACGCGCTGCCCGATAAAAGTTACTTTGAACAACTTTCGCTGGAACTTTCGGTTTGGCCAAAAGAGGAGGGCGAGGTAGCCTAAGAGAAGCGCATCCCTCGGTGCGAAAAACATCAGGCGACCCACACTCCTGGGTCGCCTGTATTTTTTGCTTGTACGATGCAGCGGAAAGCGGGACTACCCGCCACGAAATGTAATTACCTGCGCAGGTGAGGGTGCAACGTGCTGTTTTTGGCCTGCTTTTCCCTAAAAAGTCGCTGCAGGGCGACTTCACAAACGGCAGCCGCAGTTGTCGCTGCTGTTGTTTGCGCCCGGCGTCTGAAGTCGCAAGCGCCCCCTCGCGAAGTCCACTTGCGTGGGTTCCTGCTATGCCGAAGCGTTTGCCCCGCGGAGAGGAGGGGTGGGCCATTGCCAGCAGTTTAGGTTAAGCGCACAATGTGCAGGCGCATTTTGCCGCCGGGGGTTTGCGCCTCGACCTCGTCGCCGGGTTTGTGCCCCAGTAGGGCGCGACCAATGGGCGATTCGTGGGAGATTTTTCCCTTGAGAGGGTTGGCTTCGGCCGGGCCTACGATGTGGAAGACTTCTTCTGGCCCGCCGTCGATGCGGATGACCACTTTGGAGCCCATCTGCACCACGCCCGCGGCGTTTTGGTTTTCGATGATTTGCGCCTGCCGGAGCAGGGCTTCGATTTCCTGGATGCGGCCTTCCAAAAAACCTTGTTCTTCTTTCGCGGCAATGTAATCCGCGTTTTCGGAAAGGTCGCCCATCTGGATGGCTTCGCGTAGCCGCTTGGCCAGTTCTTCGCGTTTGACGGTCTTCAGGTGTTCCAATTCTTCGCGGAGGCGCTGGGCGCCTTCGGGGGTGAGGTAGTGTTGTCGGTCGTTGGTCATAGCGAGCCTCCGGACGCGCTGCTCGGCCTTTTAAGGCCGCGTCAGCGGGTCGAAAAGTTTGCGATATTCTTCGATGGCGAAGCGGTCGGTCATGCCCGCGATGTAATCGCACACTGCACGCGGCAAGCCCCATTGCTCGATGCTGGGCGTGACGTGTCGCGGCAGGATGCGCGGGGTTCCCATGTAAGCCTGAAAGAGCGCGGTGAGCACCCGTTCGGCCTTCACGGCCATGCGCACTACCCGGTGATGTTGGTACAGGTTGGTGTAGAGGAAGTCTTTGAGTTCCCGATGGCGGCGCAGCATTCGCTCGCTAAACCCTACGACGTTGTAGGGCAGGCGTTGCAGAGCCTCGCGTGAGCGGACGCCGCTTTCTTCCAACTTGGCGGCCGTGGTGTGTACCAGGTCGGTGACCATTTGGCCGATGAGCCGGCGGATGAGGCGATGGCGGGTCAGTTCGTCCAGTTCCCCGTTGTGCCACCCCAGGCTTTCTTTGAGCACTTCCCAGATCTCCAGGCCGTCCAACATGCGGGGGGTGAGCATACCCGAACGCAGGCCATCGTCCAGGTCGTGGGCTGTGTAGGCAACTTCGTCGGCCAGGTTGGCGATTTGGGCTTCTAAGTGGCCGCGCAGTTCAGGGTCGTATTCCTGCGCGTCCGCGAGGTCGTACTCGGTTTCGTGCTTGACGATGCCTTCGCGCACTTCCCAGGTCAGGTTGAGGCCGGGGAAGTCGGGGTAGCGGTGTTCCAGTTGGGTGACGATGCGCAGGGAGTGGGTGTTGTGGTTGAAGCCGCCGTGGTCTTTCATCAATCGGTTGAGGGCGGCTTCGCCCGAGTGGCCGAAGGGCGGGTGCCCCAGGTCGTGGGCTAAGCAGATGGCTTCGGTGAGGTCTTCGTTGACGCCCAAGGCGCGGGCGAGGGTGCGGCCGATCTGGGCGACTTCCAGGGTGTGCGTCAGGCGGGTGCGGTAGTAATCGCCTTCGTAGTTGATGAACACCTGGGTTTTGTATTCCAGCCGGCGGAACGCGGTGGTGTGCAGAATGCGGTCGCGGTCCCGCTGGAACGCGGTGCGGTATTCCGACTCGTCTTCGGGGTAGGCGCGGCCTTTGCTCTCTCGGCTCAGGCAGGCGTAAGGGGCCAAAGCCTGGGCTTCGAGGCGTTCTAAGTGTTCGCGGCGGTAAAACATGGGGTTGCTCCTTGCCGGGGCGGCACTGTTTAGCCTGGTTCGGCACCTTCTACGCCCACCACCTCGGCCTCGCGCATGGCCTGAAACGCGGCCAGACCCACTTCCAAAATGTCCAACGTGGGCTCGCGGGTGGTGAGGCGTTGCAGCCACAGGTTGGGTTGGACGATCAGGCGCACCAGCCGGTGCCCCATGTGGTCAGCCGTCCAGCGCAGGTATTCGTAAGCGATACCGGCCAGCACAGGCAGCAAGAGCACCCGGCTGGTCAGGCGCCAGAGCAAACTTTGTTCGCCCAACAGGCTGTAGACCAGCACCGAAACCACTACCAGGATGAGCAAAAAGGCCGTGCCGCAGCGGGGGTGTTCCAGGGGGTAGCGGGACGCGCTTTCGGGGGTGAGGGGCGCGTTGGCCTCAAAGGTGTTGATGGTTTTGTGCTCCGCGCCGTGATACTGGTAGAGGCGGCGGACGTCTTCCATCCGGCCGATAGCCCAGACGTAGCCCACCACCAGCGCCAGGCGCACCAGCCCTTCGGCCAGATTGCCCCACAAGGCCGTAACGTGGGTCAGCGCCTGCACCCCATGGCCGACGCCCGCGGGCAGCAGGGCGAACGCGGCAATGCCCACCAGCAGCGAAGCGCCGAGGGTGAGGTAGAGGCTCCAGCCTTCCAGGCGTTCTTCTTCCGCGGCTTGCA
Organism: Anaerolineales bacterium; assembly: GCA_027053355.1. GTDB lineage: Bacteria > Chloroflexota > Anaerolineae > Anaerolineales > DRMV01 > DRMV01. Next base: position 4,534 of record JALUDX010000073.1, on the reverse strand, counting down.
GGTTGGCCGAAAGGGTGAGTGCGCGGGTGCCCAACACCAGCGCATCCCAAAGCCCGATGATGCCCCGCAGGAAGGGGATTTTCATCAGCGGGCTTTGGTAAATGGGGCTCAGCGCCTCGGTGTGGATGTGGATTTCGCCGTCGGGTTTGCGCATCGCCATGGCCACCGCGCGGCGGCCGCGCATCATCACCCCTTCGATGATGGCCTGGCCGCCGTAGTTGGGCATCTTCAGGTTTTTGCCCGCGGTGGGGATTTCGGTTTCGGCCGCGGTATCTGCAATGACTAAAGGGAGAAGAAGGGGTGTTCGCATAGGCGTCGAGGTGGGGAAGGGGGCTCGGTCTGACGGCTCGCGCGGTTTACTATGATTTTCCCAAATGCGGGAAGCGGGCCGAGGCGCCATGGGGAATTGGTTTTTCCCTGCGCCGCCGCGTTCGCCAGCCTCGTTCGCGCGGGCTGTTCCAGGAGGCTAAACCGTGTCCGAGAAGCGATAGAAGAAGCGCACTAAAGCCTCCATGCCTTTGCGCCAGGTGGGCAGGTGGAGGTTTTCGTCGGGCGCGTGGATGTTGCTGTCGGGCAGGCCGAAGCCGGTGAGCACCGAGTCGAGCCCTAAAATTTGCTGCATCTGCCCCACCACGGGGATGCTGCCGCCTTCGCGGCGGTAGAGGGGCGGCGTGCCCCATGTGGCTTCCATGGCTTGCGCCAAGGCTTGCACTGCCGGGGTGTAGATGTCGGTCATCGCTGGCGGCGCACCGGTCATCACATCCAATTCCCAGCGGATGGTGCGGGGCGCACGCGCTTGCAGGTAGGCGCGCAGTTGCTCGGCCACTTCGTCGGGGTCTTGGTCGGGCACTAAGCGGCAGGAGATTTTGGCCATGGCGTAAGCCGGGATGATGGTTTTGGCGCCCGCTTCGGTGAAGCCGCTATACAGGCCGTTGATTTCTAAGGTGGGGCGTGCGCCGAGGCGTTCCACCGGGGTGTATTCGGGTTCGCCCCACAGTGCGGGCACGCCGGTTTGGGCCAGTAGGGCGGCTTCGGGGTCGAAGGGGAGTTGTTGCAGCGCGGCGCGCTCTTCGGGGCTGAGAGGGCGCACTTTGTCGTAAAAGCCAGGCAGGGTGACGCGGCCGTGCTCGTCGTGCATCCCCGCGAGGAGTTCGGCTATGGCCTGGGCGGGGTTGTGCACCACGCCGCCGTAGACGCCGGAATGCAGGTCGTGGGCTGGGCCGTAGACCCGCAGTTCGAAGTAGGCCAGCCCGCGCAGCGCGTAGGTAATGGTCGGCCATTCTGGGCCCAGCATCCCCGCGTCGGGGTTCAGGCAGACGTCCGCGGCCAGCATCTCGCGGTGCTCGGCGATGAAATCGGCCAGATCCGGCGAGCCGATTTCCTCTTCGCCTTCGATGAGGCACTTGACGTTGACCGGCAGCCCGCCGTGCACCGCGGCCTCGATGGCTTTGAGGGAGGCCATGACCTGGCCTTTCATGTCGGTGGCCCCGCGGGCGTAGAGGCGCTCGCCCCGCACCGCGGGTTCGAAAGGCGGGCTTTCCCACGCTTCCAGCGGGTCTGGGGGCTGGACGTCGTAATGGCCGTAGATGAGGATCGTGGGAGCCTGGGGTTGCGCCGCGGCAAAGGCGCCATAGACCACCGGGTGGCCGGCGGTGGGGTAAACGGCCACCTCGCGCGCGCCGATGGCGCGTAAGTTGTCGGCCACCCAGTTGGCCGCGTGGGCCATATCTTCTTTGTGGCGCGGCGTGGTCGACACCGAGGGGATGCGCAGAAAGGCCTCTAACTCGGCTAAAAAGCGGTCGTGGTGCTGCTGCAGGTATCGAAGGGCTGGCGATAGGGACATGGAAGCCTCGGTGGGGGAGAAAATGGGGGAAGGGGAGTTGCCGTTGGGCTTGGGCAAATGCGCTTTGCAGAATCTGCGTAAGGGCAATGTAACTGTTCAGCAATAAAGAAATAGACCACGGATAGCACGGATTTTTAGGTCGCCAAGGTCGCCAAGATGACGCCAAGACCGCCAAGAAGCGAGGGCGAGAGAGGGCTTTTTAGTGTTTTTCGCTCAATCTGTGCTCATCTGTGAAATCTGTGGATGTCTTTCTGCGTAATCTGTGGTTTCTTCTTGCCAAGGCTGAACAGTTACAGGGCAATTATACCGCACCCCGCGCCTGGCCGCGGCCGCCGCGTTCATCCGCGGCCTGTTTCCCAAAGGCCGAACCGTTGCCTCGAAGTTATGACGATTGTCATGACGACCATCACGAAAACGGCCTATAATGAAAAATGAAAGTAACCATTCTGGTTACCCGACACAAACTTGAGCAGACTTCTAACTTTTGCATTTACCCTCACCCCGCCCCCTTTTTATCCCCCCTCCCGCTGCTGCGGGAGAGGGGAGGGGGGAAAGCCGCCGCCCTGAGCGAAGACGAAGGCTGCCCTGAGCGAAGACGAAGGCTGCCCTGAGCGAAGACGAAGGCTGCCCTGAGCGAAGTCGAAGGGGGCGGCTTGGGGGGAGAGGAGAGGGTGTGAAAAGTAAGATTTTTGTAAAGATTTGGCATGACGAGATGAGTTCTGCAGGCCAATGAGACAACGGCCAGGGCACGATTGATTTTGTGTCGGGTAATCAGTAACCATTCAGCCTTGAGAAAATCGAGCGCGGATGACGCGGATGGCCACGGATTCCCGCAGATTTTCGAGACGCCAGACCGCTAAGCAACGGAAGTGAGCGTGGTACTTCTCAGCGCAATCTGTGCTCATCTGTGAAATCTGTGGATGTTTTCTGCGAAATTTGCGTAATCTGTAGTTTCTCCTTGCCAAGGCCGAACAGTTACAAATGAAACGCGATGACGCGGCTCCCAGTCTTTCGGAGGTCAAGTGTGCCGGAAAGCCCAGGCGAGCCGAGCGCAAGGCAGAGGCTCGTTGGGGGAAAGGCGATGCCCGGCCACTCATGTCGTATTGAGGAGGCAAACTATGGACGCTCGACAGAATCCAGACAAAGCGGTGCAAGCATCGCTACGCTTTTTGCAGTTCCTCACCGAGGGCTATCACCCCCGCAACTTTGCTGTGCGCTTTTGGGATGGCAGCGTATGGGAGGCGGAAACGGAAACGCCCGACTTCACGATCGTGCTCAATCATCCGGGCGCGCTGCGGGCAATTTTCCGTCAGACCGACACCGACCTTTCGATGGGCGAGGCTTACATTTACAACGATTTCGACATCGAAGGCGATATCTTCAAGGTGTACGCGCTGGAAGATTTTTTGGAGCAGAACCCCCTTTCTTTGGAAAGAAAAGCCCAACTGCTGCGGCACTACCTCGCCTTGCCCAAAGCGCCCAAGCGCGAGGCCTCGCGCGCGGCGCGCCTCAAAGGCCGCCTTCATTCCATCCAGCGCGACCGAGCGGCTATCCGCTATCACTACGATGTGCCCAACGCGTTTTACACTCTCTGGCTGGACAAAAACATGGTGTATTCTTGCGCCTATTTCGAAACCGGCGAAGAAGACCTGGATACCGCGCAAGAGCAGAAACTCGACTATCTCTGCCGGAAGTTGCGCCTGCAGCCCGGCGAACGCCTGCTGGATATCGGTTGCGGATGGGGCGCGCTGGTCGTGCACGCGGCCAAACATTATGGCGTCGAGGCGCTGGGCATTACGCTGAGCGAAAACCAATACCGCTGGGCCAACGAGCGTATCCGGCGGGAAGGTCTGAGTGACCGCGCCCGGGTGGAACTGCTCGATTACCGGGAAGTCCGCCAACCCGAAGGCTTCGACAAACTGGTCAGCGTGGGGATGTTCGAACACGTGGGCGAGGCCATGCTCCCCGTGTATTTTCAGAAAGCGTGGGAACTGCTGAAGCCGGGCGGCGTTTTCCTCAACCATGGCATCGCGCGCGACGCCAACATCCCCTGGCAGCGCGGCACCTTTGGCGACCATTACGTCTTCCCCGATGGGGAACTGGAGCCGATCTGGTTGACCACGCGGGCAGCCGAGGAAGTGGGCTTCGATATCCGCGACATCGAAGGCCTGCGCGAACACTACGCCCTGACGCTGCGGCATTGGGTGCGGCGGTTAGAAGCCCGTCACGAAGAAGCCCTGCGCGTGGTGGACGAAACCACCTACCGCATTTGGCGGTTGTTCATGTCTGGCGCTTCTTACAATTTCCTGACCGGTCGGCACAAACTTTATCAAACCTTGATGGTCAAGGTGACCCGCGCACCGAGCGGCCTACCGTGGACGCGGGCAGACTGGTATTGCCGACAATGACGGCATCCTCGCCCAGATGAGGGTATAATGCAGCCATGCGCATTCTTTTCTGGTTTGCCCTGGCTGTGCTCGCCGGGCTGGGGTGGGCTGGTTGTCAGACGGCCACGCCCACACCCGCGGCGACTGCCACGTCTACGGCCACGCCCACGCCGACTTTGCGCCCCCGGCTGACCCCTTACGCGTCGCCTACTCCTACGCCGACCCGGCAGCAGGCAACCCCTTCCCCCACCCCATCAGCCTCTACGCCGCCAGCAAAAAGTCCAACGAACTGATGGCCCATACC
>JALUDX010000072.1 GCA_027053355.1 Anaerolineales bacterium | reverse complement strand
CCCCCACACCCACGGCCACGTTCACCCCCACACCCACGGCCACGTTCACCCCCACGCCCACGGCCACCTTCACGCCCACACCCACGGCACAAATCTTCGATCCCCCCTTAGTGCATAAGGTCGGTGCCGTCGACCATTGGCCAGTCGTAGAATGGCGTCAGGTGTGGATTAACCCCAACGACGTCGCGCTCTCGGCTCATATCGAAGACCCAATCACGCCAGATAGCATATACGTGCCCGGTACACTCACGTGCACAGCGCGCGGTGTATCCCTAACCACCTTGTGCACTTACGACAGCGCACACCGGCAAGTAATCTGGGAAGGGCAAATAGGGCCCGATGCCCACGCCACAGACGAGACCAGCGCGACCAACGAAATTGTGATCACCTTCCAAGTTCAAATCAAGAACAAGGCGCAAAATTCGGTAACCAATGTAACACGAGGGGCATGGACAACCCAAGGCGCGGAAGTAGTAACCGGCTCAGCCGTGGCGCACCGTCCCCAGTTGCCGGTAACCGGTTTTGCGCCCAACCGAGTAAGCAAAGTGCCAAAGCAGCGAGCAGAAGATCGCTACAATGCGTTAGGAACGCTGTGGTTGGCCATTCCGCGGTTAAGCGTGCGAGAACCCATTGTCGGCGTTCCCCAAAAAGCAGGCGTTTGGGACACGCGATGGCTGAACCGGCAAATAGGCTGGCTGGAAGGCACGGCTTTCCCGACGTGGCAAGGGAACACCGTGCTGACCGGCCACGTGTATCTTGCAACAGGGCAGCCTGGGCCCTTTGCAGAATTGTGGCGACTGCACTGGGGCGACCAGATAGAAATCCACGCCTACGGCATGGTCTATAGGTATGAAGTGCGCAAAGTGATGACCGTGGAACCCAATGACATGACGCCCTTAGGTCACAAAGCACGCGACTGGGTAACATTAGTGACGTGCCGCGGCTACGACCCGGCTTCAGACACCTATCGCTGGCGCTTAGCAGTGCAAGCCGTGCTGATGGACATAACGCCAGAACCGGCTTTCCAACTTCCGTAGGCGTCCCTATGGCAACAAAAGCCGGAGGATGATCTTTCCCCCCTTGTAAACCCATCCGTAAGGACGAATGCATCTCGTCTTCACGAAGCCGTTATACTCTCAACGCGTTGCGAAAAGTCCGGCGGCGCCTCGCACGGCCGCTTGACTTTTCGCCACCGCGTCGGCTATAATGCCAGCACAACAACCTGAACCGCACGGGGAGCCCGGTGTTGCCGGGCTGAGAGGCAGGCCGTAAGTCTGCGACCCGTAGCACCTGATCCGGGTAATGCCGGCGGAGGGATGGCGGGGCTACCACGTCCTCGAAGACCCTTCGCCGCGCGGAGGGTCTTTTGCTATGCACGCGCTGATTTGTGCCCATGGCCTGAGCGAGCCGCCCCCCACACTGCCCCCGGCCGACCTCATCATCGCCGTAGATGGCGGCGCCCACTGGTGCCACACCCTGCGCCAGCAGCCCCACATCCTTTTGGGGGATTTCGATTCTCTGCCAGAGCAAACGTTACAGCGCTGGCAGCAGCAAAAGGTCGCAGTGCACCGCTACCCCGCGGACAAAGACCAAACCGACCTGGAGTTGGCGCTGCACTTGGCCGTGGCGCGCGGCGCGCAACGCATCACCGTGGTCGGCGCGCTGGGTGGACGGTGGGATCAAAGCATCGCCAACGTCTTGCTGCTCGCTCACCCTCGCTGGAGCGGCCTGCCCGTCACTTTGGTCGACGGCAGGCAGGAAGTCTGCCTCATCCAGGGCCAGGGGGTGGTGCACGGGGCCGCGGGCGATACGGTGTCGCTCATCGCTGTGGGCGGCGATGCGCAGGGCGTGACCACCCGCGGGTTGCACTACGCCCTAAAAGACGGGGTGATCCCCTTTGGCGCGGCCTTTGGGGTGAGCAACCGACTCACCGCGTCGCAAGCCGAAATCACCGTGCGGCAGGGCTTGTTGGTCGTGGTGCACATCCACGGCAGGCATCACTGAAAACGGAGGAGCCACCATGAAAAATCGTGCTTTACGCTACGCGCTGCTCACCGCAGCCTTTTTGGTGCTGGTGTATTATCTGGCCGCCCAGTTCCACAAAGAAACCGCATGGAACCCGATCTACGCCGGGGTGCTGGCCGTGTTGGGGTTGGCTGCGGGCGCGGCGTGGGGTTCCCGGCCCGCGTTGGCCCGCTGGCGCACCCTCGACGCCATCGTAGCCGCCAACTTAGCCTTGGTGTTTGGCCTGCTGTTCGTGGGCTGGAGCATGGTGTGGGACGCGGCCAAACCGCTGGAAGCCCTCTTCCCCGGCGCGCGCGACCTGCTCTACGGGTTCTGGTTCATCGCGGCGGTCATCGCGCCCTACATCATCCGCAAGCCCGGTGCGGCCATCGCCGCGGAAACCTTGGCCGCGTTAGCCGAATTCTTGGCCGGCGGCTACTGGGGGCTGACGTTGCTCATTTCTGGCCTGGTGCAAGGCGGCATGGCCGAGGTGGTCTTTGCCGCCACCGGCTACAAAAAGTACGACCTGCCTACCCTGATGCTGGCCGGCGCGGCCGCGGGCCTGGGCAGCCTGGTGGTGGATTACATGCTGTGGTACAACAACCTGAGCCTGGGCGTGCTCGCGGCCATGTTGGTCGCGCGGCTGATTTCGGGCGCCGTGCTCGCGGGCTGGTTGGGCAAGAGCATTGCCGACGGCCTGCGCCGCGCCGGCGCGCTCAACGCTTTTGCCATGGCGCAAGACCAGAGTTAGCCCCTTGGACGCACTCGCCGTTGCCCGATTGACCGTCCGTTACCCCCAAGCCCCAGGACCGGTTTTGGAAGACCTTACCTTCCGCCTGCCGCGGGGCTCACTGACCCTGCTCTTAGGGCCTTCGGGCAGCGGCAAGTCCACTTTGGCCCTGACGCTGGGGGGGCTGATCCCCCAGCACATCCCGGCCCAGGTGACGGGGCAGCTAAGCGTGGCGGGGCTGGACCCGCGGCACGCGCCGCCGGCCCAGGTGGCCGCGCGGGCAGGTGTGCTCTTTCAAGACCCCGAAGCCGCGTTCGCCACCCTGACCGTAGAAGACGAACTCGCCTTTGGCCTGGAAAATCTGGCCGTGCCCCGAGAAGCCATGGACGCGCGCATCCAAAGCGCGCTGGAGGCGGTGGGCATGGCCTCGTTCCGCCAGCGGCGGCTGGATACGCTCTCCGGCGGCGAAGCCCAGCGGATTGCCTTGGCCGCGCTGTTAGCCATGGCACCGCCCGTGCTGGTGCTCGACGAACCCACGGCCAACCTGGATCCCCAGGCCACAGCCGATTTCTTCGCTACGTTGGCGCGCCTCAAAGGCCAGCACACCATTTTGCTCATCGAGCACAAACTCGATGCCTGCTGGCCTTTGGCCGACCAGGCCCTCTTCTTAGGGGAAAAAGGGCGCCTGCTGGCCGCAGGGCCGCCCGAACCCACCCTGCGCCGCCATCTGGACGAAGTGCTGCGCGCCGGCATTTGGGTGCCCTCGTTTTTAGAACCGCACCCTCGCCCCCGGCCTACGCCCGAAGATTTTCCTCTTTTGCAGGATGACCCACCGGCTGCAGAAATTTGTGATTTAGTCTTTGGCTATACGAAAGAACGCCCGGTTTTGCGCGGCGTCTCGCTGCGCATTCCCCAGGGCGACTTCGTCGCGCTATTGGGCCCCAACGGCGCAGGGAAGAGCACTTTGGCCATGCAAATCGCCGGGCTGCTTCCCCCGCCGCAACAGGGCAGCGTGCGCCTCTTCGGCCAGCCGGTGACCGCCCTCGCCCCCCGCCAGCGGGCTGACCTGGTGGGGTTCGTCTTTCAAAACCCCGAACACCAATTCGTCACCGACCGGGTGTGGGACGAACTGGCATACAGCCTGCGCGCCCGAGGCTGGCCCGAAAACCGCGTTCGCGAGCGGGTCGACGCGCTGCTGCAGCAATTCCGCCTCCGCGAACAGGCCCAGCGCAACCCCTTCACCCTCAGCCAGGGGCAAAAACGCCGCCTGAGCGTAGGCACCATGTTGGCCGCAGGGCAACGCCTGCTGATTTTAGACGAGCCCACCTTTGGGCAAGACCGCAACACCGCTTACGCCCTGATGGAACAACTGCGCGCCCTCAACCGCCAGGGCGTCACCATCGTCATGGTGACCCACGACCAGCGGCTGAGCCGGGAATACGCCCGCCGCGCGGTGGTGCTCCAGGCCGGGCGCGTGGTCTACGACGGCCTGCCGCCGGATTGATACTCAAGGTGGTTGACCGGTTGACTGGTTACCTGGTTGACTGGTTGGCTGGTTGACTGGTTGCCTGGGGGCTGGGGGAAGGTATAATATCGCCATGGCGGCAACACCCCTTTTCCTCCTCGGGGGACTGCTTGGCCTGGCTGCGCTGTGGGGGCTGCGCCGGCTCTGGCTGCGCCGCCGCGCGAACCGGCAGCGGCAGAGGGTCGAAGACGCGCTCAAATATCTGCTGGAACGGGAACTGGAAGCCCATCCCGCGGCCCCCGAAGCCTTGGCCGGTGCGCTGCGCCTTTCTCGCCAGGAAGCCTGGCACCTGCTGGCCGCCATGCAACAAAGGGGGCTGGTGCAAAGCCACGGCGCGCGCCTCACCCTCACGCCCGCGGGGCGCCAATGGGCGGCCCACGTGCTGCGCGCCCACCGCCTTTGGGAACGCTACCTGGCCGACGAAGCCCGCCTGCCCTTGGAAGACGTCCACCAGGCCGCCCACCGCTGGGAACACCAGGCCACCCCCGAAAGCCTCGACCGCTTAGAGGCCTATTTGGGGCATCCCCGCCGCGACCCCCACGGCGACCCCATCCCC
>JALUDX010000071.1 GCA_027053355.1 Anaerolineales bacterium | reverse complement strand
CCCCCTTCCCCGAATAAAGTATACGGCTGGATATACCTCCGCTCCGCTCCGGTATCCCAGCCGTAGAATCCATTCGGGGAAGGGGGTTAAGGGGGAAAAGACTCCCTATGTTCTCCACTTTCCCCGCCTTCTCCACTTTCTCCGGTTTCTCCACTTTCCCCACGTTCACCATCTTAGGGTGGTGAACGTGGGCTATGTGTCCGGTGTGTCCGGTTCGGGCGGTGTGTCCGGAGTGTCCGGTGTGGGCGGGGTGGGCGGTTGTGTCGTATGTAATCATAGAACACTACTTGTAGTAGCTTGATATTCACACCGTATGTTCGTGTATACCGTGGTACTTCAGGTGGTGGCTTCTGCAGATAGTTGCTCAAGTATGCTTCTACATCTCTACGCACAAACTCCACCCGTGTTATATAACCCCAATCATCTGCCTTCAACCAGTACGGTAGTCTACCACCCCTTACATTCAGTCTACCTATTACTACTACTATATGGTAGTGCCATATACCCGACTTACTCCCACGTTCCAACACCCATACATCACCATACCACTTTACCCCGTGTCTCTTCAACCTACGCTTGTAGTTCTCCCTCCACCTCCTAAACCTACCCTTTACCACCGCTATATCTACACCCTTCGGCAGTGTGAGAGTAATCAACAGCAGACTTACTACCTTATTGCGATACAGATGTCTCATCATCTTGAATGCCCTCCTCATCCTCTTCCTCCGTCTCCACATGTACCTCTCCAGGTCGGTATACCTCACCACCTCCCCCGTCTCTTCATTAACCAGAGTTATCATCCATTTTTCTCGCCGACGAGGATAAACCGCATCAGCGTAATCCCCCGTGGCTCTTTGCTTGGCGTCAAATTTGCTACTATCAGACAAGCCCGAATTAGAGGATGGGGATGGCAACTTTTCTATACTCCAAAGTACCCACCCACTCCGAGGGCTTTCAGGTTTAGAATTTCTACGTCTACGTGTGGTGTTCACCGCCGGGGATTTTATCCCCGGCGTTTTAGTTTTTGCAACTCCCCCCTTCCCCGAATAAAGTATACGGCTGGATATACCTCCGCTCCGCTCCGGTATCCCAGCCGTAGAATCCATTCGGGGAAGGGGGTTAAGGGGGAAAAGACTCCCTATGTTCTCCACTTTCCCCGC
>JALUDX010000070.1 GCA_027053355.1 Anaerolineales bacterium | reverse complement strand
ATTGCTGACCGCGCCGGAAGAACGGCAGAGCGAACCGCCCGCCTGGGTGCAGGCCGAAGCCCCTGCAGCCGAGGCCGCGGAACCGGCAGAAGCCCCGGCCGAAGAAGAAGCCCTGCCCGACTGGCTGGTTGGTGCCGCCGCGGAGGCCGAGGCCCCTGCAGCCGAGGCCGCGGAACCGGCAGCAGCCCCGGCCGAGGAAGAAGCCCTGCCCGACTGGCTGGCCGGGGCGGCCGCGGAGGCCGAGGCCCCTGCAGCCGAGGCCGCGGAACCGGCAGAAGCCCCGGCCGAAGAAGAAGCCCTGCCCGACTGGCTGGCCGGGGCGGCCGCGGAGGCCGAGGCCCCTGCAGCCGAGGCCGTGGAGGCGGCAGAAACCCCGGCCGAAGAAGAAGCCCTGCCCGACTGGCTGACTGGTGCCGCCGCAGGAGCCGAAGCGCCCGCGGCCGAGGCCGCGGAACCGGCAGAAGCCCCGGCCGAGGAAGAACCCCTGCCCGACTGGCTGGTTGGTGCCGCCGCGGAGGCCGAAGCCCCTGTAGCCGAGGCCGCGGAACCGGCAGCAGCCCCGGCCGAGGAAGAAGCCCTGCCCGACTGGCTGGCCGGGGCGGCCGCGGAGGCCGAGGCCCCTGCAGCCGAGGCCGCCGAACCGGCAGCAGCCCCGGCCGAGGAAGAAGCCCTGCCCGACTGGCTGGCCGGTGCCGCCGCAGAAGCCGAGGCCCCTGCAGCCGAGGCCGCGGAAACAGCCGAGACCGTTGAAAAAGCCGAAGCCCCCGCGGCGACAACTGCAGCCGAGCCAGTGGCCGAAACCACCCTTCCGCAGGCATCCTCCCCTTCCTCCACCACGACGGAGCCTTTGACCCTGGCCCGGCAGGCGTTGCAGAGCGGCGACCTGCAAACCGCCCTCAAACATTACACCGCCTTGATCCGGCGCCGCCGCGCCCTCGACCAGATCATCCCCGATCTGGAGAGGGCAGTAGCGCGCTTCCCCATGGACGTGGATTTGTTCCAGGCTCTGGGTGATGCCTACATGCGGGCCGGCCGCTTGACCGAAGCCCTCGACGCCTACACCAAGGCCGAAGCCTTACTTCGTTGACCCCAGGGAGACACCGTGGGCGCTCCTTCTCTTCTTTCAGCCCAACAGCGTATTCACTGCCCTCAATGCGGTCGTGAAATTGCCGCGGACGAGCAGTTTTGCCCTTATTGCGGGGTGCATTTGGGCTTAGCGGCCATTGTCGGCGAGCGCGAGATTATCCTTTCGCAACTTGATCAAGAAACTGACCTGGCAGTCGAAAGCCTGGTGCCTCGGTTGGGCGAGCGGTTGGTGCAAAAGGGGCTGATTACTGAAGCGCAGTTGCAGCGGGCCCTCGACTACCAACGAGAACGAGCCCAGGTCGGCGAGAAGATTCGCATCGGGCGGGCGCTGGTGCGCTTGGGCTTCTTGGATGAAGAGACGCTGGATCAAGCCATTGCCGAAACATTGCTCCAATTGCAAGAGGCGCTCTATCAAAGCAATGTTCGTTTGCAACAACAGGTAGAAAAACGTGAGAAGCAACTGCAAAAGGCTTTGAATCGCCTGGCCGAACTGCAACGCGTGAAAGCCAATTTCGTAGCCAGCATTTCTCACGAATTGCGCACCCCTTTGGCGCACATTATCGGTTATTTAGATCTGCTGCACGATGGCGACCTGGGCAACCTGACCGAAGAACAACGCCGGGCCGTGCGGGTGATGCAAAACGCGGCCGAGCGTTTGCATTTGCTCATTGAAGATTTAATAGGTTTTGCCTTGCTTTCCCAGGGCGAAATCGTGCTCAACCCACAGCCGGTAGCGGTGGAAAAACTGTTCTCGGAAGCCCTTGCCCCGCTGCGCGCGCGGGCTGCGGCCAAAGGTGTTCACCTGCAGGAAGATATCCCCCGCGGGGTGCGCGTTTTGGCCGATGGCGAAAAAATCACTTGGGTGTTGCGCCATTTGCTGGACAACGCCATTAAGTTCACACCGCCTGATGGTACAGTGTGGCTGCAAGCGGCCTCCCAGGGCTTCCAGGTACATTTTATGGTAGAAGACAGCGGTCCGGGCATCCACGCCCGCCATCTGCGGTCGGTGTTTGAGCCCTTTTCCCAATTGGAAGAGGCCACCCATCGTCGTCATGGCGGCGCTGGCTTGGGCCTGGCGTTAGCCAAGCAAGTTTTGGAGGCTCATCAAACCACTTTAGAGGTGGTGTCGAAGGTTGGCTGTTTTACCCGGTTCTCTTTTTCTCTGCCCAAAGTTGAGCCAGACGAAAGGTAGCAGGAACCGGGGTGCTACCGCCAGAGGAGCGTTTATGGATTACCCACGGGCAAGACTTTTGCGAACCAGGAAACTGGGCGTGCTGTTGCAAAACGCGCGCCAGCAAGCGGGGCAAAGCCGCCGCGCCTTGGCCCAGGTGTTGGGCGTGTCATCGGGTCAGTTGCGCGCCTACGAAGAAGGCCGCAAGGCACCCTCGCTGCCCGAATTGGAGGCAGTGGCTTACGTCTTGCGGGTGCCGTTGGAGCATTTTTGGGGCGACAAAGTGCTGGAAACGCCCCTTCCGCCCCAGGGCGAGCCGTTGCCGGCGGGCTTTTTGCCCCTGCGGCAGCGACAGGTAGCAGTGCTGTTGCAAAAGAAGCGGGAAGACGCGGGAGTAAGTGCCGCCGCCTTGGCCCGGCAGATCGCCCTTTCGCCCCGCCGCCTTCAGGCGTATGAACACGGTGAGCGATCTGTTCCTCTACCGGTGTTGGAAGACCTGGCCGAGGCGTTGGCCGTGCCGCTGGAACACTTCATGGATCGCACGGGGCCGGTAGGACGCTGGCGGATGCAACAGCGCCAGGTTGCTCAGTTTTTGCGTTTGCCCGATGATCTGCGCGAATTTGTCGCTCAGCCCGTCAACAAGCCCTATTTGGAACTGGCGCAGCGGCTGAGTGCGATGTCGGCCGACCATTTGCGCTCCATAGCAGAAAGTCTGTTGGAGATCACCCTATGAACACGACCCTTTCTCCCCAGGCGCTGGTGGCTGAAGCCAAAGACGCTTATCAGCGCCAGGCGTATGACGAAGCCGCGCGGCAATTTGTCGCTGCGGCTGATGCTTTTCAGGCGCAAGGCGATGCCTTACAGGCGGCCGAAATGCGCAACAACGCGGCGGTCGCCTGGGTGCAGGCTGGCAACCCGCAAGAGGCTCTGGCCTTGGTCGAAGGCACGCCCGACCTCTTTGCTCAGGCCGGCGATGTGCGGCGGGCTGGCCTGGCTTGGGGCAACCTGGGCAGCGCGCTGGAGGGCCTCAAACGGTGGGCGGAGGCTGCCGAAGCCTATCGCCAAGCCGCCGCATTGCTGGCTCAGGCAGGCGACCAGGAAGCCCGGGCCGCGGTGCTGCAATCGCTTTCCGCGGTGCAACTTCGCCTCAACGACCCGGTCGAGGCGCTGATTTCCATGCAAGACGCTGTACAAGAGCAGCCGCCTTCGCTGAAAAAACGTTTGCTGCGGATGCTCTTGCGCTGGCCTTTGCGTTTGTGGAGAGGATAAGCCATGACACTGACCGCTTCGTGGGCTCCGTCTTCTCGCTTGCAGGGCGGGAAGGTGCGGGAAACCACCCTGCACGACCGCAGCGCCCTGGCCGCGTTGACCCATTTTGCCCCTTACGCGCATCAAAACCCTGGCTGGGCTGCCCCGCTGAGCCGCTTGGGCAGCCCGGGCTTTGTGGCGCACGAAGCCGCCGACGGCCAGGTGGACGCCGCGCTGGCCGTGTTGCCAGAAACCGAGCGTGTGGCCTGGGTGCGCTTGTTTGCCACTACCCTATCGCCGCCTACGTTGGCCTGGGAGGCCATCTGGCCCCAGAGCCTGGCTTCCCTAAGCCGGGTGGCCCGCCCCCGCTGGGTGGCCGCCATGCCTTTTACCGATTGGTTCCGCGAATTGCTGGCCGCGGCGGGCTTTGCCCACGCCGGTTATGTGGACGTCCTGGCCTGGATGTCTCATCCCCTTCCTGAACCTCAGCAGCGGGCTGATTTGCGGCTGCGTGCCATGACGCCAAGCGACCTGCCCGCGGTGAGCGCAGTGGACGCGGCCGCGTTTGGCGAGTTTTGGCGGCTGGCGCCTGACGCCCTGCGGATGGCTTTGGCGCGCTCGGTCTGGGCTACCGTGATCACCGAGCCGACCACCGGCAGCGTGCTGGGCTTTCAGATCAGCACCCCCAGTCCCTTAGGAGGGCATTTGGCGCGCTTGGCCGTGCACCCCGATGCACAAGGGCGGGGCCTGGGGCGCTGGTTGGTGCAAGATGCTTTGCGGTTCTTCCGGCGCAACGGGGCGGAACGGGTGACCCTGAGCACCCAGGGCGATAACGCTACCGCGCTGGCGCTCTACCGTCGGTTGGGCTTCCGTTTGACCGAAGAGCGGTATCCGGTGTACCGCTACGATTTGTCGGCTGAGGCTGCGAGCGATGGCTGAGTCGTGGCTTTTACCGGCATTTCCTGGCTGGGTCGGGCAGACGTGGCCGGCTGAAGGACAGCCGCCGCGGGCGGTGGTCGGCCTGGTGCACGGCTTGGGCGAACACAGCGGCCGGTATCCGCAATTGGTAGCGGCCTTGAACGCGGCCGGCTTTGCGGTCACCGCGGTGGACTTGCCGGGGCACGGCCGTTCCGCGGGCAAGCGCGGGCACATCCCCGACTACGAGCAGGCGCTGGACGCGCTGGCCGCGTTCGCGGCCTTTAGCCGCCAGCAGTTCGACGGCCAGCCGTTCTTTTTCTACGGCCACAGTTTGGGGGGCAATTTGGTGGCCAATGTGGTGCTGCGTCGCGACGTAGCAGGGCTGCAGGGAGCGGTCATCAGCAGCCCCTGGCTGCGGCTGGCTTTCGACCCCCCGGCGTATAAAGTTTGGCTGGCGCGCACGGTGGGGCGGTGGCTGCCGGGGCTGTTGCAGCCCAACGGCCTCGACCCTGCAGACCTCTCGCGAGACCCGGCCGTGGGGGAAGCCTATGCCCGCGACCCCCTGGTGCACGACCGGATTTCCGCAGCCTTGTTTCTTTCGGCTTATGAGGCTGGGCTGTGGGCGCTCACGCACGCCGGGCAACTGCGGGTGCCGGTGTTGCTCATGCACGGCACGGCAGACCGACTCACTTCCCCCGAGGCCAGCCGCGAATTCTGCCGCCGCGCGGGGGAACGCTGTACCCTGAGGCTGTGGGAAGGGTTCTACCACGAGGTGCACCACGAAATAGGCCGCGACGCGGTCTATCGGGCGGTGCTCGACTGGCTGAATGAGCGCCTGGAAGACTAAGCGCACGGCCTTTGCGCCTCTGGGCGCGTCTGGCGCCTTTGCGTTATTTCATTCAGACGCCGCGGGCGTTCCGCAGACGGGGCAGTGCGGCCGTTTGCGGAGTTGGACGAAGTCGAAAGTCATAGCCAGCGCGTCGTACAGCAGCAGCCGTCCGATGAGGGGGCGGCCGATGCCCAAGATGAGTTTGAGGGCTTCGGTGGCCTCCAGCGCGCCGACCACGCCGGGCACCGCGCCGAGCACCCCGCGGGCGGGCGCGTTGGCCGGGGGCTCGGGCGGGGCTTCGGCAAACACGCACTGGTAGCAGGGGCCTTCGGCCGCGTAAAACACGCTCACTTGCCCCTCGAATTGGGCGATGGAACCGAAAACATAAGGCTTGCCCTGGCGTGCCGCGGTGCGGTTGATCAGATAGCGGGTGGCGAAGTTGTCGCTACCGTCGACCACCAGGTCGTAAGGCGCGAGGAGGCGGTCGGCGTGGGCTTCGTCGAAGCGCAAGGGGTAGGCATCGAAGCGGCTGTGGGGGTTGAGGGCGGTCAGCCGCGCTTGTGCGGCCAGGGCTTTGGGTTGCCCGACTTGCGCGGTGGTGTAGAGCACCTGGCGCTGCAGGTTGCTTTCGTCCACCCGGTCGTCGTCTACTAAACCGATGCGCCCTACCCCCGCCGCGGCTAAGTAGAGGGCGATGGGCGAACCCAGCCCTCCTACGCCGACCAGCAGCACGGAAGCGTTTTTGAGGCGCTGTTGGCCGGCTTCCCCGACTTCGGGTAAAATCAGATGCCGCGCGTAGCGGCGGCGTTCTGCGGGTTGCAGAGGCGGCGCTGACAAAGGCATGGCGTTCCTCCGTTGGGGGTGGGGGAACCGGCGGGGCCGTGCCGGGCGGGTTGTGAGGTCGAGGCGCGAAAGACGGAAAAACACAGAAGACACAGAGAAGGCACAGAAAACATAGAAAACATAGGAAGTGGGAAGCGAGATGCGGCCATTGGCATCATCTTGGCGACCTTGGCGCCCAAAAGTCCGCGGCTATCCGTAATGATCCGCGTTCATCCGCGGCCTATTTTCCCAAGGCTGAACAGTTACCGAAAATTTTACCATGGCGGACGGAGGGCGCCCGGCCGCGGGTGCGTTTGGCGTCGCGGCGCCTGGCACGAAACTTGCACATGCAGCACCTCAGCACCTCATTACCCCAATCCCCCAATCCCCCAATCCCCCAATCCCTCAGTGCCTCAGCCCCTCCCCAAGCACAGATTGTAACGCGATGATGCCTCCGCCCTCTCTGGGTTTTGCTCCTCAAATTGGTCTGACGCCTGGGCCTGAGCACGCGTTGGAGCACCGGCACGTGCTCGACGCGGTCACCGCGCAGACCATGTATTTGCTCGCCCAACCCCTGCCCGACCTGGCCGCGGAGATTCAGCGCGCGCTGCAAGAAAACCCCGCGTTGGAATTGGTGGAAGACCCCCGGCCCCGCTGCCCCCGTTGTGGCGCTCGTTTGGTTCAAGGCCAATGCCCCCGCTGCACCATGCCCGCAACGGCCGACCCCCAAGAGCCGATCGTCTTCGTTTCGCCCCGGGACGACCATTGGCCTTTGCCCGCCCGCCCGGCCACCGAAGAGCCGTTCGACCCCGCGGAGACCCTGTTGGCCCAGCGGGTGGACCTCGCCACCTACGTCGGCCGGCAGGTTTCCCTCGAATTGCGCGAGCCCGCAGAACGGCGGATCGCCGCCTTTCTGCTGGGCAACCTGGACGAGGACGGCCTGCTCACCGTAGGCGTTGCCGAGGCCGCGTTGCGGCTGCGGGTGTCGCGGGCGCAGGTGGAAGGGGTGCTGGCCGTGATCCAGCGCGCCGACCCGTTGGGCGTGGGCTCGCCTTCGCCGCAGGCGGCCCTGCTGGCCCAGGCGCAAGCGCTAGCCGAGCAGCGCGCGTTGCCGGAGGCGGTTTTGCCTTTGTTGGCCGACGCGCAAGGGCTGGCCGATTGGGCGCGCGGGGAGGGCAAGGCCCTGGCCAAGCGCTTAGGTATGTCGCTGGAGGCTGTGTCTGAGGCCGTGGCCTTTATCGCCCGCAACCTCAACCCTTACCCCGCCCGCGCGGCCTGGGGCGAGCACCGTTTGGGGATGGCGCCGCCACCCCCGCCGCCCCCGGCCCCCGATGTGGTGATTTCACTGCACAACCGCGACCCGCACGGGCCATTGGTGGTCGAGGTGATTTCGCCGGTGGCAGGGCGCTTGCAGGTCGATCCCCTTTTCCGCCACGCGCTCAAGCAATGCACCAACGGCCGGCGGGCCACGCTGCAAGAGCACCTGGCTCAAGCCACGGTGTTGGTGAAAGGGTTGCGCCAGCGGGAAAACACCATGGTGCGTCTGATGCAGGCTGTGGCCCGCAGGCAACGCGCTTTCATCCTCCGCGGGGACGCATATCACCAGCCGCTGACCCGCGCGACCATCGCTCAAGAATTGGGCGTGCATGAGTCGACGGTTTCACGCGCCGTGCGCGACAAATGGGTGCAACTGCCCTCGGGGAAGAGCATCCCCTTGTCGCGGTTTTTCGAGCCGCATCTGGCCGTGCGGGCTGCGCTGCGTCAACTGGTGGCCGAGGAAGTCGAGCCCCTCAGCGACGCAGCCTTAGCCCGCCAACTGCGCGCCTTGGGCTACCGGGTCGCGCGGCGCACGGTGGCGAAGTATCGGGCCATGGAGGGCATCCCCCCGGCTTATCGGCGTCGTAAAAAGCCCCAGGCGGCTTAGCAGCCCCGGCCCGGCAGACATTTTTTGGGGTGCTTATGCGTTGGTTTGGTTCGGAACACAAAAAAGCAGGCAGAAACTGTTCCCCTTTTTCGGTAGAGGGAGCACGTCCCCTGTTGCAGTTCGTGGGTTATCCTGCTCTGCTGGTCAAGGCGCCACATTGGCAGGTCGTGGCAGCCAACCGAGAAGCCGCGCACCAGAGCGGTTACGACCTTCCCGACCTGGTGCAGCGGCCCTTGGCCGACCTTTTCCCTGAGGCGCCCTGGCAAAACACTTCGCCCCGGAGCAGCATGCAGGCGTTGACCATCTTGCGCATGCCTGGGGGTGAAACCCGAGAA
Organism: Anaerolineales bacterium; assembly: GCA_027053355.1. Taxonomy (GTDB): domain Bacteria; phylum Chloroflexota; class Anaerolineae; order Anaerolineales; family DRMV01; genus DRMV01. The sequence goes on along the minus strand of JALUDX010000070.1, from coordinate 7,807 downwards.
GTCACCTGGCGGGCCTACGCACTGGATGCTAAACGTGAGCATTGGTGGGTGCTGTTTACCCCTTACACCCCTGGCGCGTTGGATTTAGCCCACGACCGCACCACGCCGTTGAACCGACCGTGGAAGAAGCATATCGAAGCCCTGGCCGCTACCGATCCCGAAGAAGCCTACCGCTTGACCTTAGAAGGCGAAGTGGAGTTGTTAGATGCCAGGTGGGGAAGTTTGTACCTGCTGGAACAGGGGGTATTGCAGCATAAAGTGCATTATGGTGTGTCCGTGACTTTACCGGCGCAGATCCCTGCGCACCAAGTTGAATTTTTCGAGGAAGTGACGGTTTACCGTCCTTCCCAACGGGCGATGACCGCGTTTCATACCGCGGTGCGCATGTCCGAAACAGCCTACGTGGTGCTCGCGCCGTTGCGCCGCGAGCAGGCGACCGTGGGGTTCGTGAGTTTTGGTTATCAGCAGACGCCGCCGTGGGGGTCGCTCAAGAGCGCCCAGGTGGCTGCCGAATGTGTGGTGCGGGTGCTCGAAGCCCACGAATGCCGACAAAATTACCCACAAGTGCGTCGTGATTTGCTGGAAACACAAGCCGTGAACGAAGCAATGTTAGAGAGCCTGAAACTCGAAGGGGTTTTGATTTTTGACGAGCATTTTCGGTTGGTGACGATGAACCGGGCGGCCGAGCGTTTGTTGGGCTATTTGCAAGAAGATGTCCACCAGGCAGATCTGACACACATTCTCATCTCCAACCACACCTTGGAAGATTTAGCCCATCAGACAGCGCTTACTGGAACGACACAAGAAATAGAAACTGTGCTCTTTCATCGAGAAGGTCGCGAGTTTCTGGCTCAGATCACTTTTTCGTTGGCTGTGACCACGGGTGTGGATACTGCACCGCATTTGGTGGTGGTCGTGCGAGATTTGAGCGAAAAAACACGACAAGAAGCCCAGCGTGAAGAACTCATCCGCCGGGCCGCGCTGGGAGAAATTTTAGCCAGTTTTGCTCACGAAGTGCGCAACCCTCTCAATAGTCTTAGTACCGGCTTGGAATTGCTGGCTTACCCGTTGAGCGAAGAGAAACGGCAAGAAGTTTTCAATAACCTGCAAGAAGACCTCAAGCGCGTGAATCGTTTGGTCAAAAATCTGCAAGATCATAGCCGCGCCCGGCCTTTGCAACTGTATCCTTTAGATATTCATCCTTTGATTGAAGGGGTTTTGCGCCGTTGGGAGCACCGTTTTCGCAAACACGGCATCGTGAAAGCCTATTACCCCAGCCCCGACCTGCCCAAAGTGCTGGGTGACCGCTTGTCGTTGGAGCAGGTGTTTTCTAACTTGATTGATAATGCCATCCGAGCATTGAGTAACCAGCCGGGAGAACGCTTTCTCACCGTGCGAATTACCCATCAGCACGGGGAACGCGGGGTTCATTGGGTTGAAGTCAGTGTGGTAGATAATGGCCCTGGTTTTAGCAAAGAGGTGGCAGAACGGTTGTTTGAACCCTTTTTTACCACCCGAGAAGAAGGTACAGGGTTAGGGTTGGCGATTACCAAGCAATTGGTCACCGCCCACAAAGGCAGCATCATTGCTCAGAGCCTGCCGGGTGGAGGAACAATCTTCCAGGTGCGTTTGAGGGCAGCCGAATAAAAAAGGAGGTCGCATGGCCTATAATGTGTTAATTATCGAAGACGATGACCATGCCCGTCAGCATATCGGTATGTTTTTGCGGGAACAGGGATACGAAGTCACCGAGGCGGCGACATACGGGGCGGGGATGCGTGCCCTACAAAAAGGGTTGGGTGACATCGTGCTTTTAGACATTCAACTGCCCGATACCCACGGCCTGGCACTATTAGACGAGACAGCAGACTGGCCTCAACGCCCTCCGGTGATCGTGATTACTGGCTACGGTGATATTGAAACCGCGGTGGAAGCCATGCGTGGGGGTGCGTATGATTTTTTGCAAAAGCCGGTCAAATTGCAGCGGCTGATGCAATCGCTCAAACGCCTGGAAGAAATCGTGGCCATGCGCCGCGAAATTGCCTTGCTGCGCCGCCAGCAAGAGAGCGAAGACTTTGTGATGGGGGAGAATCCCGCGGTCCGGGAGGTGCTGGCTCAAGCCAAACGGGCAGCCGAGGCCGGGGCTTCGGTGCTCATCACCGGCGAAACCGGCACGGGCAAAGAAGTGCTCGCCCGGTATATCCATCGCAGCGGGCCACGCGCAGACAAGCCCTTTGTGCCCATCAATTGCGCCGCGGTGCAAGAAACCATGTTGGAGGCCGAACTCTTTGGCTACGAGGCCGGGGCTTTTACTGGCGCCACCAAGCGCAAACCGGGGTTGATGGAAATTGCCCATCGTGGTGTGTTGTTTTTGGATGAGATCTCGGCTATGCCCCTGGATATGCAGGCCAAACTGTTGCGCGTGTTGGAAGAGCGTGTCATCCGCCATATGGGCGGCACCCAATGGATCCCCGTGGACGTGCAAGTGCTGGCCGCCTCTAACCGCGACCTGCAGCAAATGATAGCGGAAGGCAAATTCCGGGAAGACCTGTACTACCGGCTGAACGTGTTGCAACTGCGCCTGCCGCCGCTGCGCGAGCGGCGGGAAGACATCCCCCTGTTGGTGGGTTTTTTCGTGCGCGAACTGGCGCGGCGGCAGGGGAAATTGGTGCACGATGTAACCCCGCGCGCGCTGGAAGCACTGATGCGCTATTCCTGGCCGGGCAATATCCGCCAGTTGCGGAACGCGATCGAACGAGCGCTCATTTTTTGCGATGACGAGGCCATAGACCTCCATCACCTGCCGCCCGAAGTTGCGCGCGGGGGATGAGTTTGGGTGCGGCGCGGGGAAACCACAGAAAGCACAGAAGGCGGCAGGGTAGGGGCGAGGCGTGCCTCGCCCGCTTTTGGCGCGCAGTGCCTCGGCACCGCTTTGGAAATCGGCCCTTCGATGCACTCAGGACAGGCCACGCGTTGCCGCTCGGGTAGGGGCGAACGGCTGTTCGCCCCTACGAAAGCCCCCGCGGGTTATGGGCGCGACGTGGGAAACCACAGAAGACACAGAAAGGCCACAGAAAACACAGAAGGTGGCAGGGTAGGGGCGAGGCGTGCCTCGCCCGCTTTTGGCGTGCGCCCCTACGAAAACGTCACGCCCCTACGAACTCCCGCGGCGTTTGGGCGCGGCGCGGGAAAACCACAGAAGACACAGAAAGACACAGAAAGACCACCGAAAACACAGAAGGCGGCAGGGTAGGGGCGCGGCGAGCCTCGCCCCCTTTTGATGCGCGGCAACACGTTGCCGTAGTCTGTAGGGGCGAACGGCCGTTCGCCCCTACGAAAGCCCGCGCGTTTTGGGGTAAGGAGGGGAAACCACAGAAGACACAGAAGGCCGTAGTGTAGGGGCGGCTTTTGAAAGCCGCCCCTACCTTAGCGTGCGGCGACGCGTCGCCGTAGCCTGTAGGGGCGCACGGCCGTGCGCCCCTACGATGGCGGCTCACCACACTACCCGCGCGGGCTAATCGCCGATTGAAGCGCCGCGCCGACGCTTGACTTTTCCCCTTTTTTTCGTTATACTTTCATTACCGACCGACCGGTTGGTAGGGAGACCGAGGAGAGTTTACCGTGGCGCCTTCACCTTCACCCACCCGCCCTGTAACCCGCGAGGACATCTTAGAGGCCGCGGCGCGCATCTTCCGCCGCAAGGGCTACCACGCGGCATCCATGCAGGATATTGCCCGCGCCGTCAACCTTCAGAAGGCCAGCCTTTACCACCACGTCAGCAGCAAGCAGGAGATTTTGGTCGCCCTGCTCGACCGCGCCCTGGATTTGCTCATTGAGCAGATGCAGGGCGTTTTGGCTATGGACGCGCCGCCCGAAGAAAAATTGCGGCAGGCCGTGCTCGGCTATACCCGCGTGCTCGCAGAAAACCGCGACCTCGCCGCGGTGCTGCTGCTGGAATTCCGCTTTTTGGAGCCCGAGGTGCGCGAGCGCCACGTCCGCCGCCGCGATGCCTACGAGCGCCTCTGGCGTCAACTGCTGGTGGAAGGCCAGCAGGCAGGCGCTTTCCACGCGGAAGACCCCTCTCTGGCCGCCAAAGCCCTGCTCGGCATGATCAACTGGCTGGTCATCTGGTACCGCCCTTCCGGCCCGCTCACCCCGCAGGAAATCGGCGATTATTTCGGCCGGGTGGCGCTGCGCAGCCTGGTGAAGCCCGATTGCCTTTCCGGAAACGAGACGCAACCGGCAGACAAAAATTTCCCCGACAACCCCCAACGTTAGAAACGCGGCGCCTGCGCGCCGCGCTTTTTGGATGGATGGAGGTGTGCTCCCGCGGTGGGGCGGTCGTTGAGCCGCCCCGCCCACGGAGCCGGAAGCCCCCCTTTCCCAATTTGTCCCTCAGGAGAGTGGCCTATGTATTCGTTTGAACCTTCCGAAGAACAACGCATGTTGGTGGATGCCGTCAAACGCTACGCCGCCAACGACCTGCGCCCGGCCATGCGCGACGCCGACGAGGAAGCCCAACTCAACATGGATTTGGTGGAAAAGGGCTGGGAACTCGGCATCCTGCAGGCTTCGGTGCCCGAGGAATACGGCGGCTTTGGCGAGCGCTCGGCTGTGACCAGCGTGCTGGCGGCTGAGGAAATGGCTTGGGGCGATTTGGCGGCTTCGCTGGCCGTGATGACCCCCGGCCTGTACGTGCTCCCGCTGCTGCTGGCTGGCACCGAGGAGCAGAAGCAGGAACTCATCCCGCCGGTGATTGAGGCCGAGTGGAAGCCCTACACCGCCGCGCTGCTGGAATGGAAGTTTGACTTTGACGCCAACGACTTGCAGACCACCGCGCAGGAAGACGGCGACGCGTACGTCATCAACGGCGAAAAGGTGTACGTGCCCTTTGCCGACGGCTACGAGGGCATGATCGTGTACGCCAAGGTGGACGGCAAGACGCAGGGTTTCGTGGTGCCCAAGGGGGCGGCAGGCGTCACCGTGGGCGAGCGGCACAAACTGCTGGGCGTCCATGCGCTACCGCTTTATCGGGTGAAGTTTGAAGGCGTGCGCGTGCCGAAGGAAAACCGCATCGGCGGCGCTGCAGGCCACGATTTCGCACCGATTTTGGCTTCCATGTGGGTGGCCAACGCGGCGCTCGCTGTGGGCATGTCCCGCGCGGCGCTGGAATACGCGATTGACTACGCCAAAGAGCGCGAGGCCTTCGGCGTGAAAATTGGCCAGAAGCAGGCCATTGCCTTCATGTTGGCCGAAATGGCCACCGAGGTGGAAGGCGTGCGCCTGCTGACCTGGGAGGCCGCGTGGAAACTGGACAAAGGCAAGGACGATTTCTACAAGCACGCTTACCTCGCCCACAACGGCGCGGTGGACATGGCGATGATGGTCACCGACCGCGCGGTGCAGGTTTTGGGCGGCCACGGCTACATCCGCGAGCACCCCGTGGAATTGTGGATGCGCAACGGCCGCGGGTTCGCGACGTTTGCCGGGCTGGCGATGGTGTAAGAAATTGCGAATTGCGAGTTGCGAATTGCGAGTTGCGATTGGCGATTAGCGATTGGCGATTAGCGCCTCCCGAATCCCTCATCCCGAATCCCGAACTTCCCCTCCCCGGAGGTTTTACCATGATTGATTTTGAAATGCCCGAAGTGATTGCCAAGCAGCAATATCTGCTGAAAACGGTGGCCGATAATATGATGCGGCCGGTTTCCCGCTATTACGATGAGCACGAGCACGAAATTCCGTGGGATTACATTGAGTTCATGCACACCGCGATGAAGGCCAGCGGCGCGGGCTCGCTTGCTCCCAGCGAGGGCGGCGAGAAGAAGGAGAAGAAAGACCGCCCGCGCATCGGCTATCAGATGCTGGCTTTTATGATTGAAATGCTTTCCTGGGGCGACGCGGGCATGTACTTGGTGACGCCCGGCGGCGGGCTGGGCGCAGCCGCGGTGGAAGCCACTGGCACGCCCGAGCAGAAGCGCCGCTTTTTGGAACGCTTCAAGAAAGAAAAGCCCGCCTTTGCGGCAATGGCCATGACCGAGCCGTGCTGCGGCTCCGACACCGCGGCCATCCGCACCACCGCAGTGCTGGACAAAGAGACCAACGAGTGGGTGCTGAACGGCGAAAAGATTTTCGTCACCGCGGGCGACAAATCCCTCACGCCGTATGAGCAGTTGGAGCCGGGCTTCGTGGTGGTTTGGGCGACTATTGACCCCAAGGCCGGCCGCGCGGGGATGCGCCCCTTCGTGGTGGAAGCGGGCACCCCGGGCGTGAAAGTGACCAAACTGGAGCACAAAATGGGCATCCGCGTCAGCGACACCGCGGCTATCGTGCTCCAGAACGCCCGCATTCCTTTCGACAACATTCTCGGCAGCCCCGAAGTCATCACCGACAAGAAGACCACCAAAGGCTTCAAGGGCGCGATGAGCACCTTCAACGCCACCCGCCCCCTGGTTTCGGCCTCGGCGTTGGGCGTGGCGCGCGCCACCCTGGAACTGCTCAAGGACATGCTGAAGCAGGAAGGCGTGGAGATTCGCTACGGCCTGCCGCGCGCCAAAATGACCAACATTGAGCGCGAGGTCATTGACATGGAAACCATGCTGCGGGAAGCGTGGCTGCTGGTGCTCAAGGCGGTTTGGCTTGCCGACCAGCGCCAGCCGAACGCGCTCACTTCTTCCATGAGCAAGGTCAAGGCCGGTGAGGTGGTGACCAAGATCACCCAAAAGGCCGTGGAGTTGATGGGGCCCTTGGGCTACAGCCGCGACTTCCTGTTGGGAAAGTGGTTCCGCGACGCCAAGATCAACGATATCTTTGAAGGCACTGGTCAGATCAACCGGCTCATCGTAGCGCGCCAGATCTTGGGCTTCCACGGGGCGCAGTTGAGGTAACGCAGAGGCGCAGAGAAACACAGAGGCGCAGAGAAACGCAGAGGCGCAGAGAAACGCAGATGCGCAGAGGAGCACAGAGACGCGGAGGAAGGCGCGGAGGTGCAGAAGAGAGTGGTGAGATGGAATCTTGGCCTGAACTGCCTGAGAGGCTGAACGAGTTAACCTACAAAATAATTGGAGCGGCAATGGCGGTTCACCAGGCGCTGGGAGCCGGGTTGTTAGAGCGTGTGTATGAAAATGCCCTGAGCGTAGAACTGGAACAACAAGGCATCCCGTTTCAACGACAGGTTCCCGTTCGGGTGATGTATAAAGGCGTTCAAGTTGGTAAAGGGAGTATTGATTTGTTGGTGGATGAGACAATTGTGGTGGAACTCAAGGTTGTCAGGAGAATCATTGATGCCCATGTTGCCCAAGTGCTTACCTATTTGCAGGCTGGTGGCTATCCCTTGGGATTGATTCTCAACTTTGGCGTTGCCCGTTTGAAAGATGGCGGCATCCGCCGCGTTATTCTCTCCCAGAAGGAAACTTGATTCCGCCGCACGACTCCAACGTCTGCTCCTTACCCCCGGTTCCCCTACGCCCTTCTGCGTCTACCCCTTCACTTTGTGCCCTCTGCGCCTCTGTTTCCTCCGCGTCTACCCTTCACTTTGTGCTCTCTGCGCCTCTGTTTCCTCTGCGTCTACCCTTCACTTTGTGCCTTCGGCGCCTCTGTTTCCTCCGCGTCTACCCTTCACTTTGTGCTCTCTGCGCCTCTGTTTCCTCTGCGTCTACCCTTTTTTCAGGAGGTTCTCCCATGAAATACCAAATCCGCCGCGCGACGGTCATCGGCGCAGGCACCATGGGGGCGGCCATCGCCGCTCACCTCGCCAACGCCGGTGTGCCCGTCACTTTGCTGGATATTGTGCCGCGGGAACTTACCC
>JALUDX010000069.1 GCA_027053355.1 Anaerolineales bacterium | reverse complement strand
TCTTCGCTCAGGGCAGCCTTCGTCTTCGCTCAGGGCAGCCTTCGTCTTCGCTCAGGGCAGCCTTCGTCTTCGCTCAGGGCAGCCTTCGTCTTCGCTCAGGGCAGCCTTCGTCTTCGCTCAGGGCAGCGGGGTGAGGGTAAAGGCAAAAGTTAGAAAACTGTTCAAGTTTGTGTCAGGTAACCCGTTATCGTTCACTGTTTTTTGCCCTTCTCAAGAGGAAGGTTTTTGAGAAGCCCTGGCGGCACAGCCGCATCTCCTCCGGCTCTCCTTTCGCGGGTATAATAAAGTCGCGTGGGGCCATTCGTCTTTTGTTTCAAGCCGTTTGTGCCCCTTCTACCAAGACCAATGGATGAGGTGCAAGGTGTCCACACGATGGCGGGTACGAGGCTGGCGCTTTTTGCTGGTACTCGTAATTTTGGGCCTTAGCGGGGCAGGGGGAAGTTTACGCGCGTCTGCCGCAGGCTTGCCAGAAAGCCGCCATCAAATGGCTATTGTCGCTGCCCCTCCGACCCCGCCGACCACACCTATCACCGCCCCCCTTTCTTCCGGCTGGCATCCTTGGGCCTGGCTGCGCCATTGGTGGCAAACGCTGCTCCCTCAGACACCCGTTTCCCCCCGACCTTTGCTGGCACAATCGGCGGACGCGGGTGAAGTGGTGCTCAACGAAACCTTGTACCGCGGCACCTGCGGCGGCTCTGCAGCCAGCACCAACGATGAATTTGTGGAGATCTACGTGACTACCGCCATTGACATGTGTGGCTGGCGGTTATCTGACGGCAATGTGGTAGACGGGGATACTGACGGCTCAGGCGGTTTCGTGTACACGTTCAACAGCACCGACGGCTGCCAGTTCCAGGCCGGGGATTACATTGTGGTGTGGATTGGCGACGACAACCCTCCTCTCACCCAAGCCGCTGACGCGGCGCTGCAGGTGCATTTAGGGAAAGGGGCTAAACTGAACAATAGCGGGGATGACTTATGGTTGTTCGATGACACCGATGCCATCGTCGACTACATGGCCTACGGCTCAGATCACGGCATCAACGATCAAAGCGCATTGCCCGCCGGTATGTGGGACGGCACGAACGCGGGCCTGGTTGGTGCTTCTGGGCAGAGCCTATCGCTCAGCCCCGACGGCGTGGACGCCAGCAGTGGTTCGTCGTGGGAAGCCACCGCCTCAGGCACTGCGTCGGGCCCTACCACTGTAGATACCGACCCGCAAACCTGCAACGGCCACGAGCGGGTAAGTAGCGCGGGGGCCAACAACACCACCCCGCCAACCCCGACGCCTACGCCCACGCCGACCAGCACTTTCACGCCTGTGCCACCGACGGCGACACCCACACCGACCGCGACGCTTACCCCGACGCCTACCGCGACGCTTACCCCGACACCAACGCCGACACCAACAGCCACCCCTACGCCGACACCGACGGCGACGCCCACGCCGACCAGCACTTTCACGCCTGTGCCACCGACGGCGACACCCACACCGACCGCGACGCTCACCCCGACACCAACACCGACACCGACACCAACAGCCACCCCTACGCCGACACCGACGGCGACGCCCACGCCGACCAGCACTTTCGCGCCTGTGCCACCGACGGCGACACCCACACCGACCGCGACGCTTACCCCGACGCCAACACCGACACCAACAGCCACCCCTACGCCGACACCGACGGCGACGCCCACGCCGACCAGCACTTTCACGCCTGTGCCACCGACGGCGACACCCACACCGACCGCGACGCTTACCCCGACGCCAACACCCACGCCGACGGCGACCCCGACCTCCGCGCCACACCTCTTTGACCCGCCTACCGGCTTCAAGAGCGGCCTCGCCGACCACTGGCCGGTGGTCACCTGGCGGCAGGTGTGGATCAACGACAGCAATACCGCCGCCGTGCGCGTGTGGATCCTGGATCCATTGGCTGCGGACACTGCTTACATCCCCGGCAGCCTAACGTGCGAGGCCCGCGGCGCCTCGTCCACCGACGTATGCCAGTACGACGCTGCTCAACGGCGCATCGTCTGGCAAGGCACCATTGCCCCCGATCCCGGCACCACCGATGAAACCACGGCTGCCAACGCGGTGGTGCTTACCTTCCGGGTGCGGGCGCTGGGGGCGCAAAACCGCGAGGTGAGCAATCAAAGCACCGCCCACTGGGACGAAAACGGCGACGGCCGCATCGACCGCTCAGACCCCAACGTGGCCCTGGGCCGGGCCGCGCACGCCCGCGCCAGCGCGCGGCGGCCAGCCTTGCCTAACTCGGGCTTCGCCCCCGCGCAGCAAAGCCGCCTCCCCCGGCAGCCAGACACGGTGCGCTACGCGGCTTTGGGCCACCTTTGGCTGGAAATCCCGCGGCTGGGCGTGCAAGCCCCTATCGTGGGCGTGCCCAGGCGCGACGGTACCTGGCCGGTCGACTGGTTAGGCAACCGCGTCGGCTGGTTAGAAGGTACCGCGTTCCCTACTTGGCAGGGTAACAGCGTGCTCACCGCGCATGTTTACCTGGCTGACGGTTTGCCTGGCCCCTTCGTCGGCCTCTCCGCGTTGCGTTGGGGTGACCAAATCGTGATTCGCACCGAGGGGTGGCGCTTCGTGTACCGCGTCCAAAGCAACCGGGTGGTGGCCGCAGACGACGGCAGCGCCTTGTTCCACAAGACCGGCGACTGGCTCACTTTGGTGACTTGCCGGGGTTACGACCCCCGTACCCAGACCTACCGCTGGCGGCAGGTGGTACAGGCTGTAAGGATCGACGCCGTCCCCGAACGGTAGTTGTTCAGCTAACCTTCCCAATACTCCCGCCACCTGCTCTCTGTGTTTTCTGTGCCCTTCTCTGTGTCTTCTGAGTTTCCTTTTTTCTGTGAAATCTGTGGTGTCTCCTTGCCAAGGCTGAACGGTTACGCGCGCTTTTGGTATAATGTGCCCGCCTCGCAGCAGGCACCTTCCTTCCTCATCTCAATTCGTCACGAAGTAACCAAGGAGTAACACCATGATCGATGTCAACGACCTGCGCAAAGGCGTGACCTTTGAACTGGACGGCAACCTCTATCGGGTTTTGGACTACCACCATCACAAACCCGGCCGCGGCAAGGCCACCATCCGCATCAAAGCCCGCAACCTCCGCTCGGGTGCCATCATTGAACGCACCTTCCCCTCGGGCAACCAGGTGCAAGACGTCCGCCTCGACCACCACAACGTGCAATACCTTTACAACGACGGCGAAAACTATCATTTCATGGATACAGAAACCTACGACCAATTCGCGGTGCCGGCCTCGGTGTTGGGCGATGCGGTGCACTACCTGAAAGACGGCATGGAGGTCAAACTGACTTTTTACAAGGGCGAGCCGCTGGACGTGGAACTGCCCATCACCGTGGATATGAAAGTGGTGCAAGCCGAGGTGGCCGTGCGCGGCGATACTGCCACCGGCCTGACCAAAAAAGTGGTTACCGAAACCGGCTTGGAAGTGCAGGTGCCCGCGTTCGTCAATCAGGGCGACGTCATCCGGGTGGATACCCGCAGCGGCGCGTATGTCACCCGGGTGAGTTGAGCGATGACCGTCTTCCACAACAAAACCGCCCCCAAATCGGGGGCGGTTTCGCATAGAAGGGGGCCGGGGTAGGCTTTACGCCTACGGGGAGGGCTTGCCCGACCCTTCGCCAGGCCGCGGGCCCTTGCCGCCAAGCACGGCCAATGCCTCGGGCGCGCTTTTGTCCGTCCCCGGCTTGGGGATGACGAGCACCTTCATCCCTTCGGCCAGGTCGTCGAGGCTCTGCAGGCTGCCATCGCGACTGTGGAAATAGGTGCACTGGCTGACCTGTACTTCCACCGTCTGGCCGTGGCGTGTGCGCAGGGTGAACGTTTGGCTACCGACCGCGGTGACCTCTCCCGCGAAGTGGGGGAAACCGCGGCCCGCGCGATGCCGCGCCGCACGGCCTTCCCTGTGGAAGCGCCGCGCCATCCGCCCCAACCGGATCAACGCGCGCTCCGGATCGAAATTGGAGGGCAAAAGCACCAGTTGCTTGACCGCGGGCGGGTCGCCGCTATTTGGGCCCCAGCAAGCCATGACCCAGCGTCCGGCTTCCACCGCGCTCAGTGCGGCCTCGGGGTTGCCTTTTTCCCGAATGGGGGTTTCGTCGTTCACCATCAGGCGTTGCGTGTGGCCGTCGAGCAGGCGCACGCGCAGTTGGCCCTCTTCCACCGCCACGACCTGAACCACGTGCCGTTCGCCGGGGGCACAGCGAGGGCCTGGCCGGTCGGTGGGTGGAGAGTCCGCGGCCAGAGCGCGGGTTGCGCCCCACGCCACGACTGTGGCCAGCAGCAGCGCGGCCAACCAAAGGCTGATTTTCTTGAACATGGGATCCTCCTTACGAGCGAAAAGTGAACCGAGCAGGGAAACAGGGGTGTCTGCGATTGGGATACTCGCGCGAGCGTGTCACGGTTATCTTACCTCCCCCATGTTAGCCGGCCATGAAACTGGTGTAAAGATGCTGTAAAATTTGGCTTGTCAAAGGCGTAAACATAGCGCAGGCGCATCGCGGGCGGGACCTCTGCTTTACAACGTTCTGTGTTTCCCTTTCCTTTGTTTCCAAAACGGCCGTTCGCCCCTGCCCGTGCCTCCGCGTTCCCTACGCCAACGCCTGCAGGCCGCCGTAGGCGCGCGCCCGCTCGGCTTTGAACTGCTGGGTGTAAAGCCGGTAGTAGTGCCCCCGCAGCCGCAGTAACTCGGCGTGGGTGCCCATTTCCACGATTTGCCCGGACTTCAGCACGATGATGCGGTCGGCGCGGCGGATGGTGCTCAGCCGGTGCGCGATGATGAAACTGGTGCGCCCCTTCAGCAGGGCTTCCATGCCCCGCTGGATGAGCGCCTCGGTGAGGGTGTCTACG
>JALUDX010000068.1 GCA_027053355.1 Anaerolineales bacterium | reverse complement strand
GGGAATAAAAGGGGGGCGGGGTGAGGGTAAGATAGAAAACCGCGCGGTGAGATTTGTCAGTCAACCAGCCACATAACCCCATCTCTTCAGGGGCGGCTGTCCGCCCTGAACACGCGACCCTCATGGGGCTGCACCCCCGGGGCGTGTTTCGTGCTAAAATTGAGGCGCAGGGCGAACGTACCGGCCGCGCAGGGCCCCTCTCCCCTGGGAAAATAGCCCGCGGAGGCCGCGAGTTGCGAATCGCGAGTGGCGAAATAATGACGCCAAGAGAAACACCCAAGTCACCAGGTGACCAGTTCCCCCTTCCTGCTGCCTCCCGCTTTCTGCGCCTTCTCTCATTTAAATAGCCATGGTTGCCCTTTTGCCCGAAAACCTGGATTGGATCCGCCCCATCCACCTCTTCCACAGCCTACCCGACGAGGTGTTGGCAGATTTTCTGGCGGATATGGAGCCCGTGCCCTTTGCGCCCGGTGATTTGCTGCTGCAGAGCGGCGAGGCGTGCCGCGGCCTTTGTTTTGTGCGCCGGGGGCAGGTGGAACTGTTGCGGCTGCCTGAAATCCCGCGCTGGCATATCTCCCACGAAGCCGAGCAAGCCCTGGCTCAGGCCACCACAGTGGCCGTGGTCGAGAGCCGAGATTATTTTGGGGAAGACTGCGTGCTCTCGACCGACGATTACCCCGCGTACGTTTATACCGCGCGGGCGCTGACCGAAGGTGAGGTTTATTGTTGGCCTCTGGAGGCAGTGCACGAGGCTATGGCCGCGCATCGGCGGATTGGCGAGGCCCTGCACCTGGTGCGCGAAAGCCGCCAGCGCATTCAGCGCCGGCGGCCCCGGTGGCTGCCCGACGACGAGCGGGTGTATTTGTTCATCGGCCGGCCGATCGTGGCGCTTTACCCCCGTTTGATGCCTGTGTTCCCCCTGGTTTTCGTGGCCATGGTTTTGTTCTTTTGGAGCGCCTGGCGATATAGCACCCTGTTGCTTGTCGCCGGTGGCCTGGTGAGCCTGGTTGCATTGGTGCTGGGGCTGTGGCAGTTCGTGGATTGGCGCAACGACTATTGCCTGGTGACCGACACCCGGGTAGTGTGGGTAGACAAAGTGGTTTTTCTGTACGAAAGCCGAAACGAAGCACCGCTGTTTTCGGTGCTGGCGGTCAGTTTGTCTACCACGTGGTGGGGGCGGCGTTTTCGCTATGGCAACGTGTTGGTGCGCACCTACGGCGGCATGATCGTCATCGATGAAGTGGCTTACCCCGAAGCCGTGGAGGCAATCATCGAGGAATACTGGCAGCGTACCCGCGATTACCAGGGCGTGCGCAGCCGGGCCGAGCGTTTGCGCGCAGTGCGCGAAACGTTGGGGCTGGCAGAAAACCAAAACGTCCCTTCCGCAGGAGAGGCGGCTTCCCCTTCCCCACGACGGGAACCCTGGCTGCGCCGCCAGTTGCGCCGGGTGTTTTCCCAGCGCCTGGAAGAAGATGGCGTGATCATCTATCGTAAGCATTGGTATTTGCTCTTGCGCCGCAGTTGGCTTTGGTGGCTGTTGCTGGGCGGCTGGGTTGTGGCTACCCTTTGGGCGTTGGCCACTGGCGAGGTGCCTTTTTCGGGAGCCGTTTTGGGCCTGGTAGTGGTCGTGAGCCTGGTTTTGTTGGGGTTCGTGATTTATAACTTTTGGGATTGGATCAACGACCAATACCGCATCACCCCCGACCACATTGAAGACGTGTACAAAAAACCTTTGGGCAGCGAAGACAAGCAAACCGCGCCCCTGGAAAGCATAGAAAACATGACTTACGAGCGGCACGGGTTCCTCGGGTGGCTGTTGAATTTTGGCAACGTCTCTATTCGGGTCGGTACGGTGACCATGGTTTGGGAAGGCGTTGCCCGCCCCGACATGGTGCAGCAAGAAATCTTCCGCCGCATGACCGCGCGGCGCCAGCAGCGCCGGGAGGCCGAAGAGCGCCAGGAAAGAGAACGCCTGCTGGCCTGGCTCAACGCGTATCACGAGGTCACGCGCCAAGACGAGCCGCCAGAAGACGAAATGCCGCCGCAAAGTGGGGTATAATCTTTGTCAGCCACAAGGAAATACACCTCGGATAACACGGAGTGTCACGGATTTTCAGGCTGCCAAAGTCGCCAAGATGGCGTCAAACGCGCCAAGAAATGAAGGTGATTTTGTGTTTTTCTCTCAATCTGTGCTCATCTGTGAAATCTCTGTGGATGTTTTTCTGCGAAATCTTGCGTAATCTGTGGTTTCTCCTTGCCAAGGCTGAACAGTTACCAATCTTTGCCGCGACGGCCGCTTGAAGTCCGCACTTACCCTTGCCTCATTCGCGGCCTCTTCCCCCACCCCGAACCATTGTGTGCGCCCAACCGCGCTGGAGGTAGCGCCATGGCCTTGCGTCAAATTGTGACCGTGCCGCACCCTGTTTTGCGGCGGCGGGCTATCGAGGTGACCGATTTTGGCCCCGAACTCCAGAAACTGATCGACGACATGATCGACACCATGCGCGACGCACCCGGCGTCGGCCTCGCCGCGCCGCAGGTGAACGTCGCACAGCGGGTGATCGTGGTGGAATACGGCGATGAGGAAGCGGGTATTCCGCATCAGTTGTACGCGGTGGTCAACCCGCGCATCGTGCGTTTTTCCAAAGAAACCGAAATCGGCACCGAAGGTTGCCTTTCCGTGCCCAACGTCATCGGCGAGGTGGAGCGCGCCTTCTCCATCGAACTGCGGGGCTTCGACCGCCACGGCAAGCCCTTGCACCTGAAACCCGAAGGCTGGCTGGCACGCATCTTCCAACACGAAATAGACCACCTCAACGGCGTGCTGTTTACCGACCGGGCTGTGCGGCTGCAGCGCGTTTCCCCTGAGATGGCCGCGGCGATGGATCGCGTCTGAGCGCGGCCTCGAAACCGTCTTGTCTGCGCTGCCATGGGTTCCCCGTGGCAGCCGTTGCTTAAACCCCCTGCTGCTCCCCTTCCCCCGACCATGCGCCTGCTTCGCCTTTCGCTGCAAAACTTCCGCAATTACGTCCGCCTGGATGAGGAAACACCACGGGGTGTGTTGCTGTTGGTGGGCGCCAACGCGCAAGGCAAAACCAACCTGTTGGAAGCGATTTACTACTTAGCCACTTTTGCTTCGTTCCGCGCCCGCCACGACCGGGACCTGGTGCATTTCGACGCACCGGGCTGGGGCTGCCCCGCGGTAGGGCGGATAGTGGCCGAATTTCAGCGCGAAGGGGAATTACGCCCCCGCCGCCTGGAGGTGCGGTTGATCCGTGAGCCCAACGGCATCGGAGACACGCAATGCAGGCGCCTGCGCCGCGAGGTGCTGGTGGACGGCATGAAGAAGAAGTTGACCGAGGCCATGGGGCTGTTCAACGCGGTGCTCTTCTTGCCGCGCATGACCGAGTTGGTCACGGCCGCGCCCGAAGGGCGGCGGCGCTACCTGAACATGGTGTTGAGCCAGGTGTATCCGGCCTACGCCCAGGCCCTCACGGCTTACCGGCAGGCGCTGACCCGGCGTAACGCGCTGTTGAAAACCCTGCAGGAGCAAGGCGGCGACCCGGCGCAATTGGATTACTGGGATGCGGAACTGGCGCGTTGGGGCGCGCCGCTCATCGCTTGGCGGGCCGAAGCCCTTGCTCAGTGGGAACTGCTAATCCGCGAGAGCCACTGGCATCTCACCCGCAACGCGGAAACCCTCCGCTTGTCATACCACCCTTCATTTCACCCTTTGCTGGAAGGAAGCCTGCAACGCGAGGCAGAGAACAACCAGGTGTTGACCCAGGTGCCCGTCGAGCAGATCGCGTTCGCTTTCCACCGCGCCTTAGTGCGACGCCGGGAAGAGGCCATTGCCCGCGGTACCACCACCATCGGCCCGCATCGGGATGACTTCTGCTTTCGCAACAACAAGAAAGCCCTGGCTCTGTACGGCTCGCGTGGGCAGATGCGCACCGCTGTGCTTGCCCTCAAAATGGTCGAAATGCAATGGATGGAAAGGCGCACCGGCCGCAAGCCTGTGTTGCTGCTGGATGAAATCCTGGCCGAACTGGACGCCGAGCGGCGGGCGAATTTGCAGGCACACATCGTCCAGAGCGAACAGGTGTGGCTGACCACCACCGATGTGGAAGGCTTTGCCCCCGATTTCGTGCGCCAGAGCACGGTGTGGCGTTTGGACGCGGGGGTGGTCAGCCCCGTTTCCGCCGGAGGGGATCAATCGTAACTGTTTCTCTTTGACGGGGGAACCACAGATGACGCAGATTTCGCAGGAAAACATCCACAGTTTTCACAGATGAGCACAGATTGAGCGAAAAACGTAATTACCTACATGGTGGCAAAACGCCTCTGTTGGCAGTTTTTTCTTTGGAGCGGCGACGAGTCGCCTGTCCTGAGGGCATCGAAGGGCCGCTTTCCAAAGCGGTGCCAAGGCACCGCACTCCAAAAAGCGCTCGCAAAGGAAAATATGCTCCCCGCGTCCTCTGTGTGAGCATTTACAGGCAGAGGGCTACCCGCAGCGCTTCTGGGTAGGTAATTACCGAAAAACACAAAATCCCCTTCGTTTCTTGGCGCGTTTGGCGTCATCTTGGCGGCCTTGGCGATAAAAGTCCGTGTGTATCGGTGGCGCCCCGTGTCATCCGTGGGCTATCCCCTTGGGGCCGTTAATCAACCTTTTAGCCACTTTAATGGAGTTCTTACGCAACCCTGCGTGTAATTGTCTGGCAGCAGGGGGCGAAGCCGCGTATAGTGGGGGCATCTTTTGCTTCGAGGTGCGTTGTGCCCGTCATCCATTGCCTTGGCCTCAATCACCGCACCGCCGACCTCGCCCTGCGGGAACGGGTGGCGTTTTCGGAAGAGGACATCCGCGCCGCGTTAGCCCGCTTGGGCTGCGGCAAGAACGGCAG
>JALUDX010000067.1 GCA_027053355.1 Anaerolineales bacterium | reverse complement strand
GCCGTAGCCTGGGGTGCGGGGGTAGGCGTGGGCGGCGGCGGGGCAAACACCCGGTCGCGCACGGCCAAAATGGCTTCCTCGTTGGGAACCAGCGCGTACACCTGCTTCCCGCGCTCCCATTGCGTCCGGGCCGGGGCTTCTTTTTGAGTGATCAGCGCCAGGCGGATGTTCTGCCGCGGCACCTGGGTGGCCAGACGCGCCAGGCGCAAAGCGTCGGCCACGGAAAGGTCGGTCCGCAAATTGTCGGCCATGGCTTTGGCCAAGAACGGCGCTTTCACGGTCAGTTCGGCCAAGACGCGGGGGTTTTTCAGCCGCTGGAGCACCGCTTCCAACACCTGTTGTTGCCGCCGAATGCGGCCAAAATCACCATCCTGGCCTACGGAGCGGTTGCGCGCGTAAGCCAGCGCCAACGCGCCCGAGAGCACCTGGCGGCCAGGGTAGAGGGGGTAATCATAGCGTTTGCCGTCCGCGGTGAACACGTCCAGTGCCATCCGCTGGGGCACGTCGATGTTGACGCCGTGGATAGCGTCAACAAAGGTGATGAACGCGCGGAAATTGACCACCACGTAATGATGGACTTTGATCTGGAGCAGCCGACCGACCACCTGGGCTGTCAGTTGTGCGCCGCCGCCGGGGCCGTATTCCGCCTCGCCAAAGGAGTACGCCTGGTTGATCTTGCCGTAAGGGAGGTCGGGCAGATCCAGTTTCACCCAAAGATCGCGGGGCAGGGAAATCGCGCCGGCGGTCATGGTCTCAGGGTCGAGGGTGAGCAAGATGATGGCGTCGGCGCGCGGGGGGCCCCAGTTCGCATCCCAGGGGCGATCGTCTACGCCCAGAAGCAAGACGTTGACCCTTTCGTTGCCGTCCCAGGGCGGGGGCAGGGCCAGGGTGGGGGCGGCCGCGGCCTGGGCATCCGAGGGGGCAGGCGCATCGTCCTTCCATGCCTCATGCGCCCACACGCCGACTAAGGCCAAAGCCGCCAAGAAAGCGCTCCCGGCAATGGCCAGCAGGCCGTAAAGCAAAGCGTTAGAGGTCAGCCAATCGAGCAGGCTGTTCCGTGGCCGTCGTGGAGAAGGTGAAACGCTCATAGCAACAACTTCGGGGAATTAGTGAGGGCAGTAGTGAGGACGCGTGTTCTCAAGCATACCACAATTGACGCCCTAAAATCCGCGTCTATCCGTCATCATCCGCGTTCGTCCGCGGCCTATTTTCCCAAGGCTGAACGGTTACCACCGCGCCATTCACGGCTTCTCCCCCACCGATGCAAGAAGGGTACCAACACGCGCCTTGCTCAGGGCAAGGGCCCCCGACCCACGAACCAAACCCAGATGGGTGAGCCCAACAGCAGCCCCACGGCCACCAACAGCGCCATCCACAGCACCACAGGCCGGGCAGGGAACTGCCTTCCGCACCAGCGCCGCGCCAGGACAGCCCATGTGCTCAGCCAGCCGCCAAAGGCCAGGGCCGTCAGCAGGGGGCGCACCATCGCCTGGGACAATAAGCCCCACCGAATAAGACCCATACCCAAAGGTGTAATAAGCCCCAAGGCCAACACCCCTACGCCCAGAGCCACCATAGCCGCGGCCACGCGGCCTTCTAACTTTTCTTCTGGCTGCAGCGGCAAACCCATAAATCTATCCCTTTCAAACTCACAGACTTTTCCGCAGCATAAACCCGTGGGCAAGCGTTGCTCAGCGGTAAAACACACCTTGCGCAGTAAGGCTCCCCAACAAACCGGCCAACAACACTGTACCCAGAGCGATCCACATCAGCCCCCAGAGCGCGCGTCGCGACCAAAGGCCGCCAAGCAAACGCTGCCGCGCGTGGCGCATCAGATACGCGCAGGTAGAAATGAACATCGGCACCATCAACCCCCACGAGGCCATCCAGGGCAATGCGAGGGTCTTCCACTCCCCTGAGCCCAGCAGCCAGCGGGGAAGCGCGGTGTAAGTCAACAGCAGGCCACTCCACGGCACAATCCAGGCCAGCCCTACAAGCACCAGCCAGAGCCAACGCCGCGCGGCCGCGCGGCGCGCCAGCCAGGGGCGGCCTTCGCCCGTCTTGCCCACATAAGTTACACAGAGTGCGGTAAGCAGGAGCAGTGGGAGCCCCAACACCACACCATGAACGGCTGCCCAAGACATGATGACCTCGGCGTCTTACAAATCAAAAAGGGAAAGGCGGGATACGGGAGGGGTTGAGGGATTGAGATGCTGGGCACTGGGGTACTGAGGGATTGCTCCGCCTTGGCAGGGAGGAACCACAGATTGCGCAGAAAAACATCCACCGATTCCACAGATGGGTAACACGCCTCGATGTCTCAGTGTGCTCGACGTCCCAAAATCCGGGCCCTCATTCGCAACTCGCCTCACAGCCTCCGCGGCCTGTTTTCTAAGAGGGAACGGTTGTGCCGGGGGATAAAAAAACGGCAGCCTTGTGCTACCGCTTTCATTGTAGCCCGATTTCGTGTGTTTTGGGTAGCGATAACCAGCACCAGTTTTTTGGCGTTTTGTCATGCGTTGCGGTGTTGAGGGGGGCTAAGCAATTGAGAAACTCCCCCTCACTTTTACATCATTCTTGGCACCCCAAACCCACGTTCACCCGCCGCTATCGGCAACCCCATTCACAACCCTGAGCAAACAAAAACCCGGCGGCTTATAGCCACCGGGGCGGTTTGAGAGGGTATCATAGACCTGCTCAAACCTCGGTCAGGGCCACAAAAATCTGCGGACGGCGGCGGGTTTCGTTGAACAAGTACGATTTGAGCGTTTGCTCCACTTCGCGACGCACGTCGCCGTCGGCGGAGCGCACTGCACGCGCCACCCGCTGGCGGATTGCCTCCACCAGTTCTTGAGAGTCGCCAGGCTGTACAAAGCCGCGGGTGATGATCTCAGGCTCGTCGATCAGGTGGCCGCTGCGCTGATCCAGCACCAGGTTGACCACCAACAAACCATCGCGGGCCAGAGCCTCGCGCTCGCGCAGCACCTTCATGTCCACGTCGCCCACGCTGCCGCCGTCGACGAACACCCAGCCCCCGGGCACCCGCTCACCCAACTTCATCTCGCCATCCACGAACGAGATCACCTGGCCGTTTTCCACCACGGCGACGTGGTCGGCAGGCAACCCCAGTTCCCTGGCCATGGCCGCGTGTTGGTGCAAGTGCCGCAGTTCACCGTGCACGGGGATCAGGTGGCGGGGGCGCACCAGGTGAAGCATCAGTTTCATCTCTTCCTGGCTGGCGTGGCCGGAGACATGCACCGGCGCGATGGGGTCGTAAATCACCCGCGCGCCGCGACGGAACAGGCGGTTGATGGTACGGTACACGTTCTCTTCGTTACCCGGGATGGGGTGGGAAGAAAGCACAATGGTGTCGCCGGGCTGAATGTCAAAAGCCCGGTTGGTGCCCAGCGAAAGGCGTCCCATGATGGAAGAAGGCTCCCCCTGCGAGCCGGTGCACATCAGCACCACCTCTTCGGGCGGCAGTTTCAGCGCCTGCTCTAAGGGCACGATCATGGCTTCGGGGATGTCCAGATAGCCCAATTTGCGGGCCATCTTGGCGTTTTCGACCATGCTGACGCCCACGAAGGCCATCTTGCGGCCGTGCTCCAACGCCACGTCCGCGACTTGCTGCATCCGCGAAATCAGCGAGGCAAACGTGGCCACCAAGATACGGCCGGGGGCTTCGCGGAACACGTTTTCCAGCGCGGGGGTAATTACTTTTTCCGAAGGCGTCCACCCCGGGCGGTCGGCGTTGGTCGAGTCAGCTAACAAAGCCAGCACCCCGCGGCGGCCAAACTCGGCCAGTTTGCCGAAATCGGTAGGCCAGCCATCGACGGGCGTGTGGTCGAATTTATAGTCGCCAGTTTGCACCACCAACCCCGCGGGAGTGGTGATGCCCAGCCCCACCGCGTCGGGGATGGAGTGGCTAACGTGGAAGAACTCCACTTTGAAGGGGCCGATTTTCACGGTTTCACCGGCGCGGACGATGTGACGCTCGACCTGGTCTTTCAGGCCGCCGCGCGTGAGTTTGACCTCCAGCAGCCCCATGGTCAAGGGGGTGGCGTAAAGGGGGGCCTGGATTTTTTCCACCAGATGGCGCACCGCGCCGATGTGGTCTTCGTGGCCGTGGGTAAAGACCACCCCCCGAATTTTATGCCGCTTATCCAGCAGATACTGAAAATCGGGGATGATGTAGTCAATGCCCAACATATCGTTGGTGGGGAACATGATGCCCGCGTCGACGATGAGGATGTTATCGCCGTATTCGTAAGCGGTCATATTCTTGCCGATTTCCCCTGCCCCACCTAAGGGGATGATGCGTAACGTCTTGCTCATAAAACAACCTCTCTGAGATGAAGTGTCAACGGCCATGGGAGGCCGGGAGTGTCTACCGAATGGGCGATAGGGTGTGCGGTGTGCAGTGCGCGGATGAGGTGCCGCGCGCGGCCAAAGGGCCTCCAGCGCAGGCCGAGTTTTTGAAGTTTCACCTTTCTATAAGCGAAAAGGGACTTGCGCCGGACATCCGCCTCCCCACCAAAGGGCATTATAGCACAGGGGGTAATTTCTGTAAAGCGGCGCAACAAACTGAGATCCGGACATGAGTTAGGACAAAAAAGGGAACCTCCTGTAAATTGTTTTATAGAAAAAACACCACACACAAGGAGGTTCCCTATGTACAAGTATAAACGAATTTCCTTGGAACGTTTCGCCCATTACCTGTTTGATAACACTCATGAGGCACAACACGCCGCTGAGATTCTCGCCGCTATCTTGCACGCTCGCTCCGCACGCTTGACCGAGATCGCTGCCAAAATGCACGGCTCTATGGATGCCGCCTATAAACGCTTGCAACGCTTTTTGCAACGCTACGACCCACGAACTGCCTTGTGGCGTCTTTTACC
>JALUDX010000066.1 GCA_027053355.1 Anaerolineales bacterium | reverse complement strand
CCAGCGTCCGGGGCCGGTCCCCATCCACCTCGGGATCCACGTAGAGGTAGACCCGAACGGGAGAGATGGGCCGGGCAGGCCACCCTTCGAGGGCCTTCTTCCAGGGCGGGGTCTTCCACTGCCCGGCGGGGCTCCTCAGGTGGCGGTCGCCCCAGCGCTTCATCACCCGCTTTTTGATGTCCTGGAGCTGGAGAAAAACGCCGCGAAAGGCGGGGAGGTTTCCCAGGGTCTTCATGTGCCCCACCAGCCGCGGCCAGTCCCCCTTCTCGGCGTAGTAGAGGGCCTCCTCCAAAAGCTCGCGGTAGAAGGCCTCCACCAGGTACCAGGTCCACTTCCCCCGCTCGTCAAACCGGAGCTCGTAGGTGGGCCGCCAGGCGTCCTTTCGCCAAGCCACCCACCGCAGGGGCTTTTGCTTGGCGTTTTGCATGCGTTCCCCCTTGAGCTTCCGGTCGGAAAGCAAGACGTAGGGCCAGACGCCGCCCCGGGGGAACGGCCCCAGGTGCAGCCTGGCCACCGGAAGGCCCGCTTTACGCCGCAAAGTCCAGGCTTTGGGTTCCAGGAGAACGTAGAACTTCTCGTGAAGCTTCCGCACCGCCGCCAGGGCCTTCGCCTCCGGCGTGGTGGCCACCAGGTGCCAGGTGAGCCCGCTTTGGGCCACGTGTCGCAAGACCGCCGCCATGAGGGCGGTCTGGCTGCGGTAGAGGCGGTAGTCCGAAGGATCCGGGGTGAGCATGTTTCCCTAAGTGTACGTGGAAGGGTTTATGTCGTTAAGTGCATGCAATTCCATGTTTTTACCCCTGATAGATAGAGGTTCCATTGAGCGACATTCCTTGCGCCGCGGAGCGGCGTATGGGTAGCCTGGAAGCAGACCCATCCCGGGTGGTGCCGGGGCCGGACAGGGTAGCAGGGAGCCCCCACTCCCGCTATCCGCCGGGGAAGCCGCGTGCCGGGGGAAATCCTGGCTGGCGCGGCACTCAACGGGGCGCTGGGGTGGCACAGCCACCCTTTCGACCCCACTCCACATACCCGGGGGAACCCGGGGGTTGGCAGGTTGGGCGACGCGGAAAGGGTCCTGGAGGGGTAAAAACCTCCAGGGCCGGGCGTCGGAAAGGGGGTGGGAATCCCCCCGGCGGGGCGGAGTGAACCCATAGCTCTGCCACGCCGCGGCGACGGCCGGTGCTGAGGGTGTCGTGAGGCACCAGGGGGCTGAGGGAGACTGGAGGCCCCGCTGACCCACGAAAACGGGAGGGGCCGCCTATGCGCGGTTCCGTTCGTACCGGATAAGTGGGGGCGCACGATAGCTAGGCCGGAAAGGGGAGGGTGTGAGCCCCTCCCTTCGCCGATGCAAGGCCGCCTGGGGCGTGCCGGGCTAGTCAGGAGGCCCTACCCGAGCTCTGGAACCTCGTAGGGAACGGGCCGGAGTTCCTACTAGCCGACGGGCAAAGGCGGGAACCTTGCAACCGGGCGTTGGCCCGGTTTACGACGCCCTAACGCGGGAACCTCTCGGCCCGTGCGCAGACCGCCTGGGGGGGCGGGACGAAGCCACGGGTGAGGCGGGTGGAGTACCCGGCCGCGTACGGAGGGCAACCTCCCGAGGCGCCGGCGAAAATCCCGCCGAGGAGGCCGCCAGGCCGAAGCGAGAGGGGGAGACCGGGCGAGTACGACGGGGAATGGCCGCGCGGCGGGGCCCCGTACCCCGCGCGGTGCACGAAGCCGGCGCCTATGGGCGCCTAGGAAAGCCCGGACCGGCTTACCCCGCGGGTATCCGCCCGCGGGGGGCCTCGGCACCACAACGGGGGGTAATCCCCCACGGCGATGGGCCCCGAAGGGGTAGGGAACGCCCTGGAGGGTCAAAGCCAAGCGGGTTGAAAACCGCGTTCGAAAAGCAGGGCGTATCTCCCCGGGATCGTTCCGAGGGGGGACCCGAGGAAGGTCCCGCAGGGGAGCGCGCCGGGACCGTGGACCCATTTCCACGGGGCGGATGGGCCGCCAAAGCGCCCAAGCACGGTCCGCTAACAGGCGGCGGCCGTGTGCGGTTCCCCATGCCTGTACCCGCCGGACACCCTTTGGGGCCGAGGGGTCCGAAGTGTTCAGGCCCTACGGGTCGAGATCGTTGTGGATGCGGGCGGTACGCCCGAAAGACGATGCGGGATGCGGATAGCAGCGTTTTTGTCTTCGCCCAGGCCCTCGCGGCCTCGCCGCGAGCGGTCCCCAAACATCCAGCGCGTCTTTCGACGCAGCTGGCGCGATCAGTCAGGGTCCAGGTGCTCTGGCACCGGGATCCCGGGCAGCGTAGGGGAGCGTTGCCAGAAACCCGCCTGACGGCGTGGCTCAACCCTTGGCGGTTTGACCCGGCCGCGTAGGGGGAAGAACCTGCGGGTTCCAACCCCGTCCCGTTCCGGCCTCCCGCGGGAGGCGGACGGAAACCCCCCCGGTTGCCTGCGGGCGACCGGGGGCCCTCTTTTTTCGGCGAAACTCAGAGACGGAAGGAGATCGAAGGTGTTCGGATCCCGCCGCATTCGCGAACTGGAGGACGCGCTCGGCCGCGCCGAGGCCGCCCTTGAAAACTGCCACCGACGGCTCGCGGAAAGCCGCGAAAATGCCCGGGCGACCAAGGCACGGGCCCGAACCCTTGAGAGGGAGCTCCGCGAGGTTCTAGGGGCCTTAGAAGACGCGAGAACCCGGATCCGGAAGCTGGAGGCCGCCCTCGCCGAGGCCCAGCCGGAGAAGGTTCTTGATCGGGTGGCCGGGGCCCTAGCCAAGCGAATGAAACCCTCTTTCGCCGAGGACGAAGCAGGCCCCCTCGCCTCCTTCAAGGTCGGCGAAAAGCTCACGGTGCTGCGCCCCGAGAACGGGGAGAGCAACCGGGCGTTTAAGACGCGGGTTTGGCGTGCCTGGCTAGAGCAGATCCTCAGCTAAGTGAAACTTTTCACTTAAAAACCCGATAAATGACATTAACGCGAATAAACGCCGTCCTGAACGGGATTTTTTCCGCATGGTCATGCGCCCAGGGGCGGATGGGGTGCATAAACCCAGCCCGTCGAGGCCCTCGCCCCGCCTGCATAAACCCCGCAACCGGCTAGGCCAAGAGCCGATAAGCCAGAAGTGCCCCCGGGTTTCGCGCCCAGCCCTCCCTTAGGTCGGCCTCCACGCGCTCGATCTGCGTGATCAGGGCCTCGGGCTTGAGTTCCAGGTGCACCACCTTCCAGAGCAACTTGGCGTAGAAGGCGCGGCTATGGATGTCGTTCAGCCGTTTCGCCAGGTAATCGGCCAGCTGGGTGACGAGCGGCGCCGCCTCGTATGGGAGCATCCCGGCCAGGCCGTGGATGTCGTAGAGCTGCACGTCCGGCGGCCGCTCGTCCGGGGCCACCGGCCGCCCCAGAGCCCAGGAACGCAACACGGCGTAGTCCGGGCGCTCGTGGTGCTTCTTCCAGGCCCAGGCCGTGCGCCCCTGGGCTCGGTCGCCGTCGAGGTCGCGCCATGGGTGCGTGAGTTCGTCATGGTGCAGGCGGGCCCGCCCGGGCCTTAAGCGCACGGCGAAGAGCTTGGCGGCCACCCGGTTGGCCTTGGTCCCGTCCTGACCCGCCGTGCTCGCCGTGTACCAGTCGCGCGCCGCGACGAGCCCGGAGGCCTCGATCCGTTTCAGGGCCCTCCAGACCGTCGAGCGGTTCACGCCGAGGTGCTCGGCAAGGAGCTCCACCGGGATGGCGAAGACCACCTGGCCCAGCTTCCGGGCGTGGGCCCCGTAGCGCTCCCGGGCCACGTCTACGGCCAGGCGGTAGAGCAGGCGCACAAGCCGCGCGGTTGCATCCTCGGAGTGGGCCTCCAGGTAGGCGCGAAGTTCGTCGGCCGCCTCCCCCTGACGGGCCAAGATCTGCTCGACAAACCGCCGGGCCGCCTCGCCCTTGCGCCAGCGCGCAAGCGCGTCCTGCACCCGCTCCGCGGGCCGTGCAACAGTCATTTTCAACGGGGTTTTGACCTCTGGCATGGAGAGCGGCCCAACGTCTCTAGCCCCGTAGTCGACAACTGTACTCTGACCTAAGTGACCTCTTGTTGACTGTTGCACGGGTTGAGCAAGCGCCTCCTGATCGTCCAAAGCCAGCCCTAGAGAGGCCGCCAGCTCGGCGGGATCCCGACCCTTACGCCGGGCGTGCACGGCGAGGAACCGAAGCGCGTGCACGGAGAGATTTAAGGCCTTGCCTTCCTGGTTTTGGCTGAGTTTGTGATCCTGCATCTTGCGGAACCCGCTGGCCCCGCAGTATGCTCCGCCTTGGCTTGGGGGCGGTGCTGCTGCGGGGCTAGCAAGCAGCACCTCCTTTCTTTTTGAACCCTAGCACAGCTCCGTGAGGGGGAGTGGTCGGTGGGGACACCCGCGGCCGGAAACCCGTGCCCTCGGACCCCGGGTAAGCTTGGGGCGTCATGGCCGACCACTACCACGCCCTCGTCGTCATCCCCGGCCGCATCGTCCAAAAAGGGAAGCGCCCCCTCGTCGACATCGGGGCGAAAGAGCCCCTGCGCCTGGAGTGGCAAAACAAGCTCGTTCGCCGCCCCGCTCGTCGCGCGGAAGGGGGCCGATCACCCGCTCGAAGAGGTGGGCCCAGCGCCTGAGCGTTGAGCGCCCAACGCCCAGCACTTCCGCCGCCCGGGCAGGGGTGTAGTAGACCGTTTCCTCGGCCATGAAAAGAGGCTACCCCTACGCGCTCAGGTGAGCGCCAAGGTGCCGGGCGGCCGGGTGAGCGCTGAGCGGGGTGGCGCTCACCCCTTAGACGAAAACCACGCCCCCAGCGTCCGGGGCCGGTCCCCATCCACCTCGGGATCCACGTAGAGGTAGACCCGAACGGGAGAGATGGGCCGGGCAGGCCACCCTTCGAGGGCCTTCTTCCAGGGCGGGGTCTTCCACTGCCCGGC
>JALUDX010000065.1 GCA_027053355.1 Anaerolineales bacterium | reverse complement strand
GACATTTTGCTGCGCGCCCTGGCACACGCTTTGGCCGCCGCGGGGCAGCGCCTTCCGCTGGTGGTGATGCTGGAAGACCTGCATTGGGCCTCTCGCGAGGTGCTGGCCTGGCTGCCGCTGCTGGCGCGGGCCGCGGCGCGGGCCTCCCTGCTGGTCGTGGGCACCTATCGCCGCGAAGAACTCCCCGCGCAGGCGCCCCTGGCTACCCTGATCGGCCAGTGGGAAAGTGAGGGTCTGGCCGAAAGCCTGGCCTTAGGCCCGCTTTCCGTGGCCGACCTGCAGCAGTGGCTCGCTCAGGCGCCCCCCGCGCTGGTGCGTGCGCTGCATACCCACACCGGCGGCAACCCCTTTTTCGTGCTTGAAACCCTGCACGCGCTGACCGAAAGCGGGCAGTTGGATGTGCGCACCCGCCCCTGGCAATGGCAGCACGCGGCGGGGTTGCCCATCCCCGAAACCGTGCGCCAGGCCGTGCGTTTGCGCCGCGAGAAGTTGCCCCCCCTGGCCCGGCAGGCCCTGGAAGTGGCCGCGGTGTTGGGCCGCGATTTTGATCTGGAAACCTGGCGGCTGGCCTGGGGGCGGGAGGAAGACGACCTGTTGGCCGCACTGGATGTGCTCTTGCGCCGCGGCTGGCTGGTTGAAGCGCGCGGCGCGTTCGCACGGGATTACGCCTTCAACCATCATGTAACGCGCGAGGTCATTTACCGGGGCCTCACCGCCAGCCGTCGGCGGGCGCTGCACCGTCGGGTCGCTCAGGCCCTGGCGCAACTGCCAGAGCAAGCCGAGCACAGCGCGGCCATCGCCTTCCATTATTTTCAGGCCCAGGCGTGGGAGGAAGCCTGGCCTTATCTGCTGCGCGCCGGCGACCGGGCGGCGCACTTAGCCGCCACCTCCGAAGCCCTGACATGCTACACCCAGGCGCAAGAGGCGCGCCAGCGGGCTGCGGACGCGCACCAACAGCCCCTCTACGACGCCGCGCTCGCCCGCAAAATCGGCGAGGTTTACTTCCGCCGCGGCGAATTTACCCAGGCCGAGCGCCACCTCCGGCAGGCGCTTGCCCGTCTGGAACGCCCCTTCCCCGAAGGGGCGTGGCGCGTTCGGCTGGCTCTGCTCAAGGCCTTTGGGGAACAGATTGCCCGGCGGCTGTCGCCCTTTCCCCCCAACCCGCCGAGCGAGGAGCCCCGCGCAGCCGAGGCCG
>JALUDX010000064.1 GCA_027053355.1 Anaerolineales bacterium | reverse complement strand
ACGTGGCTGAAAACGTCAGCAAACACGCCCCCTGCCCCGTGCTAATCGTCTCCGACCACAGCGCGGAGTAAGATTTTGGAGAGGAAACACAGAAGGCACAGAAAACTACAGAGCGCACAGAAATTTCTGTGTTTTCCGTGCTCCTCTGTGCTTTCTGTGTTTTCCCCTCCTGAATGAGGTTCAAGCCCCATGAGCACAGAGCAATTTCCCCACCGCATCGTCATCCTGCCGGCGCGGCGCTGCCGCCGCAGCCGCAAAATCATGCAATATCTGGACGAGCGCGGCATCCCCTACACCCGCATTCCGCTGGAAACCGAGGAAGGCGTTGCCATCGCGCAGCGCTACAACATGCGCGCCTCGCCCGGCATTCTGGTAGACGGCGAGAGCCACAACCCCTTTGAAATTTTAGACCCCGACCGCTGCCGGGTGGACGAAGCCAAGGCGCAGGCGCTCTTTGGCCTGAACGCCACGAGGAAAAAGGAGTAAAGCCCCATGGTCGCCCCAACCGACTTCAAGCATCAGGTGCAACACTACGCCGTGACCGTGACGCGCAACGACGCCGCCAGCGCCACCGCGCACGTGCGCGAGCACACCTTCACCGTGAGCATCAAGCGCGGCGGCGGGGAAACCGGTCCCAACGCCGCCGAAACCCTGCTCAGCGCTTTGGGCACGTGCCTGCTGACCAACGTGCAGACCCTTGCCGAAAAAATGCGCATCGGGCTGAAAGACGCTCGCGTGGAAATCGTGGCCACCCGCCGCAACGTGCCACCCGGCTTAGTGGAAGTGCACTACACGCTCTATATCAAAAGCGACGCGCCGCCCGAAAAACTCCGCTACCTGCACGAAAAAGCGGTGGAATGGGGCACGGTCACCAACACGCTGGCCCGCGGCGTGCCGATTGAGGGGAAGGTGGAGATACACCAGTCTTGAAACAGGTACGGATTTTAACGCAAAGGCGCAGGGAAAAAGCAAAGGCGCAAAGAGGTTAACGCCAAGAACGCCAAGATGATGCTAAGGGCGCCAAGGGCACAAAGGACGCAAAGAAAAATCTCTGTGTTTTCTACGGCGATTTTGTGCTTTCTGTGTTTGCACCCGCCATTTCCAAACGCCGCGGGGGTTTCGTAGGGGCGCACAGCCGTGCGTCCCCTACTCGCGTCTAACCACGCGGGGGGTATGCTATAATGCCCGCACGGAGGTATCATGCCCTGGTTGGTATGGTTGGCCGTCGCACTTTTGGCGCTCACCGCCGCGGTGGTGGCTGTGGGCGGGCGGACGCGCGTCGCGGTGGGGCGACTATGGTGGGTCGCGCTCAGCGGCGCAGGCCTGGCCTGGCTGCTGGGCCTGGGGGCGCTGCCGCGCCACGGCGGCCGGCTGTGGCAGTGGCACCCTGTGCGACCTTTGCCCTGGCCCCACGGGGTCTGGCGTCTGCACGCAGTCACCTGGCCGTGGGTAATGGCCGTATTGACCCTCACCCTCGCCGCGCTGGTGTTGGAAGCCCTCCGCGAACCCCGCGAGCCCGCGCGCGCGCCCACCGGTTGGGCGCTGCTCTTACTGGTCGGCGCGTTGGGCGCGCCCATGGCCTTAGCCTTTTCGCCCTTGACCCTGGTGGCAGGCTGGACGCTGGTAGACGTCGCGGCCGCCTGGGCCGACATGCGCTGCCTGCACCGCGCCAAACATCTGCAGACCGTAGCCTGGGTAGCCTTTGGCCGCGCCCTCACCTGGCTACTCGCCGCCACCGCAGCGGTCATCTGGGCCTCCTCCCCGGCGACGGCCACCACCCTCTGGCTCATCGCCATCCTCACGCGCTGGATGCTGGCCGGGTATTCCCCCGGCGTAGAGACCGAAGCCACCCACGGCTGGCGGCTGGTGCTGGCTGCGGAAGAACTCCTTTCCACCCTAATGGCCGTGCTCTGGCTCACCGCCCAGCCCCTGGCAACGCCTTCTTCGCCCTGGGCCCTTGGGGTGGTGGCGCTGTTTGCCCTCTGGGGCGCGCTGCGCTGGTGGGGCTTGCGCTCGTCGTTGCGCCGCGTGGCCGCCAGCGGGTGGGCCTTGGGCAGCCTGGCGCTGCTGGCCGCGCTCCAACAAGACCCCCACGCCGCGTTGGCCTGGGCTTTACTGGCCTTCGCGCCCGCTGTGGGGTTGGCTTTGCTCTCCTGGCGCTCGCGCGGCGCGTGGTGGTTTGCCGCTGCGCTCCTCTTCCCCCTCACGTTGTGGCCGTTCACACCCGGGGCCGCAGCCGCCGCCCTCTGGCAACCGCCCTGGCGCGCCTGGCACCTGGCCGCTGCACTCACCCTGCTCATCGCGGGAATGGCCTTGTTCCGCCATTTTTGGGCCAAACCCCAACGCAAAACACCCCTGCCGCGTGAACGGCGCGCCTTCGCCTTTTGGGGGTGGGGCTTATGGGCGGCCGCGTTTTGGGCTGCCCGCCTGTGGCCGGCGTGGCACCCCCCTCAGCCCTGGGCGCCGCAGTGGTGGCTGCCGGGCGGCTTGGCCGTGGTCGTGGCGGGAGGGTTGACCTGGCGCTTCGCCCGCAGCCCGTGGCGCTTGCGCT
This sequence comes from Anaerolineales bacterium, assembly GCA_027053355.1. GTDB lineage: Bacteria > Chloroflexota > Anaerolineae > Anaerolineales > DRMV01 > DRMV01. Next base: position 13,824 of record JALUDX010000064.1, on the reverse strand, counting down.
ATGTCGGCGTGGTCTTTGGCCGCGGCTGGCTCACCCCCTGGTTCTGGCGGCTCTACCGCCTTGCCGCGCAGGGGCTCAATTTCTTTTCCCTTTTGTTGGAAGGCGAGGGCGGCGTGCTCTGGGCCTGGGTGCTGCTGATCATGCTGCTCGCGCTGCTCTTCCGCTGAGATGAGGCGCGTATGACCTGGCATGGCTATTGGCCCGATGTGGTAGCCGGTTTACTCTTCGTGGTGGGGCTGGTGATGTTGATGAGCGAAGATTGGCGGCTCTTTCTGCTCAGCCTGGCCGGTGTATATGGAGGAACAGCCGCGCTCAGCGCCTGGACCTGGCCCTGGCCCCTGGCCGCCACCGTGTTGGTCGGCGGCTGGATGGCCGCTTCGATTTTGGGCATTTCATTGCGCGAAGCCATGACCCCAGTACGCCGCGCCCGCCTCAGTGTGATCGTCTTCCGCCTGCTGGCTGGGCTGCTGGCCGGGCTGCTGGCAACTTCTTTAGTGCCGGTGCTGCAAAGATGGCTGCCGCCGCTGCCGGTGGCGCATCTTTGGGGTGGCCTGGCGCTCATTTTGTTGGGCATGTGGCAATTGGGTCTGCGAGGCAATCAACCGCTGGAAGTCAGCGGCGGCCTGCTGGCCGTGGTGGGCGGCTTCATCGTACTTTACGCTACCTTGGAACAATCACTGCTACTGGCCGGGCTGCTGGCCCTGGTGATGGTCGCCTTGGCCTTGGCAGGCGGGTATCTCATCGTACAGGCTGCTGCCACGGAGCCCCCGGCCCCTGCCCCCGCGGAGGAAGAAGGCTGATGCGCGCACCCTGGCTGTGGATCGGGCTGCCGCTGCTGGCAGCCGGGTTTTTGCTGTTAATGGGGACGACCCGCCGCGCGGCGCGCAGCGCCGCGGCCGTCGCCCTGCTGTTGGCTTTAGCGGCCTGGCGCTTGCCCATCGAGCAACCGGTGCGTCTCGCGGGCTCGTGGGGCTTTCGCGTGGCCGCAAACATGCAAATTTTAGGGCGGCAGTTGATCATCACCGACGCGATGCGCGGCCTGCTGGTCTGGCTTTTCTTGGCCCTGGCGCTGTGGCTGGGCGGCGCGGGGGTTGCCCGCATGGAACCGACCTACCCCGGGCTGGCCATGGCCGTGGTGGCAGTGTTAGTGGCCGCGCTGGCCATCCGCCCCTTTCTCTACGCAGCGCTGCTGATCGAAACCGCGGTGCTGCTGAGCGTGCCACTGCTCACACCGCCGGGCAGTGTGGCCGGTCGGGGGGTGCTGCGCTTCCTCACCTTTCAAACCTTGGGGATGCTGTTCATCCTCTTCACCGGCTGGATGCTGGTGGGCACGGAGACCGGCCTCCCCGATTCTGCGTTGGCCGTGCGGGCAGGCACCCTGCTGGGGTTGGGGTTTGTGCTCCTGCTGGGGGTGTTCCCCTTCCATAGTTGGATGCCCATGCTCACCGAAGAAATCCACCCCTACGCGGCCGCGCTGGTGTTGCTGACGGTCACCTCGGTGGGCGGGGTGTTTGGGCTGGCTTTTCTGGAAAAATACACCTGGCTACGCGAATCGGCCACCGTGGCCCGCGCGCTGCTCACCGCGGGGGGGGTGATGGTGGTCATCGGCGGCATTTTGGCCGCGTTGCAGCCCCATGCCGGGCGGGCGCTGGGCTATGCCGTGCTCTTTGATCAAGGGTTGGCACTCTTTGCCTTAGGATTGGGAAACGTTCAAGGCCGGTTGCTGTTTTTCGCCCTCTGGCCGGCGCGGATCGTGGCCTTTGCCCTCTGGGCTCTGGCCCTCAGCGGCTTGGGGCGGCGGCGCGACGGCCTGGCATATCGTCAGTTGGTTGGGTTGGGCCGCGGCGCGACCTGGCTGAGCGCCGGTGCGGTGGTTGCGCCCCTAATTCTGGCCGGCGCGCCGTGGTTCGTCGGCTTCTCCAGCCGGTTGGCGCTCTGGCGGGCAGCGGCGGCACACGGGTTGCTCTGGCTAACGCTGTTCCTGGCCGGCAGCGGGGGGCTGGCCGCCGCGGCTTTCCGCCTTTGGGGCGCGCTGTTTTCGCCCGGCCCCGAAACCATAAACGCCGAAGCCAACGACGAAAAACTCTGGATGGCCGCGCTGTTGCTCACTTCCCTCGCCTTAGGCGTGCTACCGCAATGGTGGTGGCCCCATCTCAAGCAAATACTGGCCGCCTTCCCCCACCTGGGGCCCTGAGCCCGCGACGGGTGTGCTATAATCCGACCACTCGCTGCGGCAAGGAGGCAACAATGGCAAAAGAAGAGGCCTTGAAACAGCGCCTGGTATGGCTGGAAGAGGAATACCGCAAAGACCACAGCCTGACCTTAGCCCTGCAAGAGCGTTTGGTCGCGCTGGAAGGCAACATCCGCGCCGTAGAACAGCAAGAGCACGACCTAAGCGCCACGGTAGCGCAAGTGCAGGCGGCGTTGGAACGATTTGAGCAGATTGAGCGCGCCCTGGCACGGGTGGAAGAAGAGAGCAACCAACGCATCGAGACCGTAGAAACCCGGCTGGCGCGGCGTATCCAAGAAGGAGAAGCCTCGCTGCGCGAAGAAATCGAAGCCCTGCGCGCCCACTTGGCCGGGGTGCATAAAAAGACTGAAGTGTTGCCCGGCTTAGAACGGGCAATCGCACAACGCGAGCAAGAGATCACCGATGTGCGGCGAATGGTAGAAGCCTTAGAAAGCCGCCTGGACGCACTGGAACACGGGGAAGAAGACCGTCGCCGCGCGCTGCAGTTGCTTCAAGAAGCCCAAGACCGCACCACCCAAAGGCTGGTCGATACCCAGGGCGAGGTGACCACCTTCCGCCGCCGCCTGGAAGAGCAGGCCGCCCAGGTGCAGGTCTTCCGAGAGACGCTGCGCAAGTTAGAAGCCCGCCTGCAAGAATTGAGCGCCGCGGAAATGCGCCGCAAGGAAGAGCAAAAAGCCTTCATCGAAACGCAAAACCGCCGCTGGGTCACCTGGGAACGCACGTGGAAAACCTGGGAGGAACGCTTCCAAAGCCTGAAAGACCTAAGCCAACAGGTCGAAGAGCGCCTCCAACATTGGGACGCGCTGCAGCGGGAGGTCAAACGGGCACAAGAGCACTTCGAAACGATGACCGAGCGCATGGAACGACGAGTCAAGGAAATCACCGAAGTGCAACGCCTGGCCGAAGAACGCTTTCGCCAAGAATGGGCCACCTTCAAAGCCGACGACCAAAAACGATGGGCTAACTATCTTCTCGCCCAGGACGAGCGAGTACAAGCCTTCGACCGCCGCTTGAGCCACTTGAACGAGCAAATGGTACAATTACAAGACGGTCTACAAGCCTTAAACGACGTGGTACAGATGACCGACGAGCAAATTCGTAAACGGCTACAAGGGCTGGTAGCACTGGCACAGCAGTGGATAAACGATTACGAGCGCCTGTTGGGTACGGTGCGCGAAGAGTAAAAAGCACAAACCGAGGAACAGGCACCCCCGCCTTCAAGAGATAGCCAGAGGGCATTAAATCTTTGAAGAAAGCGCTTTGCCTGCTGAAGCCAACATCGCAACCGCGAGCAGACGAATGTGCATCAAAAGACCACCCAAGCGATTGTTCAGGGGGTTTGTCGCCCCGGCCGCTTCAAGGCGAGCACGGCAGGTCGACGACAGACTTTTTAGAGTCGAGGTCAAGAATGGCAGAAAAAACCACGCAAAACCCACAAGGCTGGTGGCCTCAGATGAAGCGCCTGTTGCTAAGTTTCAGCGTGCCCTTGGGCGCGGTGCTTTTAGCGCTAATCATCGGGGCGATCATTATCGAGGTATCGGGCGCTTCAGCATGGAAAGCCTACACCGCCTTAGCCAAAGGTGCCTTCGGGAACGCGGCCGGCTGGCAACGGACGTTAGAAAAAAGCACACCGCTCATTTTCAGTGGTCTGGCGGTGGCTTTTGCGTTTAAGGCCGGGTTGTTCAACATCGGCGCGCAAGGGCAACTGCTTTTTGGCGCCATCACCGCGGCCTGGGTAGGGTTCGCTGTGCACGGTCTGCCGCCCGGCTTGCACGCGGCCGTAGCATTGGCTGCCGGAGCCGTCGCCGGTGGGCTATATGGTGCGATCCCCGGCGCGCTGAAAACCTATACCGGCGCACATGAAGTCATCACCACCATCATGCTCAACTATATCGCCATGGGGTTCACCGACTACCTGGCCAACGGCCCCCTAAAAGATACCACCCCAGGGAACATCGTGGCCCGCACGCCCGCGATCTTGGATTCGGCCAAATTGCCCACATGGGGTTGGTTGCCCTTCGGCTTTGTGCTGGCCCTGATAGGGGCGGGCTTTGCCTGGTGGCTGCTGCAACGCACCACGTTAGGGTTTGAAATCCGCACCGTGGGGCAAAACCCCCACGCCGCGCGTTACGCGGGCATGAAAGTGGCCCGCACGGTGATTTTGACCATGGTCATCAGCGCACTGTTTGCCGGCATCGGCGGCGCGGTGGAAACGCAAGGCGTGGTAGGGCGCTATGAGCCCGGGTTCAATGCCAACTTGGGTTTCGACGGCATTACCGTGGCACTGTTGGGTAAGACCAACCCCTTTGGGGTGATCCCTGCGGCCATGCTGCTGGGCGCGATGCGCGCCGGTTCCAACGTCATGCAGTTCAAAGCCCACGTTGCTCAAGAAATCACCGACGTGGTGCAGGCCCTGATGTTGTTCTTCGTAGCCGCCGACATGATTGTGCGCTGGCTGTTGCGCATTCGGGCTGCAGAAGAAGGCGAAAAGATTACCCTCAGCACAGGCTGGGGTTCCCATTGAGCGTTTGGGTGAGGTGAGCCATGAATACACCGGCATCTTTTGCCAATTGGAAGATCTTCTGGAAACGCTGGGGGGTGCTGACCGTGATTAGCGTGATCACGTTGGCGCTCATTGCCTACTATTACAGCAAAACGCCACAAATCACCGAGGCCGTGTTAGCCTCGACGTTGCGTCAATCGGTGCCGTTGGTGCTGGGGGCGCTGTGCGGCCTTTTGGGCGAGCGGGCAGCGGTGATCAACATCGGCATCGAAGGCCAAATGCTGTTGGCAGCCTTTTTGGCCTTCTTAGTCAATGTATACACCGGCAATCTGTTGCTGGGGGTGCTGGCGGGCATCGCGGTCGGCGCGCTGCTGGGGCTGCTGCTGGCGTTCATGTCGGTCACCCTGAAAATCGACCAGATCATCGGCGGCACGGTGATCAACATCTTGGCCATTGGGTTGACCGGCTATTTCTACAAGGTAGGCTTGAGCGCCCACGGCAAACTCAACCCCATCCCCTTGGGGCCGTTGGCTAAAATCCCGCTGATTGGGCCTGTATTCTTCAACAACCCGCCCATCACCTACGCCACCATCCTGCTGGTCTTCTTGGTGCATTACGTGCTGTTCTACACGCCGTGGGGCTTGCGCACCCGCGCGGTAGGGGAACACCCGCGCGCGGCCGACACGTTGGGCATCAACGTGTACCTGGTGCGCTACGTGAACGTGGTCGTCGGCGGCGCGCTGGCCGGGCTGGCCGGGGCTTACCTCTCGCTGGAGGCCGTGGGTTCCTTCGAACGGCTGATGACCAACGGCCGCGGCTTCGTCGCCCTGGCCGTGATGATTTTTGGCAAGTGGACGCCGTTGGGCGCGTGGGGCGCAGCCCTGCTCTTTGGCTTTGCCACCGCCATGCAAACGCAACTGCAGTTCGGCGGGCAGTTGCACATTCCCCACCAGTTTATCGGCATGTTGCCCTATTTGCTGACCATTATCGTGTTGGCCGGTTTTGTGGGACGGGCGCGCCCGCCCGCGGCCGACGGCATCCCCTACGAAAAAGAAGGCTAATCTGCCTGCAGGCTTGTTGCTTTGGAGTGCGCTATGAGCGAGAACCAGACTTTCGCCTTAGAAGTACGGGATATTGTAAAACGGTTTCCCGGCGTGTTGGCCAACGACCACGTGAACTTCAATTTGCGTAAGGGCGAGGTGCACGCCCTGCTCGGTGAAAACGGCGCGGGCAAAACCACTTTGATGAACATCATCTACGGCCTGTACCACCCCGACGAGGGCGAAATTTTCGTCAACGGCCGCAAGGTGACCATCGACAGCCCCCACGACGCCATCCGCTTAGGCATCGGCATGGTGCATCAGCACTTCATGCTGGTGCCGGTGTTTACCGTGGCCGAAAACCTGATTTTGGGCGCAGAGCCCACCAAAGGCCTCTCGTTAGACCTGAAAGCCGCACGCCAGGCCGTGGTAGACCTTTCACAACGCTACGCCTTAGAGGTGGAACCCGACGCCATCATCGAAGACCTGCCCGTGGGCGTGCAGCAACGGGTAGAAATTCTGAAAGCCCTGTACCGCGAAGCCAAAGTGCTGGTATTGGACGAGCCCACGGCTGTGCTCACCCCGCAAGAAGTCGAAGAACTCTTTGTCATCATGCGGCAGTTGACCGAGCGGGGAGTCTCCATCATCTTCATCACCCACAAACTCAAAGAAGTGCTGACCATTGCCGACCGGATCACCGTCATGCGCCGCGGTCGAGTAGTGGGCACGGTACGGCCGCAAGAGGTAGACGAAGCCAAACTGGCCGCGATGATGGTGGGTCGCGAGGTAGTATTGCAGGTTGAAAAAAGCCCGGCCGAACCCGGCGAGCCGGTGTTGCAAGTGCGCGACCTGGTGGTGGAAGACGAACGGCATCTGATCGCCGTGGATCATGTCAACCTGGAAGTCCGCCGCGGCGAGGTGGTAGGTGTGGCCGGAGTGCAAGGCAACGGCCAAACCGAACTGGCCGAAGCCCTGACCGGACTGCGGCCCATACGCGAAGGCCAAATGCTGCTGGGGGGAAAGGCGGTGCCTCCGCGCAACCCGCGTTATCTGATCGAGCACGGCATGGCGCACATCCCCGAAGACCGGCAGAAACACGGGCTGGTGCTTTCTTACACCATCGCCGACAATTTGGTGCTATGCACGTATTACAAGCCGCCTTTCGCCCGGGGCTTGCAACGCAACCAGGCGGCCATTGTAGAAAACGCGGAAAAACTGGTGCAGCAGTTCGACGTCCGCACGCCCAGCATTTTCACCACCGCGGGGTCGCTTTCGGGCGGCAACCAGCAAAAGGTCATCGTGGCTCGCGAATTCAGCCGCCCAGTCGACTTGCTCATCGCGAACCAGCCCACCCGCGGCTTAGACGTCGGCTCCATTGAATACATCCACAAACGCATTGTGCAGATGCGGGACCAGGGCGCGGGGGTGTTGTTGATCTCCGCGGAACTGGACGAAATCATGTCCCTCGCCGACCGGATAGCGGTCATGTTCCGCGGCAAAATCGTGGCCACGGTCAAAGCCGAAGAAGTCAACCGGGAGCAATTAGGGCTGCTGATGGCCGGTAGCCCCGCGTCGGAAGTGCTCGGCCAGCCGCAGCCCGCGGCCTGAGCACATCAACTTCGGGCCTGGGAAAATGGGCGAACGGTGCAGCCTCAAAGCAACACGACAAATGACACAAACGAAAAACGCCGAAAGATGATGGGGTGGCGTTATAACGCAGGACGGCGTCCCGCCCTACCTTTGGCGACCTTAGCGTTGTCTCGGCGACCTTGGCACCCAAAATCCGCCTCTATCCGTAATCATCCGCGGCCTATCTTCCAAAGAATGAGCACAAGCCTTGCAAGATCATCTGCTGGCCCTTTTAGAGGGAAAAGGTAATTACCTACCCAGAAGCGCTGCAGTGGCTTTTCGCCCTCACCTTACCCCCGCTGCGCGGCCCTCTCCTCTCCCAATGGGAGAGGAGAGGGGGCTAAGCCGGCGGCCCTGGGGGAGTGATGTCAACCTCGTTTTCGGCGCAGGGTAGGTAGTTACGGGAAAAGAGGCCAAAAAAGCGATTCCACAGTACCGAGAGATTTTCAGCCAAAGCCAAAGCGAAGAGCCGCCGCCCAAGAAAGCAAAAGGGGAACGAGAGAAAACGCAAAAAACAATCCGGGCCGCAATCTGATAAACAGCCTGTTGAACCCATGATAAACCGAAACCGCACCTACCTCTGGATGGTCGTCGTCGCGCTGGCCGGGTTGGCGGCGCTGAACGGGTGCGGTCAACGCACTCCTGCGCCGCCCTCCCCCACCGCAGAAGGCCCCCTTTCCCCCGCGCAATACCGCGCCCTGATGGGCAAGGGGCTGGCCGTGGACTGGGCCAAAACGCCCCACAGCCGAACCCTCTACAGCCCCGAAGACCCGGTGGCCGTCCGCCAACGAGGGTTCTCCCACGTCCGCATCCGGGTCAGGGAAGACGTCACCCCCGCGCTGTTGCAGCATTTAGATGGGGTAATTGCCGATTCGCTGCACGCGGGGCTGCTGCCTGTGCTGGCCTACAAGGGGGAAGCCTTCAAAACGCACCCCACCGAAGCCAATCTGGAAAAGGTGGTGCAGTGGTGGGGCGCGATGGCCGAGCACTACCAGGACGCGTCGCCGCGGCTGTCGTTTGATCTTTTGATCGAGGTAACTGATGCGCTCAACCGCCAACCGGACATGCTAAACTGGCTATACGAAAGAGCCGTGGCAGAAATCCGCAAAACCAACCCCACCCGGCTGATCTTCATTTCCCCCCGCCAACGCTCCAACCCCTACCTGCTGCCGGAACTGCGCATCCCCCCTGACGGAAACGGTTATCTGATGGCCGAATGGCACTTCTACGCCGCAGGGCCTTCGAAAACCAACCCCGCCAAGCGCTGGACCCAGGGCACCGACTCGGAGAAGCGCCTCGTTCAAGACAAAATCGCAGCCGCGCTCGCCTGGCAGCGGCAAACCGGCCTCTACACCTGGGTGGGCGCGTGGATGCCCGGCGATTACAACCACGGCGACCACTACACCGTGCCCGAACAGGTGCGCTTTGCCACTTTTGTGTCTTGCCAGTTGGATGCGGCGCACATCCCCTTTGCCGTCAATTCGGACGCCAAGTTTTACGACCGCGAACACCATCGCTGGATTCCGGCCATGGCGCCGGTGTTGGACGCGGTGCTGCACCCCCGCTGCACGTCGGGGCCGTAGCGAAACGCTCGAAACACAGAAGGGACGCGGATAGTGCGAGGCGAGTTGCGGATGTACGCAAAGCGCGCCAGACGCAGAGAAAGGCAACCCAGCCACCCATCGTCCGCGCAAGTTGAACCCGCCTCAGCCGCGGCCCACCTTCCAAGGGTAACTGTTCAGCCTTGGGCAAACAGCCCACGGAGGAACACGGATGATGGCGGAGAGCAGCGGATTTAAGCGTGTCGTAGGGCAGGATGCCAATCCCGCTCAGCCCAAGGGAGGCGAGACAGCGTGCCGCCAACAAAGGTACGCAAATCTGTGTTTTCTGCGCCTTCTCTGTGTCTTCTGTGTTTTTTGTTTGCGCTGAACAGTTACTTCCAAGGAGGGAAAAATGGCCCGCTGGCAACGTTGGGCTGATGTAGCCTTGGGCATTGTGCTGGGCAGCCTGCTGGCTTCTCTGGCCTTTTGGCTGGCCCTGCCCCCGCGCGGGGAACCCATCGTGCTGGAACCACCGCCGCCCACGCCCACCCCCGCGCCGCTGCGGGTGTACGTGGTGGGCGCGGTGCGCCGGCCCGGGGTGTTCGCGCTGCCCCGCGGCAGCCGGGTGGAAGACGCGGTCGCGGCCGCCGGCGGGTTCACGGACGCCGCGCTGCGCGAAGCCGTCAACCTGGCCGCACCCTTGCAGGACGGCTTGCGGGTGTACGTGCCTTCTCGCCTGACCCCCACGCCTCATGTGCTCACCCCCACCGCGGCGCCGCTGAGCACCGCGGTCGCGCCGGAGGAGCGCATCGACCTCAACACCGCCTCGGCCGAGGCGTTAGAGCGCCTCCCCCGCATTGGCCCTGCCCTGGCCCAACGCATCATCGCCTACCGGGAAGCACACGGCCCCTTCCAAAAGGTCGATGACTTGCTGGCCGTCAAAGGGATCGGCCCCACCCTGTTGGAGACCATCCGCCCCTATGTCACCGTGCACACCGGGCCCTAAAAGGGTGGAAGGGGGGCACCCCGCGCGGTTCAGAAATGGCGCAGGGGAAACCACAAAAGGCCAAGAGGTAGGGGCGAGGCGCGCCTCGCCCGCCTTTGGAGTGTGGCGACGCGCCGACGCACCCCAAAAGGGCGCACGGCCGTGCGCCCCTACAAAAAACGCGCGTTTTGAAAATGGAACGGGGGAAACCACAGAAGACACAGAAACGCTACAGAAAACACAGAAGGTTGCAGGGTAGGGGCGAGGCGTGCCTCGCCCGTTTTGGAGTGCGCCCCTACAAAAAACGCGCGTTTTGAAAATGGAACGGGGGAAACCACAGAAGACACAGAAACGCTACAGAAAACACAGAAGGTTACAGGGTAGGGGCGAGGCATGCCTCGCCCATTTTGGCGTGCAGCCGCTGTAAGGGCGCACCGCCGTGCGCCCCTACAAAAAACGTGCGTTTTGAAAATGGAACGGGGGAAAACCACAGAAGACACAGAGAAGGCACAGAAAACACAAAGGGTTGCAGGGTAGGGGCGAGGCGTGCCTCGCCCATTTTGGCGTGCAGCCGCTGTAAGGGCGCACCGCCGTGCGCCCCTACAAAAAACGTGCGTTTTGAAAATAGAGCAGGGGAAAACACAGAAGACACAGAGAAGGCACAGAAAACACAGAATGTTGCAGGGTAGGGGCGAGGCGTGCCTCGCCCATTTTGGCGTGCGGTGCACCGCCGTGCGCCCCTACAAAAAAACGCGCGTTTTGAAAATAGAACGGGGGAAACCACAGAAGACACAGAGAAGACACAGAAAACACAGAATGTTGCAGGGTAGGGGCGAGGCGTGCCTCGCCCCTACGGGAGCACCGTGGTCAAATCAGGTTTCTGTGCCCAAAACCGCCTGCGCTTCGCGCACCAATGCCTCATCAGACGGTTGACCGGCAGACTCGGCGGCCTGCAAATAGAGTTCCAACAAGACCCGAAGCAAAGGGCCAAAGGCCTGCGGCAAGCGGCGGGCATGGGGTATGAGAATACGCAACCCCTCGGCAAAGGTAGAAAAGGCTTCAGCAGGCCGTTCCAAACCCAAAAGCACGCTTCCCAGCCTCCCCAGCGCCCACGCCAAATCCGGCGCGTAGGCCTGCGGGTTTTGTTCCGCCAGCCGCCGGTACAGCCCCGCCGCTTCCTCCGCCGCCGCCAACGCTTCCTCACGACGGCCCAAGTCGGAAAGGAACTTGCCCAAATTGTTCAGGCTCAGGGCCAAATCCGGCTCGTAGGCCTGCGGGTTTTGTTCCGCCAGCCGCCGGTACAACCCCGCCGCTTCCTCCGCCGCCGCCAACGCTTCTTCGCGACGCCCCAAGTCGGAAAGACTACGCGCCAGATTGTTCAGGCTCAGCGCCAAATCCGGCGCGTAGGCCTGCGGGTTTTGTTCCGCCAGCCGCTGGTACACCCCCACCGCTTCCTCCGCCGCCGCCAACGCTTCTTCGCGACGACCTAAGTCGGAAAGGAATTTGCCCAGATTGTTCAGGCTCATCGCCAAATCCGGCTCGTAGGCCTGCGGGTTTTGTTCCGCCAGCCGCCGGTACAGCCCCGCCGCTTCCTCCGACGCCGCCAACGCTTCTTCGCGACGACCTAAGTCGGAAAGGAAGTTGCCCAGATTGTTCAGGCTCATAGCCAAATCCGGCGCGTAGGCCTGCGGGTTTTGTTCCGCCAGCCGCCGGTACAGCCCCAACGCTTCCTCCGCCGCCGCCAACGCTTCTTCTCGCCGCCCCAACCAGGAAAGCATAGCCGCCAGATTGTTCAGGCTCCCCGCCAAATAAGGCGCGTAGGCCTGCGGGTTTTGCGCCGCCAGCCGCCGGTACACCCCCAACGCTTCCTCCTCCGCCGCCAACGCATCCTTTCGCCGCCCCAAGTCGGAAAGCATCGCCGCCAGATTGTTCAGGCTCGCCGCCAAATACGGCGCGTAGGCCTGCGGGTTTTGTGCCGCCAGCCGCCGGTATACCCCCACCGCTTCCTCCGCCGCCGCCAACGCTTCTTCTCGCCGCCCCAAGTCGGAAAGACTGCGCGCCAGATTGTTCAGGCTCATGGCCAAATCCGACGCGTAGGCCTGCGGGTTTTGCTTCGCCAGCCGCCGGTACAACCCCACCGCTTCCTCCGCCGCCGACAACGCGTCTTCGCGACGCCCCAAATCGGCAAGACTACGCGCCAGATTGTTCAGGCTCAGCGCCAAATCCGGCGCGTAGGCCTGCGGGTTTTGCGAAGCCAGCCGCCGCCGTATCGCTACCGCTTCCTCCGCCGCCGCCAACGCTTCCTCACGATGCCCCAAGTCGGCAAGACTACGCGCCAGATTGTTCAGGCTCAGCGCCAAATCCGGCGCGTAGGCCTGCGGGTTTTGCGCCGCCAGCCGCCGGTACAACCCCGCCGCTTCCTCCACCGCCGCCAACGCTTCTTCGCGACGCCCCAAGTCGGAAAGGATGTTGCCCAAATTGCTTAGGCTCAGCGCCAAATACGGCTCGTAGGCCTGCGGGTTTTGTTCCGCCAGCCGCCGGTACAGCCTCGCCGCCTCCTCCGCCGCCGTCAACGCTTTTTTACGCTCACCCAACGCGCTCAAAGCCACGCTCAAATTGCCTTGCCACATGGCTTTGTCGGCTTCATCGCCGCTGGCGGCCAGCCGCGCCTGGCAATACGCTGCGAACACCTCCCGCCAGGCCACGGGGGTGCGGTCGGGGTGGTCGGGCAGGGCGGCTTCCCACAAATCCAACCAGCGGGCGGCAGCGGCAGGGTCTGCCCGGTACAGTTCCCCCGCGGCGGCTTCCAGCCAGTTGGCCAGCGCCTCGGCCAGGGCACGCCCCGCCCGGGGGTAGGCTTCTCGCAAGCGGAGGAGGAGGGGCAGAAGGCCCAACGGCCATGCCAGAGGGAAAAGGGCTTCCCCCGGTGTGGATTGCAAAATCTGGCTAATGCTGACATCTTGCTCCACCGCGGCACGGTCGGCGCGGCGGATTTCATCCGCTACGGGCAGCGCGGCGCGCGCCAGGGCGGGCAAATCCTGCCGCCGGGCAAGGACGAAGTCAGCCAACGGGTCGGGCACGATGGCCGGTGCGAGGCCGCCTTCCACCGCCGGGAAGAGCAAACGCATCTGCGCCGCCAGCCAGCGGGGGGCTAAGGTTTCGCCGTTGGGCTTGGGATAGCGGGGCGGGTCGTGGGCTTCCCAAAAGGCGGCCAGTTCCTGCGGGCTGTGAAACTGGCGGCCCATGGTGGCCACGACTAAGGCGGTTTCTATCATCCGCAGGGCGTCGGGCATCCATCCTTCGGGCAGGCCGCGGTCGCGCAGGGTGCGCCGCCATTTGTCCTTTTCCCAGCGTTCCCACAGGTTTTCCAGCACGGCCTGCTCGCTGGCGCTGCGTGCCACCCTGTGGCCGTAGGCGGCCAGCAAGCCGAGCAACACCACCGCTAAGGGCCGGGCGGGCAGGTCGGCGGCGTCGTAGGTGATTTCCCGTTCGGGCGCCTGCCCCCGCAGTTCAACGAAGGTGCGTCGGGCGGCGGCAAACAGGCGGGGCAGGTCGGCGGGAGCGAGTTCCCGCAGGCGCAGCGGGTTTTGCAGGGCAGGGGCGATGGCGCGGCGCAGCCATTCGGCAAAGGCCACGTCCGCACCGGTAAGGGAAGCCACCTCGTCCACCCAGCCCGGCTCGGGCGCGGGGCGCATGAGGAAGAGCAGGGCGACGGGGTGAGCGCGGCGGGCGGCGGTGGCGTGCAAGGTCGCCAGCAGGGCGCGCAGGCGCTCGGGGGCGATTTGCTCCGCGTAGTCTAAGATGTAAAGGGTGGGGCGCGGGGGCGTGAACCACGCTTCGGCGGCGGGGTTGAGATGGGCGGGGCGGCACCGACC
>JALUDX010000063.1 GCA_027053355.1 Anaerolineales bacterium | reverse complement strand
ATGGCCATTCAGGCAACCGGCGTGATTATACGGTCTCTCCTGATCTGACCTTTACGTCGCAGAGCCAGACCGACCTCCTTGAGCTGACCTATGCGCCTGGTTTTGTCTATGACGGCCTCCGCTACACGACCCGGGTTGACCAGTCTTTCAGCCTGAGAGCGGAGAAGCATTTTACGCAGCGCTGGTTCGCCAGCCTCAATAACACCTATTTCCTGGGAAATGATCCTGCCCGGGAAACAGCCCTGCGGACCGTGGAGTCATCGGCCTCGCAGAGCGGAACACAGGAGACGGAACAGCAGGCAACACCGCAGGCAGGCCAGGAACAGCAACAGGCGGGGGACAACGGGGCCCTTGATGAGCGGGTTGGCAGCAGGAGATATTGGCGGAATTCAACCGACCTGCTGGCTGAATACAGCTATGGCCAGGACAGCCTGGTCGGGGCCGGTTACACGTACGAGATCCTGCGAAATTCGGGTGATGAAACTGGCGGATACACGCCTTATGACCGGCACCGATTGATGGCGCATGTTGCGCATCGGTTCAATGCCAGGTGGCGGGTTGATTTTGAGGGTAACTACAGCATCGGCATCTTTGATGAGCCTGCTGTTGCTGCCGTCACCCCGGCAGCGGAAGAAGAGGGCGGTGCCGCGGCTGTCCTGCGGCCGCCAGGGGTGGGGTCCAGTGATCTCAGGGAGTATATCGGCTCGATGCGGGTGGATTATTCCCGAATGGACCATGCAACGTTTTTTTTCTCCGATAACAGCAGCCGGACGGACTATGACGACCCCCTGCGGCAGGACAACTGGACCCATAACCTTGCCGTGGGCCTGGACTATTATTTCAATGAACGTTCCTATGCCACGCTGTCCGGCGGGCCGTCTTTTACCAAGCTGGGAGACCAGCCCTGGGAAACGGATTACAATGTTTACGGCAGCCTGACCCGGCTGTTTCCCCATGCATCACTGACCGGGCATATTGCAAAGTCCTATAATGTACAGAACTTTGCCGGACGCGGAAATGGCCTCACAGACACATGGGAGGCAGGGGTTGAGTGCACCTACGGTTTCACGCGGAATCTTTCATCGGAACTGTTTGTCTCCTATCGAGATGACAGGAGGTTACAGTATCCGTATGTCGATACCATCATCGGGGTGACTGACCAGGCAACCGATGCCGGAGAGGCGCCGGGCGACCTGGTGG
>JALUDX010000062.1 GCA_027053355.1 Anaerolineales bacterium | reverse complement strand
GGGTTAGGGGGTTAGGGGGAGGGAAAGGGCGCCTAAGAAGGCCACGGTGAGCATTTTGAGCACTTTGCCCAACCAACACCAAAACAAAAAGCGCGAGAGAGGCATCCGGGTGGCGCCGGCCACAATCCCGGCCAAGTCCATCAAGGGGAGAGGCAAATAGGCCAACACGAAAATCGTACCTGCGCCGTAACGCTGCATCCAGGCTCGCACCTGGTCGTAACGGCGGTAATCTTCGATGAACGCCTTGCCGCTCCAGCCCGCCAGGTAGCCGGTGAGTTCGCCCAACGCCGCGCCACTCCCCGCGGCCAGGGCTACGCCCCAGGGGTTCAGCACGCCGCCCAACACGTAGGGCAACACCAGCCCCGGCATGGGCAAAATCACGCTCGCGCTGGTGAGGAGGGCAAAGAAGAAAAGCCCGACGTAACCATACCCTCTCAGCGCCTGCACCTCAGCCCGCTGAGTGTACAAAATCACGCTCAGTGCGAGCACCACCGCCAGCCCAAGCCCTTGCAGCCAGGGGCGGCCGCGGCGTTTCTGGGGCGTCATCACTTCCCTTTGCGCAACATGGTCTCCAGGCGGGCAACCACCATTTCCAACGCCACATCGTTGAAGCCGCCTTCGGGGATGATCACATCCGCGTAGCGCTTCGAAGGTTCGACGAATTCCAGGTGCATCGGCCGCACGGTCTTCAGATATTGCTCGATGACCGATTCCATGGTGCGGCCGCGCTCTTGAATATCGCGACGCAAACGCCGAATAAAGCGGATATCCGCGTCGGTATCCACGAAAATTTTGACGTCCAACGCCTGCCGCAGTTCGGGTTCCACGAAAATCAAGATGCCTTCCACCAAGATGATCGGCTGGGGCTCGACACGCACGGTCTCGGGGGCGCGGGTGTGCCGCGTAAAATCGTAAACCGGCCGCTCCACCGGCTGCCACGCTTTGAGGCGATACAAATGCTGCACCAGCAGGCTGGTTTCCAGGGAATCGGGATGGTCGTAATTGATGCGGGCGCGCTCGGCGAAGGAAAGGCCTTCGTTGGCCTTGTAATATGCGTCGTGCGGAAGGTAGGCAATCCGCGCCGCACCAATTTGCTTGAGAATACGGTCTGCAACGGTGGTCTTGCCCGAACCGCTACCACCGGCAATGCCGATGACTAAAGGGGTAGGCTTAGAGGAACCCATGGTGTCTGCTCACAAAAAGCAAGGTGGGGTGGCGGAGCGCATGGCGAGGAGGGATAGGCGGATAGGGGGTTAGGGGGCGGGCGAGAGCCGCTCGAACGCCCACAGCCAGGAGGGGAAGGCCGTGGGGTGCTTGGCGAGCAAGGGGGCGATCCGTTGCAAGAGGGCGCCGGCTTTCTCGGCCAGGGCCGGCTGGTCGGCCACTTCGGCCAGGTCGAGCAGCAGGTGAATCAGCCAGGGGTTGCCCGCCGGGGCCTCGGCATCCAACAACGTTTGCGGCCGCCCGAAGGGGAAATGGTGGTCGGGTAGGGTGTCGTAGTAGCCCCAATCCGCGGCGAAATGCTCTTCCACCAGTTCCAGCACCTCCACCGCGCGATACAAGGGCGGGTGGCCGTCGGGCCACAGCGCGGCCGCGGGGTCACGCTGGGCCACCACGTGTAGCCGCGCCCAGGCGGCCAGGTCGTCCAAAAACGCGGGCACCCGCGCCTCGCCGGCGAACACGTGGTGCGCCAGGCCGTGGTCGGTGGCAAAGCACCGCCCCAACGCCAGATAAGCGCGGCGGGCCAGGCGAGCGTAGCCCGGGTGGTTCAAGGTTTGGGCGGCGGCGAAAAACGCCTGCACCGCGAGCGCGTTCCAGCCCAAGCGCGCGCCCCGGTCGGCCTGGAGGGCGCGGCGGGCAGGGCGGGCAGCGGCCAGCCGGCGGCGAATTTCGGCCAAAGCCTGCGCCACATCACCCTGGCAGCGGCCCAACTGCTGCGCCAGCGCGGGCAGCGCGGCGCGTTGCCGCAGGCCGCGAGGCTCGTCATCCAGGCCGTAGGCCGCGCGCGCCACCTCGGCCAAAGCAGGGGGCAAAACGCGGTCAATATCCCCGGCCGTCCAGGTGTGATAACGGCCATCGGGGTTATCGGCTTCCTCCAGGCCGCCCTCGCCATGGCCCAACAGGCCGCAATGCGGCTCCACCTGGCTTTGCAAAAAGCCCAACGTGGCCTGCGCGACCTCGCGGAACAGGGCGTCACCCGTTTGCCGATACGCGCGCAAGTAAACCTGCGCCAACAGCGCGTTGGTGGCCAGCGACTTTTCGAAATGCGGCTGCCGCCATTCCGCGTCGTCAGTATAAGCAAAAAAGCCGCCGTGCACCAAATCGTAGATGCCGCCCTGCGCCATCGCGCGCAGGGTGGTCAGCGCCATGCGCCGGGCTTCGGCATCACCCCTTTCCCCCCGGGCCAGCAGCCAGTGCAAAAGCAAGGGCTGGGGGAACTTGGGCGGGCCGCCGAAGCCGCCGTGCTGCTCGTCGAACTCGGCCTGTACGGCCTGCAACGCGTCCGCGCCCGGCGGGGCAGAGGCAGGGGGAAGTTGCTCCAACAGGGGGCGCAAGCCCTCGCCCATCTGCCGCGCCATTTCCTGGGCCACGTCCACCACCCGTTCCCGGTCTTCTTGCCAGCCGCGGGCGGCTTCGGTGAGCACCTGCTGGAGCGCATCCGCGCCCGGCACCCCCGCGCCCTGTGGGGGAAAATACGTGCCGCCGTGGTAAGGCTGCAAATCGGGGGTCAAAAAGACGTTCAGGGGCCAGCCCGTCTTGCCGGTCATCGCCACCACGGGCATCTGATACGCCCGCGCCAGGTCAGGCCGACAATGGCGATCCACCACCACCGGCACGAAATAGCGGTTCAGGTAAGCCGTCACCGCCGGGTGGCGGAAGGTCTCGAAGCCCATCCGCTCGCACCATGTGCAGGTGGTATAGCCGATGTGCAGGAAAATGGGCTTGCCGCGGCGCTTGGCCTGGCGCAAAGTTTCGGGCTGCCAGGGCTGCCAGGCCACAGCGTCGTTGTTCCGTTCTTCGAGATACCCGCTCCAGGCGGGCAAAGCGTGTCGCATGAGCGCTCCGGGGTTATTCGCCGAATTCGGAGACGATCTCCACGTCCTCAGGGGGCGCGTCTTCGGCGGGATAGATGGTAATTTCTCCAAAAAGTTCGGTCTGCGCCGTGCGCACGAAACGGCGCTTGACCAATTCCAACAAGGCCAGGAAAGTGACCACGGCTTCGAGGCGGGTAGGCCGCCGGCCCAACAGGGTGCGGAAGGTCAGGCGGCGGCGCTGTCGGCGCAGGGCTTGCAAAATGGCCGCGATTTTCTCGCGAATGGTGATTTTGGGCGGGGAGATCACCGTACCCAAGGGTGCGCGCGGGCGCAGGGCAAAGGCGCGGCGCGCGGCCTGCTGCAACGCGTCCACGTCGAGAGACGGCCAGTGCGTCTCGCCACTGACCACCGGCACCGCCACGCGCTCGAAAGCCTGAAGCCCCTCTTCCCGCCGCTCCTTGAGCCAGGCCGCCGCCTGCTTGAAGCGGCGGTATTCCCGCAACTGCCGCACCAATGCCTCGCCGGGGTCTTCTTCACCTTCGGCCCGCTGCGGCGGCCGCGGCAGCAGGGCTTCGGATTTGATCTGCACCAGTTTGGCCGCAATGACCAAAAAGGCCGAAACCTCATCGGGCGAGAGGTTTTCCATCTGGGCGATGTGGTGCAGGTATTGGTCGGTGACCTGGGCAAGGGCGATTTTGGTAATATCCAGCGCGGCCTGCTCGATGAGTTGCAGCAACAGATCCAACGGCCCCTGATACACCGGGGTTTGCACCTGATAATGCTGCACCTGAAAACCGAGGACGCTGGGCATGGGGGAATTATAACATCCGACCGCTTGCGGCGGTGCGGGGGATTGGGGAAGCGGGGAAGCGGGGAAGCCGCGGCCCTGCGGTGCGTTTACGCACCCGCGATGATGCCGCTGCCCAAGCATTCGTCGCCCACGTACACCACCGCGGCCTGGCCCGGGGCAATGCCCTTTTGCGGCTGGTCGAACGTCACCTGAAAGCCCCCGTCTTCCTGCAAGGCGATGGTGGCGGGCTGGGCCGCCGCGGTGGCCCGGATTTGCACCGCGGCGCGGAACGCCTTTTCCGCGGGCGGCACAATCCACTGGGCCGCGGTGGCGCGCAAGGTGGTGCGGAAGACCGCTTCCCGCGGGCCCACGATGAGCGCGTTGCGGGCGAAATCCTTGTCCACCACGTAGAGGGGCTGCCCCACGGCCACACCCAGCCCCCGCCGCTGCCCGATGGTGTAAAAGGCCAACCCGCGATGCTCGCCCAAGGGCCGACCGTTGGTATCCAAAATCGGGCCCGGCCGCTGGGTGTGGGGCGCGTGGCGGCGCAGAAAATCCCGGTAATCTCCCCCGGCCAAAAAACAGAGATCCTGGCTGTCGGGACGCCGGGCCACAGGCAGCCCCATTTCCTGAGCCAGGGTGCGGATTTGCGCCTTGCGATAGCCCCCGATGGGCAACAGGGTGTGCTGCAATTGGGCTTGGGTGAGGCGAGAGAGAAAGTAAGACTGGTCTTTGCGCTCGTCCACCCCCCGGAGCAAATGCACCCGCCCCTCGGCATCGCGGCGCAAGCGGGCATAATGGCCGGTGGCCAGCCAGGCCGCGCCCAGGCGCTGGGCGTGCTCCCACAGCAGGCCCCAGCGGATGCGGCGGTTGCACAACAGGCAGGGGTTAGGGGTGCGGCCCGCGGCGTAATCGTCCAAAAAATACTGCACCACCGTTTCCCGGAACGCTTGCCGCGCGTCGAGCAGGTAAAAGGGGATGCCCAGTTGCCGGGCCACGTGACGCGCCAGGTCGGTAGCCTCTAAGGTGCAACAACGGTTTTCGGCTTCGTGACCAGGTTCGGTCCACAAGCGCAGCATCAACCCCACCACCCGATAGCCCTGCTGCACCAGCAGGGCTGCGGTTACCGAACTATCGACGCCACCGCTCATGGCGACGGCCACCGTGGGGCGAGAGGCGCTCATGGCCCAACGCTCCGGCTCATTCGTGCACCCACACGCGAGTGCCGTTGCCCCGCGCGGTGAGGGCAAAAGGCTCGTAAGTCGGCGTCGACCAGCGGAAGACCCAACGGGCATCTTCGTTGCGCATGTTGACGCAGCCGTGGCTCATGGGTTTGCCAAAATTATCGTGCCAGTAGGTGCCGTGAAAGGCCACGCCGGTGTCGACAAAAAAACTCACCCACGGCACCCCCGGCAGTTCGTAGGCTTCTAACGCCGAGGTCAGGTCGCCGTTGCCCATGTGGCGGGAAGGGTATTTGTGGAAAATGCGAAAACGCCCCGAGGGGGTGCGGGTCGGCACGCCGTTGTCGGTGGGCAAATCGCTGGGGATGCCCGAAGAAATCGACATCCGCCGCACTTCGCGGCCGCCTTCGTAGGCGATGACTTGCTGGGCGGCTAAATCCACTTCCAACGATTTAGCGCCGGGCGGCACGGCGGGCGAAAGGGGGGTCATCTCTTCCTTGGGGATCATCCGCAGATGGGGGGCAAACACCTCGTAGCGGGTGCCGATCAAATCGTCGTCGATCACGTACAGCGGCTCTTGCGCGTCGCCCAGGCGCACGTCGACCACCCAGTGCACCGAGCCGTAGTAAAGGCGATACAGGGGGCGGCGGGAGCCGTCGGGCAGGCGTTGCCAACTTTGGGTAAAGGGCACGGTGACTTCTGCAGGGCGTCCCCCTTCGGGTACGGCCACCGGCACCCGGTTGAATCGCACGGCCACCCGTTGGGTGTAGGCCGTGTGGAGGAAACCGCCCGGCACCCGATACCAGCGGGGGTTCGTGGGCGGCCCCGCGGGCGAGTGCACTTCTTCCAAAATGCGCACCACGGTGTCGCGAGCCAGCGAAACCACCCGCGGGCTGCGCAAGTCGGGTTGGCTGTGCAACGGCACGTCGGCGATGGTGATGCGCGCCAGCCCCACAAAAGGCCACCAGCCGCGGTCGCGGCGGGCCAGCCAGCGGGGCCAGGGGCGCCAGGCTAAGCCACCCAGCCCCAGCAAGGCCAGTTTGAGGGCATCACGGCGGCTGAGGGTGCGGTCGTCAGGCACGGCCTTCTTCCTGCAACACCAAGGCGGCCAGGCGCGGCAGCAGGTCGGCCACGTCGCCGCGCAAGACCACGTCGGCTCGCTCGTCCATGTAAGTGGGGGTCTGATTGACGACAATCACCGCTGCGCCGCGGCGGGCGGCCTCCACCGGCAGCCGGGCTACGGGCATCACCGCCAACGAAGAACCGGCCACCAGCAGCAGGTCACATTCCGCCACCAGGCGCTCCGCGGCCTCCCAGGCCTGCCAGGGCAGCGCCTCGCCAAAGAGGATGATGTCGGGCTTGAGCACACCGCCGCAGGCGGGGCACCGGGGCACCGTGCCCTCCGCGAGCAGCGCGGGCAGGAAGTCGGCCGCGGGGTAGGTGTGATAGCAATGGGTGCAGGTGGCGGTGCTCAGCGAGCCGTGCACTTCTACCACTTGCTGCGCGCCGGCCTTTTGGTGCAGGCCGTCGATGTTTTGGGTGATCACCCCTTGCAAATGACCGGCGCGCTCCAACGAGACCAAAGCCCGGTGGGCAGGGTTGGGCTGGGCTTGCAAGATGTGCTGCAGCAGGGGGCGCGTCCAGGCGTAAAATTGCTCCGGGTGATGGCGGAACGCGGTGAGGGAAGCCACCTCCATGGGATCGTGGCGATGCCAGAGGCCGCTGTTTTGCGAGCGGAAATCGGGAATGCCCGAGGGCGTGGAAATGCCCGCGCCGGTCAGGGCCACCCCGCGGCGGGCGCGGCGCAGGATTTCGGCGGCTTGTTGCAAGAGGAAGGAAAGGGTGTCTGCCATGGTCGGGTTTCGAGGGGCGTCAGAGGGCGCTGCGCAGCCGAGCCAGCGCTGCCTCGGGCGGGAGAATGCGAGCCTCGCCGCGGCGCGGTTTGAGTTCTACCCCGCCTTGCGCCAGGCTTCGCTTGCTCACGGTCACCCGCCAGGGGAAGCCCAGCAAATCCGCGTCCGCGAACTTGACGCCCGGGCTGGCTTTGCGGGCATCCAGCAACACGGGGATCCCCGCTTCCTGCAACGCGGCGTAGAGGCTTTCGGCCTGGGCTTCGCCCCCGCGCAGGGCAATCAGGTGAACGGCAAAGGGCGCCAGCGCGGGGGGCCAAGCCAACCCGGCCTGGTCGTGATTGGCCTCGGCCAAGGCGGTCAGCGCGGCGTACCCGTCCAACAGCAGCGCGGCCACGCCCACAGGCCGGGCTTTGCCCGCAGCATCCAGGTAGGTGGGCGGGCCTTCCCACGCCTGCCAGTGCAGGATGGGGTGCGCGGGGCGGGCTTCCAGCCCTGCGCCGCAGCGCGGGCAAGGGTCGCCTGCCGCGGCGGCCACGATGTCTGCCACCAGGTCGGCCTGAAAGTCGCGGCCGTAATTCACGCCGGTGAAATGGTAGCCCTCGCGGTTGGCTCCGGCCACCAGGTTGGGGCTTTGGGGGATCAAATCGTCGACCACCACCCACGCGCCCTTGACCCCCACAGGCGAGGCATAGCCCGGCACCGCACCCACCCGGCGGATGGCTTCTTCCGAGGCCGGACGCAGCCCTTGCACGCCCAGGCAGTGGGCGAGTTTGGGCAGTGAAACCTGCATGTCGCCCCGCACCACGGCAAAAACCAGCCGCGGCGACGCGCCTACGGTCTCCAGAAAAACGGCTTTGGCGGTACGGCTTTCGGGCACGCCCAAAAATTCCGCCAGGCTGCGGATGGTGTTGGCCTGGGGGGTAGCCACGGGGGTGAGGGGTTGCAGGGGCTCGGCCGGGGGCGCGCTTTTTTGCCGCCGCGCCCAGGGCTGCAGGCCATGGTAGCCGCAGCGGGGGCAGGCCAGCGCCTGGGCCGAGGCGCGGCTTTGGGTGGAGGCAAGAACCGCGGCGGCGCTGGCGGCTTCGGCTTCGGCAAGCACTACCCCGCCCTCGTGCAGGGCTTGATGCCAGCGTTCCCAAAAGGGGTGCAGCCTGGCGCGGGCGGCAGCCGCGCTTTCATCTACGGCCAGGGCATACCAGCGGTCGCCGTGCCAGCCTGCGAGCAGCCGCGGCAGTTGGCGGTAGGCGTGGACGTGCGCCTCCAGCAGTTTTTGCAGCAGAGGCGGCAGCGTGCGCGGCCAGGGCAGCGGCGGAGGCGGCCAGCCCAAAGGCAAAGTCTGCGGCAGCCCTTCGGCCTGGGGCACCGCAGCCAGGTTCTGCAGCAGACGCTGCCCCAAGGGCAGCCACACCCCCCCTTCCGCGGCTTCGTAGAGGTAGCCGCCGCGCATCAGCCAATGACGCCCGTCTTCTGCTGGGAAGCGGGGCGCCTGCCGTTGCGTTTGCCCGAACAAATCACGATAGCGCATAGTAAGCCTTTGGCGATGCGTTCAGGGGCGCGGCGTCAGCACGCGGGTTTAGAAATCGTCGTCCCACAAATCATCGTCTTCCAGAAGATCGTCGTCCAACAGGTCGTCTTCGTCGTCCCAATCATCCAGCAGGTCTTCGGCTTCGGCCAAGGGCTTGTAGGTCAGGCAGCCCTGTTCAGGGGTAATTTCAACCTGGGGGGCGGTGCAGTAATGGTCGTCCAAAAACACGCAGTCTTCATAAGCGCAACGAATGCGGGGCATGGAAGACTACCTCCTGAAAAATGGGTTGCTGGGTTACCTGGTTGACTCGCTGAGCAACGGCCAAGGTCAAGCCTCGGGCGGCTCGTTGAGCAGGCGAATCATAGCCAAAAGGAGCAAAAAAAGCAAGACCGTGGCCGAAAGCAGACAATAGGGGCAAAAGGCGTGGATGACGTAAGCCTCCAGATAAGTGAGATAGGCGGAATAGAGCACGCCTGCGAAAGTGAGGGCAAAAACACCCCAGGGCGCGTATGACCGGGCCAAGGGGTGGCGCGGCTCGGCTAACAGCAAGGCCAAAATCGCCAGATAGGCCAATGCACCCAACAGCGCGATGGGAATGCCGTAGATCTGGGCGTAAGGGCTGGTATTGACAGTGTAGCAATCGCCCACGCCCGCGCACATGGCTTCGTGGTGGGTGAATTTGAGCAGCGAAAGGTAAACCGCGTCGAGCAAGCCGATCACGGTGAGAACCACCGAAGCCCAATAAGACTTGCTGGGTGTCCAGGACATCGAGACCTCCTACCCAAAAAGTAGCCGGGCTAGCCGGCGCGCTGACGAAAAGCCTCCAAGACGTTGGGGAGGTTTTCCAACCGGTTGAGCACCCGGCTGAGTTGGGCAATATCGCGCACGCTCAGCACCAGGTTGATGAGCGCCAGACCGGTTTTTTCGGATACTTTGACGCTGACGTTTTCGATGTTCACGCCCTCGTCGGCGATGACCACGGCGATGTCTTTCATCAGACCGTCGCGGTCGTAAGCCTGCACCCGCACGGGCACGGTGTAAGCCTGGGTGGGCACCCCCCAGGAAACTTGCACCAGCCGCCCTTTGTCGCGCACGCGCAGGATGTTGGGGCAATCTTGCCGGTGGATCACCGCGCCGCGGCCCCGGGTCACGTAGCCCACGATGGGGTCGCCCGGCGCGGGGTTGCAGCACTTCGCCCGCTGGATGAGCATCCCCTTCAGCCCCATGATGGTGATCTCGTCTTCGGGAGGCGTTTTCTCTGCCGAACGAGGGTGCGCGGTGAGGTAAGGCTTCTCTTTTTCTTTCTCCACTTCGGCCAAGCGGTTGACGATGCGGTTCAGGGAAAGGTCGCCACAGCCCACCGCCACGTAGAAATCGTCGACGGCTTGGTAGTTGAAATAGCGCGCCAGGGGCTCCAGAGCAACAGCCTCCAGTCCCAGGCGGCGGAATTCGCGTTCCAACACGGCTTTGCCGTGGGTCAGGTTTTGCTCGCGCGCCTGCCGCTTGAACCACTGGCGAATTTTGGCGCGGGCGCGTTGGGTTTTGACCAGGCCGAGATGAGGGTTGAGCCAATCGCGGCTGGGGCCACCGCGCCGTGCGGTCAAAATTTCTACCTGGTCGCCGGTCTGAAGTTTGTAACTCAGCGGCACCAGTTTCCCGTTGACTTTGGCGCCCCGGCAGCGATGGCCGATTTCGGTGTGAATGTGGTAGGCAAAGTCGATGGGCGTCGCGCCAACGGGCAGGTCTAAAATATCGCCGCGCGGGGTGAAGACGTAGATCCGGTCGTCGAAGAAATCGGTCTTCATGCCTTGCAGGAACTCAGAGGCATCCGCGACGTCTTGCTGCCATTCCATCAGTTGGCGCAGCCAGTTGATCTTGCGCTCGAAATCTTCGTCGAGGTGGCTATCGCCCTCTTTGTAACGCCAGTGGGCGGCCACGCCGTATTCGGCGCGCTGGTGCATTTCGGGGGTGCGGATTTGCACCTCCAGCACTTTGCGGTCTTCGAAGAGCACCGCGGTGTGCAACGACTGGTAGGAATTGTCCTTGGGGTTGGCGATGTAGTCGTCGAATTCGCCGGGGATGGGTTTCCAGTGGGTGTGCACCACCCCCAGCGCGGTATAGCAGGTGGGGATGTCGTCTACAATGACCCGCACCCCGCGCACATCGCGCAACGCCTCGAAGGGCACGCCTTTGCGCTGCATTTTGCGATAGATGGAGTAGATGTGTTTGGGGCGGCCGTACACCTTGGCCTGGATGCCGGCCTCGGCCAGCACTTCGCGGATGCGTTCGGAGGCGCGAGTAAGTTCCTTTTCGCGCTCGGTGCGGCGCTCTGCGAGTTTGCTGGCAATCTCTTTGTAGGCTTCAGGGTTGACGTAGCGGAACCCCAGGTCTTCCAGTTCCCACTTGATCTGCCAGATGCCCAGGCGGTTGGCCAAGGGGGCGAAGATGTCCAAGGTCTGCTGAGCAATGCGGCGCTGCTTTTCGGGCGGCAGGTGGGCGAGGGTGCGCATGTTGTGCAAGCGGTCGGCCAGTTTGATGATCACCACCCGCACGTCTTTGCTCATGGCTAAGAAGGTTTTGCGCAGCGATTCGTTGGTCAGGGCGCGCTTGCGTTCCCACTCCGACGCGTGGAAGTCCTCGGCAGGGCCCCCTTCCTCTTGCAGGGCGTTGTCGGCTCGCGAAACCCGCGGCAAAGAGACCAGTTTGGTCACCCCATCCACCAGGGAGGCCACTTCCTCGCCGAAATCGCGGCGCAGGTCGTCGAGGGTGACGTCGGTATCTTCCACCGTATCATGCAAAAGGCCCGCGGCCACCACGGCTGCGGGCATACGCAATTCGGCCAAAATATCGGCCACGGCAAGGCAATGCTGCACGTAAGGCTCGCCCGAGGCGCGCTTCTGCCCCTGGTGTGCCTTTTCGGCCACGCGGTAAGCGCGCTCCACCAGGGTTTTGTCGGCCAAGGTGTAGTAAGGAGGCAAGTGCACCAAAAGTTGTTCGATTTGCATAAGAGGGCCTGGTTTGTACGGGGGATCCGCCCCTAAGGGCGACGCCAAGGGTATTATAGCGCACTCCGGCAAAGGGTGGGGGGTTTTGGCTCAAACCGTGCGTCGCCAGACAGGCATCCTTGACAGCCCACCCGCTTGGCGGTAAAATCGGCGCAGTTTGATAAGAATAATTCAATTGATATGAGGATTTAACGTGCCCCATCCGTGGGAACAGTACCCCTTGCTGCAATACCTGAGCCAATTGGCCGCGCAAAACGGCACCGAAGACCGCCTGCCGCCGCTGAAAGACGTGGGGGAAGCCTTGGGCTGGAGCATCACCCGGGTGCGCGAAGAACTGGCCGTGGCTAAAGCCTTGGGCTTGGTAGAAGCCCGACCTCGTATTGGCTTGCGCCGCCTGCCTTACACCTTTACCCCCGCGGTTTCTCTCAGCCTGCACTATGCTTTGCAGTTGGATCGGGAGGGCTACTTCCAGCAATTCGCAGACCTACGCAAAAAAACCGAAGCCACCTACTTTATCCAGGCTGCACGTCTGCTGACCTCCGAAGACAAAAACCACCTCAAAGCCCTTGTCCGCGCCGCGTGGGAACAACTGCGCGGGCAGCCCATCCACATTCCCCACCAGGAACACCGAGACCTGCACCTCACCATCTACCGCCGTTTGGACAACGTCTTCGTGCGCGGCATCCTGGAAGCCTATTGGGACGCCTACGAATCGGTTGGCTACAACCGGTACACCGATTACGATTACCTCAGCCGCGTGTGGGAATATCACCAACGCATCGTCGAGGCCATCTGCGCGGGCGAATACGAAAAAGGCCATCAGGCGCTGCTGGAACACACCGAACTGCTCTACCATCG
The DNA here is from genome assembly GCA_027053355.1 of Anaerolineales bacterium. Lineage (GTDB taxonomy): Bacteria > Chloroflexota > Anaerolineae > Anaerolineales > DRMV01 > DRMV01. Next base: position 38,852 of record JALUDX010000062.1, on the reverse strand, counting down.
CCCCCACGTAACAGTTCAGCCTTTGGAAAACAACCCACGGATGAACACGGACGATGGCAGATAGACGCGAATTTTAAGGCGCCGTGGGCACCAAGAGAGGTGCCTGAGTAACCAAGCGCCATTTCCCCCAACCCCTCCCGCCTTCTGTGTTCTCGGTGCCTTCTCTGTGTCTTCTGTGGTTTTCCGTCTGCGTCGTCCACAGTGTCTCTTTGAGGCTGAACAGTTGCGCCTCCACTAACTCAACCCCCCCCTACTTTCGCATCCCCGGCTCTGCCGGAAAAATTCAAGGAGAATGAGGTTATGGCCAAACAAACCGCTCCAACCTCGCGCCCGGTGATCAACGACTTTTCCATCACCGTGGCCACCGTCAACGGCACCGGCAGTCAGACTTCTAACCTGACCATCCAACGGGCCGTGTTCAAAATGGGCATCCCCATCTCAGGGAAAAACATCTTCCCTTCCAACATTCAAGGCCTACCCACCTGGTACACCCTGCGCATCAGCAAAGATGGCTGGCTGGCCCGCCGCGAAGAGCACGAAATCGTGGTCGCCATGAACCCGGCCACCATCAAAGACGATATCGAAGACGTCATCCCCGGCGGCGCGCTGTTTTATGCCGACCATCTGAAACTGCCCATACAGCGCGACGACATCGCCCTCTACCCCATGCCGGTGAAAAAACTGGCGCGGGCATCGGGCGCGCCTCAAAAACTGCGCGACTACGTGGCCAACATGGTCTATGTGGGCGTGTTAGCCGAAATGTTGGGCATCGAGATGGACAAAATCCGGGCTGCGTTGGATTTCCACTTCAAAGGCAAAGAAGGCCCCATCAAACTGAACATGGGCGTCATCGAAGCCGCCGCGGCCTGGGCCAAAGAAAACTTGGAAAAGAAAGACCCCTACCGCCTGGAACCCATGAACGCGACCGAGGGCTACATCATGGCCGACGGCAACACCGCGGCCGCCTTGGGCGCGCTTTACGGCGGTGTGCAGTTCGTGGGCTGGTACCCCATTACCCCGGCCTCCAGCCTGGTGGAAACCATGAACCAGTACATCCCCAAACTGCGCAAAGACCCGAAGACCGGCAAGAACACCGTGGTGGTGGTGCAGGCAGAAGACGAACTGGCGGCCGTGGGCATGGCCATCGGCGCCGGTTGGGCGGGCCTGCGTGCCATGACCTCCACTTCGGGCGCGGGCATCAGCCTGATGGGTGAATTCTTGGGCCTGGCTTACTACGCCGAAGTGCCCCTGGTGGTGTGGGACGTGCAGCGCGGCGCGCCCAGTACCGGCCTCCCCACCCGCACCATGCAAGGCGACATCACCCAGGTGGCCTTCCTCAGCCAGGGCGACACCGACAGCATCATGCTCTTCCCCAAAGACGCCAACGAAGCCTTTGAATTTGGCTGGCGCGCCTTCGACTACGCCGAACGCCTGCAAACCCCCATCTTCGTGATGAGCGACCTGGACATCGGCCAAAACCAGTGGATGTGCAAGCCCTTCGAATACCCCACCGAGCCCATGGATCGCGGCAAAATCTTGTGGGAAGAAGACCTGGAACAATGGGAAAAAGAAGGCAAAGCCTGGGGTCGCTACCTGGACGTGGACGGCGACGGCATCCCCTACCGCACGGTGATCGGCAACAAACACCCCAAAGCGGCCTACTTCACCCGCGGCACCGGCCACGACGAATTCGCCCGCTACAGCGAAGACCCCGAAGTGTGGGTGCGGGTGCTCAAGCGCATCAAAAAGAAATACGAGACTGCGCGGCACATCCTCCCCAAGCCCGAAATCGAGAGCAGCGAGGGTGCGCGCTTCGGCATCATCTCCTTCGGCTCCAACCACCCAGCCATTCTGGAAGCCCGCCACTACCTGAAAGAAGAAAAAGGCATCGCCACCGACTACCTGCGCCTGCGGGCCTACCCCTTCGCCCCCGAAGTCAAAGACTTCATCGCCAGCCATGAGCGCGTCTACGTGGTCGAAGCCAACCGCGACGGCCAAATGCGCCAATTGTTGGAACTGGAAGTGCCTGCCATGGCAGACCGCCTGGTTTCCATCGCCAAAGGCGACGGCCTGCCCCTGACCGCTCGCTGGATCATGAACGCCATCCTGGAAGAAGAGGAGTAAAATCATGGCAAAGACAAATGCCCTCGGCTTAAGCATCAAAGACTACAAGGGCGCACCCACCACCCTCTGCCAAGGGTGCGGCCATAACTCCATCATCAGCCAAATCATCAGCGCGGTTTTCGAAGAAAACCTTCCCCCCGAAGGCGTGGTCAAATTCAGCGGCATCGGCTGCTCTTCCAAGGCGCCCACCTACATGTTAGGCCGCTCCTTTGGCTTCAACGGCCTGCACGGGCGGATGCCCTCCCTGGCCACCGGCGCGCTCTTCGGCGACCTTTCGCTCATCGGCATCGGCATGAGCGGCGACGGCGACTCCGCGGCCATCGGCATGGGGCAATTCAAACACATCATCCGCCGCAACATGCCCTTAGTGTACATCGTCGCCAACAACGGCGTGTACGGCCTGACCAAGGGGCAATTCTCCCCCACCTCCGACCGCGGCATGAAACTCAAAAAACAGGGCGTCAACCCCTTCGAGCCGGTAGATATTTGCATGGAAGCCCTGGCCTCCAACGCCACCTTTGTCGCCCGTTCTTTTGCCGGCGACCCCAAACAGGTCAAAACGCTGATCAAAGCCGCCATGCACCACAACGGCACCGCGGTGCTGGACATCATCAGCCCCTGCGTTTCCTTCAACAACCAACCCACCTCGACCCAGTCCTACGAATGGGGCAAACAGCACGAAGTGCTGCTGCACGAAATGCAGTTCCACCCCAACGCGAAGGAAATTCAACTCAACGGCGCCATGCAACCCGGCGAGGTGCGTGAAGTGACCATGCACGACGGCTCGGTGCTGGTGCTCAAACAGGTGGAACGTGACTACGACCCCACCGACCGCTTCGCGGCCATCCGCGCCTTAGAAGAGGCCAAGCAGAAACACATCTTGCTCACCGGCTTGCTCTACATCGACCCTGAGCGGCCATCCCTGCCCGACCTCTACGAACTACCCGACGACCTCCCCCTCAACCGCTTCCCTGAAGAACGGCTGCGCCCCGCGCCCGAAACCATCAAAACCCTCAACGACCTGATGTTCTAAGCAGGAAGCGGGTTTCCCGACTTGCCAACACCGCTGCGCGGCCCCCTCGCGCAGCGGTGTTGCCACACCGGCCCTTCCCCCCGCGCCTCCGGAGAACTGCCCATGACCGAAGCCAAACCCAAAAAACGCCTGCTCACCGGCGACCGACCCACCGGCAAACTGCACCTGGGCCACTACGTCGGCAGCCTGAAAAACCGGGTCGCCCTGCAAGACGAATACGAATGCTTTTTCATCATCGCCGACCTACACACCCTGACCACCAAATCGAGCAAAGCCGAAATCGCCCAACTGCGCCAAAACATCCACGACATCGTGCTCGACTATCTGGCCGCGGGCATCGACCCCGAAAAAAGCACCATCTTCGTGCAGTCCACCATTCCCGAAACCTACCAACTCAACCTGATTTTCGAAATGCTGGTCACCCTGCCACGGCTCACCCGCCTGCCCAGCATCAAAGACATGGCGCGCGCCGCGCAGATGGACGACGAAGCCATCCCCTTTGGGTTGGTCGGCTACCCCGTGCTGCAGGCCGTGGACATTCTCTTGCCGCGGGCGCACCTGGTTCCCGTGGGCAAAGACAACGAAGCCCATGTGGAAATCACCCGCGAAATCGCCCGCCGTTTCAACCGCCTGTATGGCAAGGTCTTTCCCCTGCCCAAGGCGCTCATCGGCGAAGTGCCCACCCTCATCGGCATCGACGGGCAGGCCAAGATGAGCAAAAGCCTGAACAACGCCATCTTCCTCTCCGACAGCCCCGAAGAAGTGAACGCCAAAGTGCGGCGCATGTTCACCGACCCCAGCCGCGTCCGCCCCGACATCCCCGCTGACCCCGACAAACCCACCAACGTGGTCTTCCGCTATCACGACATCTTCAACCCCAACAAAGAGGAAGTGGAAGATCTGAAAGCCCGCTACCGCCAGGGCAAAGTGGGCGATGTGGAAGTGAAACAGAAACTGGCGCGCGCGCTCAACGCGTTTCTGGAGCCCTTCCGCGAACGGCGGGCCAAATACGAAAACCGCCCCGACCTGGTGGAAGAAATCCTGGTCGAAGGGGGGCGGCGGATGCGCGCCGAGGCGCGCGAAACCATGGAACGGGTGTTCGAGGCCATGGGGATGTACGGCTTCGAGTTATCCCACAAAATGTGAGCCGCACCGGGCGAAAGCAAACCCGCAGATTGAGCAAATTTCGTAGGGGCGAGGCGTACCTCGCCCCTAAACTATTCCGCCTTTGGGGAAATAGGCCGCGGATGAACGCGGATGATGGCGAATGGCCGCGGATTTTAGGGCGTCGAGGGCACCTGGAGAGGTGCCTGAGTAGCCAAGCACCAAGTAACCAAGCGCCATTTACCCCAATCCCTCGGCACCCCACCCCCTCCTGCCTTCTGTGTTCTCGGCACCTTCTCTGTGTCTTCTGTGTTTCCCCGTCTGCGTCATTGAGATCTCTCTTTTGTTTGCACCGAACAGTTACTATTGTTATGCTTTAGGCCGCTACCCCCTCGGCGGCCACTCGGGGAAAAGCCGGCGCAAGTGCCGCGCAATCAGCCCCACCGCCTGCCGCACCAACGCGCGGTTGGCCTCGCTCTGATGCCAGCGGCTCGCGCCCGAGGGGTGCGGCAGCGGCACAACCCACCGGCCAGCGACCTTTTTTTCCGTGCCGATGATCTCCCGCAGCGGTTGTTTGGGCGGGTAAAACATGTTGATGGCCAGCCGCCCCACGGGCAAAATCAGTTCGGGATTCACCAAGGCAATTTCGGCTTCCAGAAAAGGGCGACAAAGCATCTGTTCTTTGCGGCTGGGGGCGCGGTCACCGCTGCCCGTTTTCGCGCGGCCGGGGTAACACTTGGTCACCGAAGTCATGTACTGGGTGCGGCGGAACCACGCCTCATCGATACCGGCTTCGGCCAACCATTGGAACAGCCGTTTGCCGCTGCCGGCGTTGAACGGACGCCCCGCTTCCACCTCGGTGATGCCCGGCGCCTGGCCGATGACCATGATCTTCGCACCCACGTGGCCGGAATAGATAGGGCGGGGATGCACCCAATAGCCGGCCTCTAAGCAAGCGCGGCACACCGCGATGCGCTGCCGCAGCGCGTCCAGGGCTGCCCGACGGCTTTGCAGATCATCGCCGGCAGACGCAGATTTCATGTCGACCGCCTTTCTCGCGCTGCGGGCAAGGCCAACAGCACCCCGAAGCGGCCGGTACGCCCGCGTTCTGCGCGATGCGAATACCAGTCGTCCACATGGCAGGCCGTGCAAATTTCCGCCATCTCGATGTGGGCAGCGGGCACGCCCGCCTGCAACAAATGCCAGCGGTTCGCCGCCCAAAGGTCGAAATGCCGCCGCTGGCCAAAGCGGGGCAAAAACCGCGCTGCATCGGGAAAAGCCCCTTCCACCGCGGCGACCACCTCAGGGCCCACCTCGTAATGGTCGGGGCCAATGGAGGGCCCGATCGCGGCCAGCAAATCCGCGGGCCGGCTGCCAAAGGCCTGGGTCATGGCCTGCACCGCGGCCGCGGCCGTGCCCAACACCGTGCCCCGCCAGCCCGCGTGCGCCAAGGCCAACGCCTGCCGTCGGGGGTCGTACAACAACACGGGCACACAATCGGCAAAGCGCATCACCAAAGTGACCTCCGGCCGGTCGGTCAGGGCAATATCGGCCTTGCGCGGGGGCGAAGGGCTGGCAAGCGGCCGCGGCGCGCGCGCCACCACCGCATCCCGACCGTGCGTAAGCCACACGTCATAACGGCTGCCCACCGACAGCCCCAACGCCTCGAAAGCCAAGCGGATGTTGAACTGCACCCGCCCCCAATCGTCGCCCACGGTCGCGCCCATGTTGAGGCTCTGCCACGCCGCGGGGCTCACGCCCCCGCGGCGGGTAAACACGCCGTGCACCACCCCCGCGGCCGTCAGATGCTCGAAAACATAATAGCGCAACCCGCGAAACGCCACGAACGGCATCAGCCCTGCCCCCTCACTCGCCCCACACCTGCCGCGAAACATGCAGCCGCGCGGCCAGCGCCTCGCGGTTCTCGGCCATCGACGCCTCGACCAACGGGTAAAGGAACCACGCGGTCGTCAGGCCAAAAAGCAGGCCGGTCACCGTGCGCAACAAGGGGGTGCTTTCCCGATACGGCAAAGGCGCATGGGGAATCTGGCTGACAATCTGGCTCACCCCATCGACGCCAATGGGCACCCAACCCAGCAAAAGCCACAGATACCAGGGCAAATGGGGCAATCGCTTGCGGAAGAGGGCAAACAGCAGCCCAAAGAGCAACACGCCGCCATAAATCGCGACATCCCGCTCACAAATGGCCACTTTGTAGCCCACCTTGGGGTTGCCGAGGAAATGGCGCGCCTGCAGCAGGTCGTTTTCGTCCAAGCCGGTGGCCTGGCCATAGGGCACCAGGCCGGGAACGTGCGCGGCGGCCCGCGGGTAGGCCGGTTGCTCGCCAAAAAGGAACCAGGAACGGAAAGCCAACTGATGACAGGTGAAGCCGTACAGGGTATAAATGACCCGCGCCGGCCGCTGCGCCCCCACTTTCATCAACACCGGCGCGACAAAAGGGAGGGAAAGATACAAAGCCACCGCCAGGTTGAACACCAACAGCCAATGCCGGGCAAACCAGTAGAGGAAGCGGTCGCTGCGGGTCGCCCGCCGCGGTTCCACCGCCCGCCCCTGCGCCGCCCCCTGCGCGGCAGCCCGCAAGGCCACCAGCACCTGCTTGCGTTCCACCGGCGCGGCCAGGCGGTAAGGGCCGATTTTCAGCAACGGCGTGCGCCCTTCCAGCGCCTGGCGCAGCCCCGGCTGCTGGCTGACATCCACCTCCACCAGCCGGTGCGGCGCTTCCTCTTGCAAAGAAGCCAGCATGGCCTTCAACTCGGCCACGCCCTGGTCTTCGGGGCGCGTGTAAAGCAGCACGGTGATCATGGGGTCACACCAATGCTGCGCAGCCCGGCCTGCAGGGTCGGCTCGTCCAACATGCCTACGTGCATGAAGCGAATCACCCCTTGCGCGTCGATGAAGAAAGTGGTCGGGAAGCCCTGAATGCGATATTTGCGCACAATGCTCTGCTGGGGATCCAACACCACGGTAAACGTGAATTTTTGCTGCTGAATGAAACTTTGCACCTGCGCCGGTGGCTCCGCGTTGTTGACCGCGAGCATCTGATAATCCCGGCGGTGCTTGTCGAAATACTGCTGCAGCAAGGGCATTTCAGCCCGACAAGGGGGGCACCACGTGGCCCAAAAATTGAGCACCAAGGGTTTGCCGCGCGTGTCTTTCAGATGCACCTGTTTCCCATCGAGGGTCGAAGCCGTAAAATCAGGGGCATACGAGCCCACCACCGGCGCGGTGTTGCGGGCTTCGGCCTCTTCTGAAGCGCCGTTGCCCTTGAGCAGCGTGCCCACACCCCACACCAAGAGGAACAGGCCAAGGATGAGCAACCCGCCCCGCAGCAGGGCGGTCTGCGGCGAGGGCGATTTCTTCCCAGAAGGTTTTGCGTATTTCTTTGCCATGTCACAATCCTAAATCGAGAAAATTACCAAAGCGAGCAAGATGAGCAAACGTGCCCAGCATGAGCATCACGCCCACAATGATGAGGAGCACGCCCATGCTGATTTCCACAATGCGGCTGACGCGGCTGTATTTCTGCACCAGCACGGTGACCCAATCGAGGCTCAAGGCCGCCAGCAAGAACGGCACGGCCAGCCCCGCGGAATAGGCGGTGAGCAACACCACCCCCCAGCCAATGGAGCCGCCGTTGAGGGCCAAGGTAAGGATGGCGCCCAGCACGGGCCCCACGCAGGGGCTCCAGCCCGCGGAGAAAAACACGCCCATCAAAGCCGAAGAAAGCAGCCCCACGTGGTCGAAATCCGCGTCCGGCCGCACGTCGTATTCCAAAAACGGGATGCGGATCAGGCCGGTCATGTGCACGCCAAAGATGACCACGATAGCGCCGCCGATACGGGCTAACCAGGTGCGCAGGCTATAAAGCACCCCGCCCAAGGCAGAGGTCGCCACCCCCAATAAGATGAAAACCAGGCTAAAGCCAATGACAAAAGCCAGGCCGTGCAAAAAAGCCTGGCTGCGGCGGCTGCCCTGGCCGGGCTCGGCCAGCGCGCGACCGCTCAAATAGCCGATGTAGGCGGGCACTAAGGGCAACACGCAGGGCGAAAGGAACGAAGCCAACCCGGCCACAAAGGCCAAGCCAATGGAAAGATTCATCAGGCCCTCCACAAACCATAAATTTGACTCGCCATAACCGCTCGGCCTCAGCAGGGAGAAACCGCAGATTACGCAGATTGCGCAGATTACGCAGAAAAAACATCCACAGATTTCACAGATGGGCACAGATTGATGAGAGGCCGCGATTTCTTGGCGTGCTCGGCGTCCCATCCCAAGGCGCAACCCGCAATTCGTCCCCGTGTCCTCCGTGGTGTATTCCCTTGTGACCGAACAGGTGCGGCTCGCCGTACCCGGTTGGCCAACCGGTGCGCACAACGCCCTGAATTTTACCACGGTGGGGGAATGGGTTGCCTGGAGCCTTGGTTACTTGGTGGCCCGGTGGCTTGGTTGCCCTTCCGCGGCTCTCTGCGAGTTACAGCCAGCGGATGGTTTCCTGGGTGGCGCGGCTCAGATCCGCGTACACCCCGCGGCGCTCAGGGGGCAGCAGCCCGGCCAGCACGTACATGGCTTCGTCGGTCATCTTTTGCAGCAATTGGCGGCGGGGATGGCGCTGCTGCACGGCAAAGCGAAAGGGCCGGCCAAACGTGAGCCGCACGCCCGGCCCACGCCAGCGCGACGAAAGAGGCCACGTCGGGTAGCCCTCGGTGCCCTCGATGGCCACCGGCACTACGGGCGAGCCGGTGCGGGCTGCCAAATACGCCAGCCCCAACTTACCCCGCTGCAACGACGGGTTACGGGTGCCTTCGGGCGCGATCAGTAGCGGCTCATCGGCTTCGAGCACGGCCAGCGCCTGACGAATGGCCAGGGAATCCACCTCGCCCCGGCGCACGGGAATCGCACCCCACCAGCGGGGCAACGCGCCGATGAGCGGGTAATCCAAGGCTTCCACCTTCATCATCGGCACCAAATCGCGGGGGCTGACATACATGACCGCCAGGGGGTCGATAAAAGCGATGTGGTTGAAAATCACCACCACCCGCCCCTGCCGGGGGAGGTTTTCCAGCCCGGCGACGGCTTCGATGCGCACCAGAAAGGTGAAACCCAACTTGCCCACCAAACGGCGCAGCCAAACGCGCTTGCGCCGCCAGGCTTCGGGGTCGTAAGTCGTTCGCCAGGGGGTGTAAGGTCGGTTGCTCATGGCTGCTCGCGCCATCGTCCGCTCAGGCTCAGCAATCGGCGTCTTCGATCAAAGCCAGCACGCGGCCAAAGACCTGGGCTGCGTCCAGGTCGTCGGTCTGGATGACCACCGCGTCGTCGGCGGCGCGCAGGGGGGCTACGGTGCGCTGGGCGTCCAGACGGTCGCGCGCCTGCACCGCGGCCAAAATGCGTTCATACGACACGTGCTCCCCGCGGGCGCGGCGCTCTTCGTAACGGCGGCGGGCGCGTTCCTCAGCCGAAGCGTCCAGATAAATTTTCAAGTCCGCGTCGGGCATCACCACGGTGCCGATATCGCGGCCCACCATGACCACTCGCCCGCGACGGCCGATTTCCCGCTGCTTTTCGATCAAAGCCTGCCGCACCCCCGGATGCGCCGCGACGATCGACACCCAGCGGTCCACCTCTGGCGAACGGATAGCCCAGGTGACGTCATGCTTCCCCACCCAGACGTCATACTTGCGGCCGTCGGCCTTGCTGGGCGGGCGGACGTCGATGGGCAGGTTCGCGGCCAGGTCGGTGAGCGCGTCCGCATCTTCCACCGCGTCACCGCGCTGCAAGGCCGCCCAGGTCACCGCCCGATAGAGCACGCCGGTATCAAAGTACAGATAGCCCAACGTTTCGGCCAGGCGCTGGGCCAGGGTCGATTTGCCCGAAGCGGCCGGGCCGTCGATCGCTATGCGCTGCGGCAAAGGCATCTGACAATCTCCTTCTCTGGCAAAGGGTGTGGTGCGAGGGCGGGCTTAGGGCCGCTTCTTCGGCTGGGGGAAGAGGTCGGCCTGCACCCAAAGCACCAAACGCGGCTGAGGCAGGGGCAAAGGCCGGAAGAAAAGCCATTGCACCGCGTGTTTCGTACTGGCGAAAGGCCACACGCTCGCGCGGCGGAAGAGGAAATCCTGCCCGCGATAGCCGCCGAGGTTCTGCGGCTGCCACGTTTCGAACGCCACCACAACCGGCGGCCGTTGGGCAGGCCCCAAGGCCAACTGTGAGTGCGCGGCGGGCATGTTGCGAAGCATCCAGGCCACTGGCGCGGCGCGGGTCAGGTCGACCACTTCCAAAGCGTCGGGCCTGCCGGTGTACCATTGCGCCATGTCTTCCAGAGTGGTTTGCAACAAAACCGTGGGCGTCGCCGTGGCCTGAGGGTACCAAATCTCTGCGCTGCGGGGGCCGTAGGCCGCGTGAAAAAGGGCAGCCACGGTGAGCAAACCGCCCACCGCGCTCAACCCCCAAGTCAGCCCGGCGAGCGCCTCGCCCCAACGGCGGCCATAACCGCGCCACGAGGTGGCCATCAACGCGGCCAAAATCAGCGCCAGCCCCCAGGTGCCCACTGCCAGCAGCAGAGCCAGGGAGGCCTGCTGACCATTGCGCTGAGACCAGGCCGCGAGGTTGAGGCCGCTAAAGCCCAACATGCTGAGCAAAACCGCGGCCTGCCAGGCAGCATCGCGAAGGTGACGGCGGGGCAGCGCGGTCAGAGCCTCGGCCGCGGCCAACCACAGCAGCGGCATCAGCCAGGCCAACAACGCCACCCTACGAGACGGCGTGAGCACCCACAGCAGCATGGTCGCCAAAATCACCCAGCCCCACCAGGGCAAGCGACGCTGGCGGAAGCACGCGATGCCCGCGGCCACTGCCGCCGCACCGCTGGCCAACGGCGCATACGCCGCCAGAGCCACCCCCAACAACCACGGCGATGCGCCCTGCCGGTGGAAGAACATCCGCACCAGCGCGACCAGGCTGTTGAGCAAACTGCCCACCCCTTCCGGCGTCCAAAAGGCCAGCGAAGCGCCCAAAACCCACAGGCCCAGCGCGATCCAGACGCCGCGTTTCACCGCGGGCAGATCGACTTTCAGGCGCAGCCGCCCGCCCCGCACCCGCCATAAAGCCAGGCCCAAGAGCAAAGCCAGGCCGCCCCACCAAAAGGTCGGGCCGCTCAACGCACCCAGCGCCAGCAAGGGGAACGCCCAGGCCCACCGCTGCCGATACACGGCGATGAGCAAAGCGGCCAAAGCCGCCACCGCGAGCACAGGGCTATCTGCCCGGCGGGAGAGCGCCACCAGCACCGGATCCAAGGCCAGGGCAAAGGCAAGAACGAGGGCATTAGGCCGCCCCACGGCACGGCGCAACGGCCACGCCAGGGCAGGCAAAAAACTTCCGACCAAGGCGGGCACCAGGCGGGCGATGGCGTTGGTGCTGCCGAGGGCGAAAAAAGCCAGCCCGCTCAGCGCGGTCAACAAGGGCGCAGCGCCCAACGCCTGCACATGCCGCCCGGCCACGCCCAAAGCGTTTAGCGCCAGGCGGGCTTCGCCTTCCCCCAAGGGCGCAGCGCCCAGCCGCCACAGCCGCAAAACCAACGCCAACAGCAGCGCCAAGGCATACAGCCCCTGCTCTGTGGAAACTCGCCGTGTCTGACTCATCGCACCACCACCATCTTTCGGGCATCTTGCAGCCCTCAGGAAACAGCCCGCGGATGAACGCGGGGCATTACGGATAGACGCGGATTTTAAGGCGCCAAGGCGTTAACGCCAAGGTCGCCAAGGCGTTAACGCCAAGGCGCAAAGGAGAGGCCGAGGCGCAGAGAGACGCCGACGCGCCAGTCGCCCAGAGAGGCATCTAACCAACCACCCCCCAAACCCTTCGGCACCTCACCTCTTCCCGCATCCCAGAGGAGGGCTAAACGGTGACCGGGCATCAACGCCAAGGGGCAGGCACGCCATAGACCACCACCTCGCCTTGCTGGTACAACACCGGCAGATGGGTCTGGAATTTGCGCTCCTGCACCGCGTAGGTATGTCGCTCCAACGGCGCCACCACGATGTAGCGGATGTGGTATTTGGCGATAATCGCCTGGGCCTGGCTCCAATCGGGGGTGGTGTAAAGGGCTTGCACGTCGCCGGTGCGGTCACGGAAAAGCGCATCGCCGCCGCGCCACTGGCTTTCGTGGCCGGGCCAACCCAGCACCGCGGGCTGGCCGCTGTACGTGCTCACGCGGGCATATTCGCTGTAACTGCCGCCCACGGCCTCGGCCAGGGGCCCCACCGGCCAGGCCTGCAAATGCTGCACCGCGCCCCAAAGGTCGGGCTGCTGGCGGCTGAGATACGCGCCTGCATCCAGCGTCAGCCCCTGCGCGGGGTGGAAGCCATCGGTACGGGCAGGCAGCGCCAAAACCGGGTAGAGCAGCCCCAAGAGCAGGGCCACCGCCCATGCGGCCTGTGCCAAAGGCTGCCAGCGGCTGCGCTGGCGGCTAATCCAGGCGGCGGCATACGCGGCAGCCAGCCCCCAGAGCACCCAGCCCTGGTAGTAAAACTTGAACACCGTGTTCATGCGGGTACCGAACTGGTCTAACAGATAAAAGAAGTTCGGCGTCAGCACCAACAAGCCCCCAAACAGCACCAACAGGGCGGCAAACGCGCCTTCCCGCGTAGCAGGCGACCGTTGCCCGCTGCGGCGAGGTGTGCGCAGCCCCCGCTGCAAGACATACCAGGCCAACCCCAACAAAAGCAAGAGGAACCAGGTGCTGCCCGCGGCGAGATGGCGGCGAAACGCGGCCGCAGCCAGAGCGCCCCAACTCGCAGCCTGGGTTGCGCCCAGCAAGCGCATGGCCTGGGCCTTCCACCCGGGGTGCAGGCCGCCCAGATGGAACAGCATCCACCCCAAGAGCAAAGCCGCCACGAACATACCCCCCACCAGCAGCGCGCTTTGGCCTAATGCGGTAGTCAGGCGGTTGCGCGCCGCGCGGTCACGGGGCCAGGCCGCCCAAACCAGCCACACCCCCACCGGCACCAGCAACACGCCAAACATCACCCAAAATTGCACCCCGCGGGTCGGCGTGGTCAAATTGGGCAACACGCCGCCGGCTTGCGAAGAAAAACCCACATAAAAAGGCAAATACAGCAACCAGCCGCTCACCCCCAACGCCAACCCCAAGGTGAGCAAGGGCTTCCACTGCGCAACCCAGCCCTGGCTACGGCTGCGCCGGGCAGCCAGCGCGGCCAAAAACAGCGCCACGTAGATGGGGAAGTCCCACGTGTTGAGGAAGGCCAAGCCGCCCAACACCACCGCGGCGAGGGCAAACGTGGGCCACGAAACCAGGCGCGCCACCTCGCGGGTCAGACGCTTTCCCCAAAAGGGGGCCCAGGCCAGAGCGCCGCGCGCCCAGCGCCGCCCATAGGCGAGGGAGCGCTCGCCCAGGCGAGGCCGCGGTGGCCAGGCCGGGCGGGGCAAAGCCCGCCAGGCGCGGGCCACCGGCCGAGCACCGCCCAGATACACGTTCAGCGCCAGCCCCACCGCCAGCAGGGCAAAGGGCAGCGCCAACACGTGGGGGTGCAGGTCGCCCAGCAGGTAAGAAAAGAAGGGGAATTCGTCGATGACCTCTTGGAACGTGCCCGCGAGGTTGAAATCGCTCACCACCCGCGAAGCCCGCCACCACCACCAAAAACGGTGCGGCGTCCAAGAAAAAGGCGCCTGCGGCGGGGTCGCGAGATCGCGAATGCCCAACCACTGCCAAAACGCCGGCGAAAGCAGGCCGCGGCTGTGCAGCACCTCCAGCGCGGCTTCCCAATTGCCGCTGAGGGCGACAAAGAGGGGCGCCAACAGCGCCACCCACGGTCGGCGGGGACGGATCAGGGTATAAGCCAGGCCAAACGCGCCGGTGACCGTAAGCGCAAACACGGTGCTCAGCCCCAGGTTGAAGGCCACGGTGCCCGGCACGCCCAAAGCCTGGGCCAGCATCCCCACCAGGACATAGCCAAAATAATAGTAGGAAATCGCGTAACCCGAAAGCCAGGGGTCGTGCGGCGGGAACGTGGGCGAGCGCAGGATGGCGTTGAGGAAGGCCATTTCCATGGGCTTTTCGGTGCCCACCGCAGCAGGGATCACCGAGCGCACCGCCACAGCCGCGGCAAAGGCAAGCAAGAAAACCCCCTCGACCCACAAAATCACAGCCCGCCGCTCACGCAGCCAGGCGCGCAACGCCTCGCGCTGCCGCCAGGCCGCCGCCGCGCTGAGCGCCATCATCACCAGCCACGCGCTCCACGCGCCGCCAGGGGTATTGAGGGCCAAGTGCAGCGAGGCCAACAGCCAAAACACATAGCCCGCCAACAACAACCCCAAGGCGCGGCTCAGCGCGTAGCCGCGATCGGCCAACGCGGGCAGCAGCCGATAGGCCAAGGGAAAGGCCGCCCAACCGGTCAGCAACAACGCGAAATACCAAAGCAAGGCCGACATAAGCATCCACCAGCGAGCCGCTCGTGCTCAAGAGGCAAAAACGCAGAGGCGCAGAGGAAGCAGAGGCGCAGAGAGATTAGCGCCAAGGGCGCCAAGAAAAGTTTCTGTGTTGTAACTATTCAGCCACAAGGGAATAGACCACGGATAGCACGGATTTTTAAGTCGCCAAGGTCGCCAAGATGACGCCAAGACCGCCAAGAAGTGAGGGCGAGCGCGGGCTTTTTAGTGTTTTTCGCCCAATCTATGCTCATCTGTGGATCTCTTTCTGCGTAATCTGCGTAATCTGTGGTTTCTTCTTGCCAAGGCTGAATAGTTACTCTGTGTTTTCTGTGGGTTTTCTGTGTCTTCTGTGTTTTTCACCCAATCGGTGTAAATCTGTGTCAATCGGTGGTTGGTAACGCCAATCATACCAGGCGCAGAGAAAGGCAAAGACGCAGAGAGAACACAAAGTTGGCGCAAAGGGAGCGAAGCACGCGATGTTGCTGCTTCTCGCGTCCCCGCTTCGGTGTTTTCTGTGCCTTTTCTGTGTCTTCTGTGTTTTTCTCTGCGGGATCTGCGGTTTTTCCTCGGGCACGGCCGTTAGCGGGCCAAGGTTAGCCGAGGGAAGGCACCGGGGCGGCAGCGCGGGACGCCGGTTCTGCAGCCAGCACGGTGCGGGCCTGGGCCACATCGCGCGCAATCTGCGCCGCCAACGCTTCAGCCGAGGGGAAGCGGCGCTCTGCCCGCAAACGGGCGACAAAACGCAAAGTCAGCCGGCGGCCATACAAGTCGCCGGAAAAATCCAACAGGTGGGCTTCGATGCGCGGCGCGGCATCACCCTGCTCGAACGTCGGGCGCACGCCGATGTTGACCACCGCGGGGAACGTGCCCTCCGCCAGATCGGCGTAGCAAGCGTACACGCCGCTTGCCGGCACCATCCGTTTGGGCCAAGTGGCCAGGTTGGCGGTGGGGAACCCCAGCCGGCGGCCCCGCCCCTCGCCGGGCACCACCTGGCCGGGCAGCGCATAAAGCCGCCCCAAAAGGCGAGCCGCCTGCCGCACCTGGCCAGCAGCCAGGGTTTGACGCACGCGGGTAGAAGAGACCACCTCGCCATCCAGGCGATAGGCTTCCACCACGTGCACGGTATAGCCTAAGGTTTCGCCCAAACGCCGCAGGGTGGGGATATCGCCCTCACGGCCACGGCCTAAGGCGAAGTCGTAGCCCACCCACAACCGACGCAGGCCCAAATGCGCCTTGAGGGCCTGCATGAAGACCTGCGCCGGCTGGCGGGCTACATCCTCATCGAAAGGGTGGGTGAGCAGCACGTCAACGCCTAAAGCCGCAATCAACCGCGCCTTTTCTTCAGGCGACGTGAGGTAAAAGGGGGCGCGGCGGTTGCTCAACACTTCCGCTGGGTGGGGGTAAAAGGTGACCACCACGGCTGGCGCAGCGTGGGCGTGGGCTTCGGCCACGAAATCTCGCAGCAGCGCCTGATGCCCCCGGTGCACGCCATCGAACACGCCAATGGTCACCCACGCCCCCCGCAGGTGAAGTGAGGTCAGCGTGTAAACGTGCTGCATGTCACGAGGCAAAGAAGACCTTTTTCGGCTGCAGTTCGCCGTCTTCAGCCCGATAGATCATCGCTGCCACCAGGTCGCCCTGTTCGGTGACCGCGCGCACCATCTGGCCGTCTTCCAGCGTCACACCGGCAGGCGGCTTGATGCGGTGACCGTGGCGCACCAGTTCCACTGTGTCGGGATCCAGTTCCACCATCGGCCACTCAGATAGCGCCTCCGCGGCGGGGATGAGGTACCGATACCATTCCCCACGGCGGAAGGCCTCTTCCAGGCGGCGCAGGGGCACAGCGTCGCGCAGGGTAAAGCGGCCACTCTGGGTGCGGCGCAGGCCAACCAAATGCGCACCGCAGCCTAAGGCTTTGCCGATGTCGTGAGCCAAAGAGCGCACGTACGTGCCGGAGGAGCAATGGACGTCGATGACGACCTCGGGCGGTGCCCATTCCAGCAATTCCAGACTATGCACCTGGATTTTGCGCGGTTTGAGTTCCACCGGCTGGCCTTTGCGGGCTAAGTCGTAGGCGCGCTTCCCCTTCACCCGCACCGCGGAGTAAGGGGGCGGCACTTGTTCGATCTCGCCCACGAATTGCTGCAAAATGGCTTCGAATTCTTCTTCGGTGATGCTTTCCCAGGGGGCGACCTCTGTGGTACGCCCTTCTGCGTCGTAGGTGTCGGTCGCGCTGCCCAAGCGAATAGTGGCCATATAGCGTTTGTCGGAGGCCGAAACCCATTCGCTCAGGCGCACGGCTGGCCCAATCAGCACCACCAATACACCAGAGGCACGCGGATCCAACGTGCCCGTGTGCCCGGCGCGTCGGATGCCGGTGCCCCGCCGAATGACCTGCACCACCTGGTGGGAGGTCATCCCCACGGGCTTGTCGACCACCAACACGCCGGAGACAACATCGCGGATCATACTTTGAGTGTCCATTTTTATCCCTCTTCAAAAGATGGTTGCAACAGCATACGAGTCGCCTGAAGAACAGCGGCTTGTACCTCTTCTAATGTGCCGGGAACTGTGGCTCCCGAAGCAGGGGCGTGTCCCCCACCGCCAAACTGCACGGCCACGCCGGAGACATCCCAGCCGGGGCGCGCCCGCCAACTGACTTTGACGGTGCCGTCGTCTTGCTCAATGAAGATGACGCCAATGGCTGCGCCGCGCACGGTGGCCAGATAACTGACCAGGCCGGCGTCGTCGTCGCCGGGGTAACCGCTCACGACCCGGTCGTGCAGGGTGAGCGAAGTCCACACCAAACCGCCCTCGCGCTGCAAACGGCTCAGCCCTTGCCCCCAGTAGCGCAAAGCGGCGAAGGGACGCTCGACCAGGGCTTTGAAGTAAAGTTCGCTGAGGGGTGCGCCCCGGTCGACCAGGTCGGCGGCCAAGCGGAGAGCCTGGGCAGTCATGTTGGACGTGCGGAAGCCGATGGTGTCGGTGAGCATCCCGGTGAGCAAGGCCGAGGCGGCCTCGGGGGTGATTTCAAAGCCCCAGCGGGGCAAGAGTTCGGCGAGCATGGCCGCGGTGGCCACCGCGTGGGGCCAGACCACGTTGAAACGGGCGAAGCGGGTGTTGGTTTTGTGGTGGTCGATGTTGAGTTCCACCGGCCATTGGGGCTGCCAGGCGCTGCCCGCCCGCTGCAGGTCACCGCAGTCGAGGAAGACGCGGCACTCGGCCTGGGGGTCGCCCCGCCGCGCCACCTGGTTGGCTCCCGGCAAATGCAAGAAGCGTTCGGGGACGCCGTCGGCCAGAGCCACGGTGACGTGCTTGCCCGCGGCGCGCAACGCGGCCGCCAGGCCCAAAACCGAGCCCACCGCGTCGCCATCGGGGCCGACGTGGGAAACGATGCTCACAGTCGAGGCCGCGCGCAAACATTCACCGGCTGCAGCCAAGTCTCGGGAGTCGTCCATGCTCACCTCGGGGGAGGAATGTGGTTGCAGGCAGCAGGTAGCACAGATTACGCAGAGGGGAGAACTGAGGGCCGGGTACGGGGAGCGGCAATTTTACGTTCTCTGTAACTATTCAGCCACAAGGGAATAGACCACGGATAACACGGATTTTTAAGTCGCCAAGGTCGCCAAGATGACGCCAAGACCGCCAAGAAGCGAGAGCGAAAGAGGGCTTTTTAGTGTTTTTCGCCTAATCTGTGCTCATCTGTGGATCTCTTTCTGCGTAATCTGTGGTTTCTTCTTGCCAAGGCTGAATAGTTACCGTTCTCTGCGTCTTTGCCTTTCTCTGCGTCTCTGCGTCATTGCCCTCTCCGCGCCTTTGCGTCAACACCCTAATTATTGGGTGTTCCTATGGAATTTTTGCTCAAAAAGGCAATTCCTGCCTTTTCTAAGCATCCTCGTCGGGGGAGAGAGAGGGAGGGAGGCTTTCTGCCGCGTCGGCGACCTCTTCGGCCGCGTCGCGCTCCGTGCGCAGTTGGGCCAACAATTGCTCGATGCGCTCCGCGCGCTCGGGTGTGGGATCCCAGTGAAAACGCAGTCGCGGGAACTGCCGCAGTTCCACACGCTGCGCCAACTGGCGGCTCAAGAAGCCCCGGGCGTGCGCCAGCCCGGCCAAAATTTCATCCTTGCGCGCCGCGCCCTCCACGGCAGAAACAAAGACATCGGCATAGGCCAGTTCCCGATCCACCCGGACGTCGGTTACGGTCACGCCCTGCAGCCGCGGGTCAGCCACTTCGTACAACAGCAGCACCGCGAGTTCCTCTTTGATGCGCTCGTTGATGCGGCGCAAACGCAGTCGCGAAACCATGGCTTGCCTCTCGTTACCAGCCGCTCTCTTCTACTTCACCGCGGCTGCGGGTGAAACACTCGATGAGGTCACCCACCCGAAAATCTTGGAACCCCTTGAGCGCGATGCCGCATTCGAAGCCGGCGCGGATTTCGCGCACGTCTTCCTTTTCGTGCTTCAGAGAAGCCAGCGGGCCCTCGAAAAGGGTTTCGCCCTGCCGCACCACGCGCGCCAACGCGTTCCGGCGGATGACGCCTTCTCGCACCCGGCAGCCCGCCACCTTCCCCACCTTGGGCACTTTGAACACGGCCAATACTTCGGCCTTGCCCAAGGAGGTTTCCACTTCCTCCGCGCCCAACATGCCCTTGAGGGCCTTTTCCAGGTCTTCGGTTAAACGATAGATGATGTTGTAAGTACGAACGGATACGCCCAGGCTTTCGGCCAATTTGCGGGCCGGCGCATCGGGGTGGACATTGAACCCAATGACCACGGCCTTGGATGCCGCAGCCAGGTTGACGTCGTTCTCGCTGATCTGCCCCACCGAGGCGTGCAAAACCCGCACCTTGATCTCGCTCTTTTCTGCCACGTCCTGTATAGATTGTACCACCGGTTCCAGGGATCCGTGAACATCTACTTTGACCACTAAGCGAAGTTCGTTGATCTCGCCGCCTTGCACCTGGTTGAACAGGTCTTCCAGGGAAATTTGCTTGCTTTCTTGCTGGGTTTGGGAACGCTGGGCGTCCCACCGTTGGGCGACGATTTCGCGGGCAACCTTTTCGTTTTCCACGACCTGGAAGAGTTCGCCCGCGGCCGGGACGTCGTTGAAGCCCAGCACCTGCACCGGGGTGGAAGGGGGGGCTGACCGCACGGCTTTGCCGTGCTCGTTGGTCATGGCGCGCACTTTGGCGTAGGTGGTGCCGGCCACCACGGCCTGCCGTAGTTTGAGGGTGCCGTTTTGCACCAATAGGGTGGCTACCACCCCGCGGCCTTTTTCGCGGCGGGCTTCGATCACCGTGCCGATCACCCTGCCGTTGGGGTTGGCGCGGATGTCCATGCTGTCGGCCACCAAGAGGATGGCTTCCAGCAGGTCTTCGATGCCCTGGCCCAACTTGGCCGAGACCGGCACGACCATGGTTTCGCCGCCCCACTCGTCGGGCACCAGCCCCGCGTCGGCCAGTTGGCGTTTGACCCGCTCGGGGTTGGCGTTGGGGCGGTCGATTTTGTTGAGGGCCACCACCATGGGCACTTGGGCGGCCTTGGCGTGGTCGATGGCCTCGCGGGTCTGGGGCATCACGCCGTCGTCCGCGGCGACCACCAAGACCACGATGTCCGCACCCTGGGCGCCGCGGGCGCGCATGGCGGTAAACGCCGCGTGGCCGGGGGTATCCAAAAAGGTGATTTTGCGGCCGTCGTGCACCACCTGGTAAGCGCCGATGTGCTGGGTAATGCCGCCGGCCTCGCGCTGGGCCACGTTGGTGTGGCGGATGGCATCCAACAACGAGGTTTTGCCGTGGTCGACGTGCCCCAACACGGCCACCACCGGCGGCCGTGGCTGCAGTTGGTCTTCCGGCTCGTCGGCGATCAGCCGCCGCCAGAGTGGGATTTCGGCTTCGGCTTCGGTGGCGATTTCCTCTTCGGGCGCCTGCAGCGCGACTTCATAGCCCAGTTCGGTGGCTACGATTTCCGCGGTGTCGTAGTCGATGGTCTGGTTGATCGAGGCCATCACCCCGTTGGCCATCAAGGTTTTGATCAAGTCGATGGGGCTGGCCTGCAAGGTCTCGGCCAGTTCGCGCACCGTCATCTTGGGCGGGAGCAGGATCGGTTCCTGTTGGGTGGTGGGCGTCATCAATACTACCTCCTTGCTGCGCGCGTCGGGCGCTGTGCCCCCGGCTGCGAGGGCGCGCTACGCAGCGTGAGGGTCAGAAGAATCGTCTTCGTCGTCGGGCAAAACGGCCATAAAGGCCCGCAAACGGGTCAGGTCGTCTTCGGTGAGTTCGACCCGCAGGGCGCGGGCCAGGGTGCCTCGCTTGAGCGCCTGCTCCCAGCAGGCGCGGCGGTCGTGCAAATAAGCGCCGCGCCCCGGCTGGCGGCCGGTCAGGTCGACGCGCACGCCCTCAGGGGTGCGCACCAGCCGCACCAATTGCCGCTTGGGCAGGGTGCGGTGGCACCCCACGCACGTCCGCTGCGGGATGTGTTTGCCGCGCCGCTTCTTGCTCATCGGTCTTCCTTCGTGCTCAGAAGCCCCAGTCTTCCCACTCGTCTTCGCCACGCTTGTGGCGCTTGACGGGGATCAGGTCTTCTTCGTCTTCGCCGTAAGCCAGTTCGACGTACTGGCGAGGCTTCTTCTTTTTCTTCTTCTTTTTCTTCTTTTTCGGCGTGATTTCAGGTTCGGGTTCTGCCTCGGCCGGTTCGGGGATGGGCTCGGCATCGATGGCCGCGGCGAAAAGGTCGTCCAAAGAAGGCTCGGTAGCCGCTTCTTCGGCCTCGGCAGGGGCTGCTTCGGCGGGCGCTTCCGCTTCCTCAGGCTCGGCAGCGGGCTCGGCCTCGCTGGCCGCCGGGGCTTCGGCTTCAGCCTCGCCGGCGGCGGGGGCTTCGCCCTGGGCCTCGGCCTGGGGAACGGGGGTCTCTGCTGCCGGGGGCTGCTCGGCGCTTTCGGCTGCGGCTTCTTCCTCCTCCGCGTGGGCTGCGCGGTGCTCTTCTTCGAAGAAGGCCAACGTCTCCGCAATTTTTTCCATGGCTTTGGGGCCGATGCCGTCCAAAGCCAAAATCGCGTCGGGGTCTTGCTTCATCTGGAGCATCAGGTCGCCCACCGCGTTGTAGCCCGCCTCGGTCAGGCGGATGGTCAGCCGCGGGGACAGGCCCAGCACGTCGATAGGCAGGTCGAAGGCCGCTTCGGGAATCTGCGCCCGCAGTTCGGCCAGGCGGCGGGCTTCTTCGGAAAGGGCTTCGGCCTGCTGGGCGATCACCCCGCGCTCCACCCGGTCGATAAAGCCAATCACCAAGCGGTATTCCTCGGGTGCGAGTAGCCGCCCCTCGGCCTTCTTGGCCAAGATGGCCTCCACCTGGGGGACGAGTTCGGCCTCGGCTTCGGCCATCGCGGCCACTTCGGGATCGTTTTGCAGTTTGTAGAGGACGTCGGCCGCGGCTTCGAGCACGCTCTTGATGTCGATGCGCCAGGCCGTGAGTTTGGCTGCCAGCCGCGCGTTCTGCCCCTGGCGACCAATGGCCAGGCTCAACTGGTCTTCGGGCACGACCACGGTCGCGGTGCGGTGGCCTTCGGCTTCGGGGTGCAGGTACACGCCCAACACCTGCGCGGGGCTGAGGGCCTTGGCGATGAAAATTTCGGGGTCTGGGTTCCATTCGATGACGTCGATTTTCTCGCCGTGCAGTTCGCGCATGATGGCCTGGATGCGCACCCCCCGGATGCCCACGCACGCGCCCACCGGGTCGATGTTTGGGGCGGCAGCCGAGACGGCTACTTTGGAACGCCGCCCCGCCTCGCGGGCAATCGCCCGAATTTCCACCTCGCCGCGGTAAATTTCAGGCACTTCTTCTTCCAACAACCGGCGCAAGAAGTCTTTGTGCGCCCGCGAGAGGATGATTTGCGGGCCTTTGTTTTCCATGGTCACGTTGAGCAACAGGGCGCGCACCCGGTCGTGAATGCGGAAACGCTCGCCGGGGATCTGCTCTTTGCGCGGCAGCAGGCCTTCTGCGTTTTTCTCCAGCCCCATGACCACGCCGCCGGCCCGCACGGCTTGCACCACGCCGTTGATGATTTCGCCTTTCAGCAGGCTGAAGTGCTTGTATTGCAACTCGCGCTCTACCTCGCGCAGCCGCTGGCGGAGGACCTGCCGCGCGGTCTGCGCGGCCACCCGCCCCAGGTGGGAAGGCGTGACGTCGACCATGACCACGTCGCCCAGTTCGACTTCGGGGTCGATCTGCTCGGCCTCGTCCAAAGCGATTTCGGTGGCCGGGTTTTGCACGTCGGTGACCACTTCTTTTTCGGCCTTGACCGAGAAGACCCCCGATTTGAGGTCTAATTCGACTTCGACCTCTTGGGAGCCGGGCGCGCCCACTTCCTTGCGGTAAGCCGCGGCCAGGGCTTTTTTGAGCACGTCTTCCACCGCTTCGGGCGGCAAGTGCCGTTCTTCTAAGAGTTCGTTGAACGCCAACAAGAGTTCGCTTTTGGGCATGTTTCTGCTTTTCTCCACGCGCATGAAAGCCCTGGGCTGACCAGGGCACGACCAGGTTCGTGGGGGGCGGTTAATACACAGAAAAGTGGGGGGTACCCACTTTTCGCCGCAAAAACCAGGCACACCCCCGCGGCGCAATTTTAGCACGAAGGCGGCTCAGTGGCAAGAAAAAACGCGCCGCGCCCAAAATTCGCGGGGGCTTTCGTGGGGGCGCACGGCCGTGCGCCCCTACCCGAGCGATGCCTTGGCACCGCGCGCCCAAAGGGGCGAGGCACGCCTCGCCCCTACCCTGCCGCCTTCTGTGTTTTCGGTGGCCTTTCTGTGCCTTCTGTGGTTTCCCGCGCGCCGCGCCCAAAATTCGCGAGGGCTTTCGTAGGGGCGAACGGCCGTTCGCCCCTACAGGAACGCTGCACGCCAAAAACGGGCGAGGCGCTGCCTCGCCCCTACACTGCCGCCTTCTGTGTTTTCGGTGGCCTTTCTGTGCCTTCTGTGGTTTCCCGCGCGCCGCGCCCAAAATTCGCGAGGGCTTTCGTAGGGGCGAACGGCCGTTCGCCCCTACAGGAACGCTGCACGCCAAAAACGGGCGAGGCACGCCTCGCCCCTACCCTGCAACCTTCTGTGTTTTCTGTGGTCTTTCTGTGTCTTCTGTGGTTTCCCCGCGCCGCGCCCAAAATTCGAGGGGGCTTTCGTAGGGGCGAACGCCAAAAGCGGGCGAGGCACGCCTCGCCCCTACCCTGCCTTCTGTGGTTCCCCGCGCCGACACCAAACCCCGCGGGCGCAAGTGCAGTAAAATGGAGGCTGCTCGGCGTCTCTGCGTCCCTCGGTGTCTCTGCCCCTCTCTGCGTTAGTGGTGCTTATGAAACGTTTTGTCGGCTGCTTTTACCATCGCTGGCTGCGCAACGAAATTTCGCTGCGCGCGGCCGCGCTGACCTATTACGCGGTGTTTTCGGTTTTCCCCCTGGTGCTGTTGCTCACCAGCGGCATCGGTTGGCTGCTGCAAGACCCGGCGCGGCAGCGCGCGGTGGTGCACGCGGTGCTCGGTTTACTGCCGCAGGGCAGCAACACCCTCACCCGCGTGGTGCGCGAGGTCGCCCTTACCCACCACGTGGCGAACTATTCGGCCGCGGTCGGCCTGCTATGGTCGGCTTCGGGGTTTCTGTATGGCTTGCTCACCGCGGTCAGCGTGATTCACGACGGCCGCGTGCGGCGCAGCGGCCTGTTCCTGCGCGCCTGGAGCCTGTTGCTCATCGGCCTGATCATCACCGCCGCGCTGCTAAGCATGGCCGTGCTCACCTTGGCCGCGCACTGGCTCCCCTTGCTGCCGTTTGGGCAGACCACCCCACCGGCGCTGCACCTGCTGAGCAGGCAACTGGTGGTGTTGGGCGTAGCCACGCTGGCCTTTTACCTGCTTTTCCGCCTCATCCCCACGCGGCGCAGCAGCCGGGGCAACTCCTTCCTCAGCGCCGCGCTCAGCGCGCTGGTGTGGCAAACCATCAACCTCGGCTTCAGCGCCTATCTGGCGCACAACTTGCCGCGGCTCAACCTGATTTACGGCTCCTTAGCCGCGGCCATCGCCTTGATGTTTTACCTTTACCTGGTCAACCTAACCCTGTTGGGCGGCGCGCAACTCAACGCGGTGCTGCGCGACCTGACCACCTGCGAAGCCCCGCCCCTGCCCTGGCACCAACCTGAAGGAAGAAAATCCCCTGCCCGCGGTGCTGCGGCTCAATCTTCCGACGAAGGTTCTACAAACTGCACGTAAATCCCCTTCTCCCGCAGCCAATCCAGGGCGTCGTCTACTTCCGCTTTCTCCCCGCGCAGTTGCAGTTCGATCCAGCCCGCATCAGAGCCCACCTGGGCCCGCAAAATGTTGACGGTGATGGGGAAACGCTGAATCAACTGATTGAGCACCGGCACCCGCAACAAATCAGGGGGATACACCAGGCGTACCACAGGCTCTTTCATCATTTCCTCCTTGGGGAAATGGAACGCGGATAACGTCACCAGGTCACCCGGCAACCAGGCCACCCGGCAACCAAACGATGAACCGCTACTTCGATTGTAGCACAAAATCCAGCGCAGGCCTCTCGCGCGAAGCAAGTTGGCCGCACCCGGCCTGAATATCCACCCCCCGCCGCAAACGGACGGTGCAGGGCACGCCCGCGGCGCGCACGATCTGACAGAAAGCCTGCGCCCGCCGGCGGGAGGTCGCTTCCCCAGCAAAGCCCGGCGTGGGGTTGAGGGGGATCAAATTCACGTGCGCCAGCATCCCTTGCAGCAAGGCGGCTAACTTGCGCGCCTGCTCGGGGGTGTCGTTGCGCCCCCGGATCAACGCCCATTCAAAAGTCACCCGTCGGTGGGTGGCCGCGACGTAAGCCCGCAACGCCTCCATCAACACGGGAATGGGGTACCGCCGATTGATGGGCAGCAGTGCGGAACGCAACGCGTCGTCGGCGGCGTGCAGCGAAACCGCGAGGTTGACCTGCCGCCGCTCGCGGGTAAAGCGACGGATCTGCGGCACCAGCCCCACGGTCGAAATGGTCATCCGCCGCGCGGCCAAGGCAAAGCCGCGGGGGTGGTTGAGCCGGTCGACCGCGCGCAGGGTGGCCTCGTAATTATGGAAAGGTTCCCCCATCCCCATGAAGACCAAATGGGTCACGCGCTCGCCCCGGCGGCGCAGCCAGCGCGCGTAGTAGAGCACCTGGGCGACAATTTCGCCTGCGCTGAGGTTGCGCTGCAAGCCCATCTGGCCGGTGGCGCAAAAAGCGCAGCCCATAGCGCAGCCGGCCTGGGTCGAAAGGCACAAAGTGCGGCGTCGCACGTAGCGCATCCGCACGGTTTCGATTTGGGCGCCGTCGGGCAGGCGAAACAAAGTCTTGTGCGTTTCGCCATCGGAAGACATCTGGCTGGCCACCGGCTGAAAAGCCTCGAAGGCAAAAGCCTCGCCCAACGCACGGCGCAACGCCTTGGGCAGCGGGGTAAACGCTTCCGGCGCAGCCCACAGGTGACGGTAGAGACCTTCCCAAATCTGGCGGGCGCGATAAGCCGGTTGGCCTTGCGCGGTCACCCAGGCCAGCAGGTCGGCCTCGTCCAAATCGTAGATCAAGGGTTTAGTGGCGGCCATCGCCCTCACCAGGGGGAAAGGGGGGCAGTCTGAGGGTCTCGTCGTCTGCCGCGGCGACCACCCGCCGCCCCTGCCAGGCGCGCTCCCGCGCCAGAAAACGGAGCACCGCGGCAAAATCCATCGCGATGAGGTCGGGCGCGGGTTCCCAGGCCATGGCCTGTTCCATGGAGGTCACGCCCGAAAGCACCAAGGCCGTACGGCACCCCGCGGCCTGGCCGCCGGCGATGTCGGTTTCCAGGCGGTCGCCGACCACCAGGGTTTCTTCGGGGCGGGTGCCGAGGCGCTGCAAAGCCAGGCGGAAGAGCAGGGGCTGGGGCTTGCCTGCGATGCGGGCGGGCTGGTCGGTAGCGGCCTCTAAAGCGGCAATCAGCGCGCCTGCGCCGGGCACCAGCCCTTCGGGCGTAGGGAAGGTACGATCCGGGTTCGTGCCCACGAACAAAGCGCCGCGGCGCACCAACAACGTGGCGGTGCGCAATTGGTCGTAAGTGCAGGCGCGGCTCAGCGCGACCACCACGGCCTGCGCGTCGGGCAGGCGGCCTTTTTCCGCCCTCGCCTCTTCGCTTGCCTTTTCTCTCGTTTCTTTATTGGCTATACGAAATCCCGCCGCGGCCAACATGGCCTGCAGCCCGGCTTCCCCCACCACATACACCGCCGCACCCTGGGGCAGCGCCTCTTGCAACAGATGCGCCGCGGCTTGTGCGGCGTTCAAAATGTGCTTTTCGTCCGCAGGCACACCCAGGCCCCGCAGCCGCGCCGCATATTGCGCCACCGAGCGGGTCGCGTTGTTGGTCACGAACACATAACGCAGCCCCAACCGCTTGACTTCCGCGAACAGCCGCCCCAGGTCGCCCAAGGGCTGCGGGCCGCGCCAGAGCACGCCGTCCATATCCAAAATCAGGGCTTTGATATCGCGCATGGGGCCTCCAAACGACACCGCGCCGGGCAAGCCCGACGCGGTCACAAGAGCACAGGTCACAACTCGGCTTTGGGCGGTGGCTCGAGCACCTTATCCACCAGGCCGTAGGCGGCGGCTTCCTCCGCGCTCATGTAATAATCGCGCTCGGTATCCCGCTCGATGGCCTCCAAAGGCTGCCCCGTGTGCCGAGCAAGGATCTCATTGAGCCGCGCCCGCAGGCGCAAAATTTCCTTGGCCTGGATTTCGATATCCGAGGCCTGGCCCTGCGCGCCGCCCAAAGGCTGATGCATGTGAATGGTGGCATGGGGAAGGGCGTAACGCTGCCCTTTGGTGCCCGCGGCCAGCAGCACGGTGCCAAACGAGGCCGTTAGCCCCACGGCCACCGTGCTGATGGGGTTGGTGATCATCTGCATGGTGTCGTAAATGGCCAACCCGGCGTAAATTTGCCCACCCGGCGAATTGATGTACATCTGGATGGGCGCTTCGGGGTCTTCTCGATTGAGGTAAAGCAACTGGGCGACCATCAAGTTAGAGACCTGGTCGTTGATGGGCGTACCCAAAAACACGATGCGCTCTTTGAGCAACAGGGAGTAAATGTCGTAAGCCCGTTCACCACGGCCTGAACTTTCGATGACCATGGGGATCAAGGCGCGAGGGTCAAACATAGCACGTCTCCTCAACAAGGCGCGAGGGGTCAGCCTTGTGGTTCCTCGTCTGCGGCAGGGGAAGGGGGTGTGTCTGCTGCCTCTGCCGCGCTTTCGGCGGGGGAAGGGGGTGTTTCTGCTGGGGTTTCCGCGCTTTCGGCGCCCTCAGCGGGCTCATCGGCCGGGGCTGGCGCTTCCTCGGCGGGGGCTGCGCCCTCGGCTTCTGCGGCTTTACTTTCCGCGATCTCGTCTTCTGCGGCTTCACTTTCTGCGGCCTCGTCTTCCTCTTCCTGGTCCAATTCACCTTTGGCCAGCGCCACCAGCCATTCTGCCGCCTGCTCCACCATAACATCAAACGCTGTGGCTAGGTACAAGTCGGTCAATGCCTCTTTGTCTTTGGCAAAACGCCGTATCTGTTTTTGGCTCATCCCCTTGGTCACCTCGGCGATGAGTTGCCGGAACTTCTGCTCCACCAAGGCAGGGTCAAGCCGAATCTCTTCTTGCTTCGCTATCGTCTCTAAAATCAGGCGATGCCTAATGATAGTCTCTGCCTCCTCGCGAAGTTCCTCTTCGAAATTTTCGGGGTCGAAGCCCGCGTCTTCGAGCACCTTCTCCCAGGGAGCGCCCGTCATTTGCTCCTGCTCCCGCAGGCTCTCTTCAAGGTTCTCCATTTCCTTTTCCACCATTTGCGGTGGGTATTTGATCTCAGCCTGCTGCTCGATCCTTTCCAACAAATCAGCCAGGTAATCCTGAGCGTAGGCGTTGTCTGCATCCTCTTGTATTTGCTCGCGCACCCGTTCCTGCAACGCCTCAGCCGACGCCATGCCCAGCCGCGAAGCGAGTTCTTCCAAATCGGGCGCCTTTCGCTCTTGCACTTCCGTGACTTCGACTTTGAAGACCACGGTTTTGCCCTGCAGGCTTTCGTCTTCCGCGTCGTCGGGGTAAGTGTAAATCAGGGTTTTCTGATCCCCCGCGGCCAAACCTTCTAAAGCCTTGGCAAAGCCAGGGTAAGGCCACTCGTCCTCTCGGGGTTCGTCGAGCAAAACCGGGTGCTCCCGGTCGGCGAAAAGGGGCTCACCGTCTTCTTTCCCTTCTTCGTAGGCTTCGACGTTGACCTTGACCACATCGCCTATTTGCGCGGCGCGTTCCACCGGCTGCAAGTCGGCAAACCACGAGCGGTACATCTCCAAAACGGCCTCCACCGCTTCCTCAGGGGCCTCTTCCGGCTCGTAAGGAACGCGCAGGCTGTGGTAGTCGCCCAAGGAAACTTCGGGCTGGAGGGGTATCAAAATACGGATCTCTGCCTGGTCTTCGAGTTTCAAGTCTTGCACTTCCCCTGGGGCATAGGGCTCGATGCCTTCTTGTTCCAAGGCCTCGGGATAAGTCTTTTCTATCAGGTCGTCTAAGGCTTCCTCGGTCAGGGTTTCTTCGCCCACACGCCGCGCCACGACTTCGTAAGGGGCTTTGCCCGGCCGAAAGCCGCGAAAGCGCAGGCGTTTGGCGTATTTACGGGCCACGCGGCGCTTGGCGTTTTCCAACTCCTCTCGGTCGAAGGTGATCGTGAGGAGGATTTGATGGTCGTCACGGGGTTCGGTTGTCACTTTCAAGGTTATACCTCGCAGAAAGGGTGAAAATTGCGTAACTGTTCAGTCTTTGGAAAACGGCCCACGGATGAACGCGGATGATGGCGGATAGACGCGGATTTTTGGGCGCCGAGGGCGTCAGGAGAGGCACCTGAGTAACCAAGCAACCAGCCACCCAACCCTTTAGCCCCTCACCTCTTCCCGCATCACGCCTTTACTTCCCGCTTTCTGTGTCTTCTGTGGTTTTCTGCCTGCGTCATCCGTAGCGTCTCTTTGAGGCTGAATAGTTACAAAATTGCGGCGTCATTATATCATTTCCCCAGTGGCGAAGGGAAACGTGGCGAAGGCAACCCGCGCGGGCTGCCTTGCCAAGCAATGGGCATGGTGGGACTCGAACCCACATGCCGAAAGGCACCAGATCCTAAGTCTGGCGTGTCTGCCAATTCCACCACATGCCCAGGCAGAAGAATTATACCGTAAGCCGAGGAAAGGTCAACGCTTTGCGCGCAGGTCGAGGCTCGTTCCTTAAAAGGCCACACCGGTGGGTACCCTCCCCCAGGCCCCACCGGTGTGGCCACAATTCGTCCCCTGCTTCCTGTTGAGGAAAGCACCTGCTGTTGCAACCATGGTTATCTTACCCGGCTTTTTTTGCCAAAAGTTTGCCAAACTGTAAGTTTGCACAGTTTCGGCAAGGGAAATGGGCTGACGAAAGATAAAAAAGGCGTAAAAACAATACAGCCAAGGGCTTCGCCACAAGCGATAGCGCCATTGCGCCGCACCCGTTATAAATCGACGTGTTCGTGGGGTTGGGGGTACGAAACTTTCATCCCCTCGCTGTGCAGGGCTTCGATTAGCGGCAAGGCGCCGCGTGGCTCGCCGTGCACGATAAACACCCGGCGGGCTTGCCCTTTGAGGCGTCGAGCGTAACGCAACAAACCATTGCGCCCTGCATGCGCCGAAAAGCCGTTGATCGTGGCCACTTCAGCCCGCACTTGATACGTTTCGCCAAAGATACGCACCTGGGGCTCCCGGTCGGCCAGGCGGCGCCCCAACGTGTAGGGAGCCTGCCACGAAACGATGAGCACGGTATTGCGGGGATTTTCGATGTTGTTCTTCAAATGGTGCAAAATGCGGCCGGTTTCGGCCATGCCCGAGGCAGAGATGATCACCATGGGGTCGTGACGGTCATTGAGGGCTTTGGATTCGTCGACCGAGCGGATGTAAGCCACCCGTCCAAAGCCCAAGACGTCGTCGCCACGCAAAAGCATTTGCCGCGCTTCGGCGTTGTAACACTCAGGGTGGGCGTGGTAGATTTCGGACGCGTTGACCGCCAGGGGGCTATCGACGATGATGGGAATGTCGGGGATGTCGCCGCTTTCGATCATCCGGTGCAGTGCGTAGACCAACTCTTGGGTGCGGCCGACGGCAAAGGCGGGGATGATCACCTTCCCCCCGCGCTCGACAGTGCGGCGCACCACGTTGTGCAGTTCTTCGAACGCAGCCTGCACATCGCGGTGCGGCTTGTCACCATAGGTGGACTCCATGAGCAGATAATCGGCATGGTCGGGCAGCACCGGGTCGCGCAGGATGGGAATGTGCCGCCTGCCGATGTCGCCGGAAAACCACAGCCGCACCTTGCGCCCCTTTTCTTCCAGGTCTAACACGATGGCAGCCGAGCCTAAGATGTGGCCTGCGTCGACGAACTTGGCGCGCACGCCAGGCACCACTTCGAACGTAAAATTGTAGGGCACGCCGACGAAATGTTCAGACACCCGCGCCGCGTCTTCGATGGTATAGAGCGGCTCCACAGGCGGCAGCCCTTTGCGCCGCCGTTTTTTGTTCAGGTAATGGGCATCTTCTTCCTGAATGTGGCCGGAATCCAGCAACATGATGTTGGCCAGGTGGGCGGTGGCCGAAGTGGCATACACCGGCCCCTGATAGCCGTGTTTGATCAACAACGGCAAGTTGCCGCTGTGGTCGATGTGGGCGTGCGAAAGCAGCACTGCGTCGATGCTGCGGGGGTCAAAGCCACAGCGGCGGTTGCGTTCATAGGTGTCTTTGCGGCGGCCTTGATACAAGCCGCACTCCAACAACACGCGGTGGCCGTTGATCTCCAAAAGGTGGCGCGAGCCGGTCACGGTGCGGGCTGCTCCATGAAATGTCAGGCGCATGATGGCCTCCTTTATAAAGATGTGCTCGCAGAGGTTCTGTTCGGCCTCAGCAAAGAGAAGCCGCAGATTTCGCAAAAACAACATCCACAGATGGGCACCGATTGGGCGCAAAACACCCAAAAGCACAACGCTCACCTTCGTTTCTTGGCGGGCTTGGCGTCATCTTGGCGATCCACAAATCCGCGCACATCCGTGGTTTATTTTCCCAAGTCTGAACGGTAACCTCGCAGAAAGATCTTTTTCATTGTAGCACGTCGTCCCCAGGTCAGGTGAAACGAAAATGAACGGGCCATGCAGAGGCCGGTTGTCAAGTGCAGGGTGTCATGTTTTTCGAGTCACGCAACTGTTCAGCGCAAACAAAAGAGAGATCTCAATGACGCGCACGGAAACACAGAAGACACAAGGGAGACGTAGAAGACACAAAAAGCGGGATGCGTTAAGCGTTTGGCAGCAGGGCGGCCTTGGCGTCTAAAAAATTTGCTCATCCGTGATTATCCGCAGCCATTTTCCCAAGCGGCACGGTGACCAAATCACTACTCAGCCCGAAGGGGAAGGCCATGGTTACCCCGCCTCAGAAAAGCGCCAAGGGGCCACTTCACCCCCTCGCCGCACGCCATCGCCGCCGTTCATTGCCCCCGACGCACGGGGTAGCGCATCCAGAGCAGATGGCGGGCAGGCAAAAATCCGGCGGCCGTGAGCGATTGCGCCAGATAGCCGCGAGGCAATTCGACGCGCAGGGTACGGTCGGTACGCTGACGAAGCGGCATCAGCAACGCAGTCAGATCGGCAGGGGGCAACAAAGATGGGCAGGCTAAAAGCACCTCGTCAAAGGCCCCGTGGGGCCGCGGCACCCACGTAGCCGCCCCCACCAACCGATTGTGCCGGCGGGCCACCCATTGCTGAAAGGCCGCGGGGTGCAACAAACGCCACAACACACCACGCCATGTCGGGGCCAACGCCCGCGGCCAGGGGAGCGGCCAATGCCAGGCCCGGTGCTGGGGATACACTGCAGCCAGCCATTCTTGCTGCTGGCCCCATTCCGCTGCAGTAGCCAGGCGGGCATGCGACTTTACATCGCGGGCGGGAGCAACCACAGTGGGGGTCTGGTCTGGAGGCGGTGTGCGCCACAGGGTCACCACCTCTTGCTCTTCGAAACCCAGCGCGCGGTATAGCCGAATCGCCCCCTGATTGAACGTTTCGACCTGCAGCCAAAGGGTCTGTGCCTTCCGTTGCCAGGCGTACCGCAACGCCTGGCGCATCAATCGCTGCGCAATGCCCAACCGGCGGTACATCGGGTCTACCGCCACGTTGGCGATCAAATACTGCCGGGGAGACGTGGTCAGCAGGATCAGGCTCACGTTGCCCACCAGCCGACCGCCCACCTCCCACACAAAGCCGTACAGGGGCGCACCCGGCACTTCGCGGCGACGATAGTAGCGCTGAGCCGCACGGTTGCGCGCAATCTGCCGCAACTGCCGGATGGTCTGCCAGCCTTCTTCGTCCAGGCGGTCGGCAAAGGCCATACTCAGCAACTCGGCCAGCGGCGCCAGGTCGCGGTGGACGTCAATCCAACGAGCATGTCCGGGCAAGGAAGGCATAGAGGACTCACAGTGGCGCAGGTCTACCGGGACAACGCCCGACGTGTTCAAGTATATCTCACTTTGCCGCAACCGTTCAGCCTCAAAGAGGCATTACGGCTTACGAAACAGAAAACCACTTCTGCCGTTTTCCCGGCCCAGGCCGAACAGGAGCCCAAATTGTGTTATCATCTGAGCCATGCCATCTCCAGAGAATTATTTGGTGGTCTTTCTGCGGCATGGGGAATCGGAGGGGAACAGCCAAGGCGTGCATCAGGGGCAGGCCGACTTCCCCCTGACCCCGCGCGGCCGCGCTCAGGCGCAGGCGCTGGCCCAACGCTGGGCAGCCCAAGGCGTGACCTTCGACGGCATCATCAGCAGCCCTTTGGCCCGGGCGGCACAGACCGCGCGGCTGGTGGCGCGGGCATTGGGCTTCCCCGAAGCGCAAATTCAATACGACGCGGTGTGGCAAGAGCGCGACAAGGGCGAACTCACGGGGCTGCCCTTCGAGCAAACCGCGGGCACGCCGCCGTCATCGCTCTTTGCGCCCGTGGGGGAAACGGGCGAAAGCCTGTGGGAAGTGTACCAACGCGCCACCGAGGCTCTGCGGCGGCTGCTCCAGCATCCACCGGGGCGCTATTTGGTGGTCTCCCACGGCGGCATTTTGAATTGGGTGCTGCGGGCTGCGCTGAGCATCCCGCCGCAGCCTTACCCCCACGCGCCCAGTTTCCGGCTGCCCAACGCGGCTTACGTCATCCTGCAATATGCCCCTGCCCGCCATCAATGGGCCATGTTCGGGCTGTGTCACCGCCTGGACGACGCCATATTCCCCTGTCAGTGAGGTGGCGGAGATGCGGTTTCTGGTCATCGGCGCGGGCGCCATCGGCACTTACTTGGGCGTGAGCCTGGCCCACAGCGGCCACGAGGTCACCTTTTTGGTGCGCCCGGCCACTGCAGCCCACCTGCGCACACACGGCCTCAGCCTGCGGCAAAAGGACGAGGTGTGGCGCCTTCCCCGCCCTCAGACAGCCCTTTCGGTGCCCGAGGCCCTGGCCGCCGGGCCCTATGACGCCGCGCTCCTGGCCCTGAAAACTTACCACACCGCGGGTTTTCTGCGCGCCTTAACCGGGCAGGAAGATGCGTTCCCGCCGGTGGTGTGCTTGCAAAACGGGGTGGACGCAGAAGCCCGCCTAAGCCAGGTGTTGGGGCCGGCCAAGGTGTTGGCCGCGACGGTGACCACCGCGGTGGCGCGGCGCAGCAAGCACGAAGCCGAGGTGAGCAAAGCCCGCGGGGTTGGCCTGGCCGCAGGGCACCCTCTTTCCCGCAGATTGGCCGCGGCCTTCCACCAGGCAGGCCTGCGCCCTCGCCTCTACCCCCACGCCGCGGCGATGAAATGGTCGAAATTACTGACCAACCTGCTGAGCAACGCCACCAGCGCCATTTTAGGCCTGCCCCCCGGGGCCATCTACGACCACCCGGGCTTGCTGCGGCTGGAGGTGCGCCAGATGCAAGAGGCCTTAGCGGTCATGGCCGCCCAAAACCTGCCCGTGGTCAACCTGCCGGGCGCGCCGGTGCGCTGGCTGGGCTGGAGCGTGCGGCGGTTGCCCTGGCCGGTGCTGCGGCGGGCGTTGCCCCCCCTGCTGCGCAGCGGTCGCGGGGACAAAATGCCCTCCTTTCACCTGGACCTGCATAGCGGCCGCGGGCAAACCGAAGTGGACGCGCTGCACGGCGCGGTGGTGCGTCACGGCGCCGCGTGGGGCGTCCCCACGCCGGTCAACGCCTTCCTCGCCCAAACCCTGCACACCCTCGCCCGCGGCGACCTGCCCCGCGAAACCTTTCGCCACAAGCCCCAGGCCCTGCTGCAGGCTTTGGCGCAAAGCGCACCCGCCGATTAGCCGCTCCATCCCTCCTTTGAGAGGTGCTTATGCCAACCCTTCCCGCGCTGATCTTCGGTTCGCTGCTGGCCGTGCTCTACGGCAGCCTGTTCCATTTTTGGAAAGGCGGCGGCCTGCTGCGGCTGCTCGCCGATCTGCTGTTGGCCTTCGTCGGTTTTTGGCTGGGGCACGGCCTGGCCAACCTGCAACATTGGCAATGGGACTTGGTGGGCGCGCTCCATTTCGGCGCGGCCACCGCGGGCAGCCTGCTCTTCCTGGCCGCGGGTCAGGCGTTGGCCCCCCAGCCGCCGGCCAAGAAATAACCAGCGTAACGGTTTGGCCTTAGATTGGGGTAAAGGGGGACTTGGTTGCGTGGTTGCGTGGTGACTTGGTTGCTTGGTGCTTGCCTCTCCTGGCAATTTGGCGTTCCCTCTGCGCCTCTGCGGTTTCATCCACAGATTGACACAGATTTTCACCGATTGAGAGAAAAACACAGAAGACACAGAAACACCACAGAGTAACTATTCAACCTTGGCAAGAAGAAACCACAGATTACGCAGATTACGCAGAAAGAGATCCACAGATGAGCATAGATTGGGCGAAAAACACTAAAAAGCCCACGCTTGCCTTCACTTCTTGGCGGTCTTGGCGTCATCTTGGCGACCTTGGCGACCTAAAAATCCGTGCTATCCGTGGTCTATTCCCTTGTGGCTGAATAGTTACCTTTGCGTCTTTGTATCGCTTTGCGCCCTTTGCGTTCCCTCTGCGTCTTTGTATCGCTTTGCTCCCTCTGCGTTCCCTCTGCGTCTCTGCGGTTTATCCCCTTGTGACTAAACCGCCAAAAATCATCATACTAATACGACTAATAAGACTAATCCGACCAATTCTCAAAACGGTGGTATAATCTCTGCCGAGCAACACAAACCCACAACCCCGGGCACCGACCCGTCAACTGGGGAGTTTCTATGAAACTACACGAGTATCAATCCAAACAGATTTTCGCCAAATACGGCGTCCCCATTCCCAAGGGGCGCGTGGCGACCACGGCAGCCGAAGCGCGGCAAATCGCTGCGGAATTAGGCGGCCGGGTAGTAGTCAAAGCGCAGGTGTTAGTCGGTGGCCGCGGCAAAGCCGGCGGCATCAAACTGGCCAACACCCCCGAAGAGGCCGAAGAACGGGCAACTGAAATCCTAAGCATGAAACTCAAAGGCCTGCCCGTGCGCAAGGTGCTGATCGACGAGGCCGCCCACATCGCCAAAGAAATCTACCTGGGCATCACCAACGATCGCGCAGCGCGCAAACCCGTGATGATGGCCTCTGCCGAGGGCGGCGTCGAGATCGAAGAAGTCGCCCGCCAGACCCCTGAAAAAATCATCAAAATCCACATCGACCCCCTGCTGGGGCTGCGCGGCTACCAGACTCGCGACCTGGCCCTGGGCATCGATCTGCCCAAAGAACACTGGAAAGCCTTCAGCAAGGTCTGCTTCGGCCTGTGGGAAGCCTACAAAAACAGCGACGCCACCTTGGCCGAAATCAACCCCTTAGTGGTCACCGAAGAAGGGCAAGTACTCGCCGTAGACGGCAAAATGATCGTCGACGACAACGCCCTCTTCCGCCACCCCGACATTGCCGAAATGCGCGACCTGGACGTGGAAGCCCCCGAAGAGGTCGAAGCCCGCAAATACGGCCTGTCGTACATCAAACTCGACGGCGACATCGGCTGCATGGTGAACGGCGCGGGGCTGGCCATGACCACCATGGACGTGATCAAACTGTACGGCGGCGAACCCGCGAACTTCTTGGACATCGGCGGCGGAGCCAGTGCGGAGAAAGTGGCGGCCGCGTTCCGCATCATCCTCTCCGAGCCCAACGTCAAGGCCGTGCTCATCAACATCTTTGGCGGCATCACCCGCGGCGACGAAGTGGCCCGCGGCATCCTCGCCGCTATGGAAGAAGTCAACCCGCAGGTGCCCATGGTCGCCCGCATCGTCGGCACCAACGCTGAGGAAGGGCGCCGCCTGCTGGCCAACGCAAACATGATTACCGCCGACACCCTGGTAGACGCTGCCCAAAAAGCCGTAGCCGCAGCGAAGGGAGGCCTCCGATGAGCGTTTTAGTCGACAAAGATACCCGCCTGATCGTCCAGGGCATTACCGGCCGCGAAGGCCTGTTCCACACCATCCAAATGGTCGCCTACGGCACCAACGTGGTCGCCGGCGTCACCCCCGGCAAAGGTGGCCAATGGGTGCTGGATGACAAAATCCCCGTGTTCGACACGGTCAAAAAAGCCGCCGAAACCACCGGCGCCAACGCCAGCGTGATCTTCGTGCCGGCGCGCTTTGCCGCCGATGCAATCTTCGAAGCCGCAGACGCGGGCGTGGAACTGATCGTGTGCATCACCGAAGGCATCCCGGTGCAGGATATGATGCGGGTGCGCGCCTATCTGGACCAAAAAGGCTCGCGGCTGGTCGGCCCCAACTGTCCGGGGCTGCTCACGCCGGGCGAAGCCAAAGTCGGCATCATCCCCGGCAACATCGCCATCCCCGGCAACGTGGGGGTGGTTTCCCGCTCGGGCACGCTGACCTACGAAGTGCTCTACGCGATGAAACAACTGGGCATTGGCGCCACCACCACCGTGGGCATTGGCGGCGACCCGATCAACGGCACCAGTTTCTTAGACGTCCTCAAAATGTTCGAAGAAGACCCCCAGACCGAAAAAGTCGTGCTCATCGGCGAAATCGGTGGCACCGATGAACAAAAGGCCGCCCAATACATTGCCGACCACATGACCAAGCCGGTAGTGGCCTTCATCGCGGGCCAGACCGCGCCGCCCGGCAAACGCATGGGGCACGCGGGCGCCATCGTCGAAGGCGGCGAAGGCACGGCGGCCGAAAAAATCGAAGCCCTGGAAAAGGCCGGGGTCAAAGTCGCCAAACACCCCGAAGAGATCGCGCACATCCTCAACACCCTGTAACGCCCCCTTTCCCCCACCAAGCCCCGCAACCCAGCGGGGCTTTTGTTTTTTCACAACGTGACCAAACAAAAAAACAACCCACCGCGGCGGTGGGTTGCTGCTGTGCCCCCAACGGGATTTGAACCCGTGTCGCGGGCTTGAAAGGCCCGTGTCCTAGGCCAGGCTAGACGATGGGGGCAAGCGGGCAACATTTTACCAGAGAGCACCGCGGGGGTCAAGTTTTTCGCAAAAGCCGCAAAAGCGGTTATAATCCCCCTAATCCCTCAATCCCCGCAATCCCCCCAATCCCTCACCCTATGCCCTGCCGCCGTTGCCCCGAAGACCTATCGATACAAGAACTCCAGCGCCTGCTCATCGAGAAACGCCGGGCTGAGCGCCAGGTGCGCTTAGAACGCTTTCGGCGCAGCGGCCGCGCGGTCATCCTCAGCCCCGACGTCGAACCCCACCTCGCCGCGCTGCGCTCAGAGGCTCCCCCTTCCGCAAGCGAAGCCGCGCTGCCAACCTCGCGGCGACGCCGCTGGCTCGACCGCCTACTCTTAGCCGTCGAAGTCGCCGCGGTGTTAGGGCTGGCCTTGGTGCTGCTCAACGGCTTCAACATCCTTCAACGGCTCAACCGCGAAGTCGCCCAGGCCCTGCAACAGCCCACCATGACCCCCACGCCGCTGGTGATGGCCGCAGTGCTGCCCGCCGGCCACACACCACCCACCTCGCCCGGCGGCGCGCAACCCAACCAGGCTGAAATCCCCGCGCATTTACGCCCCCTGGTGCAATCCTTGGCCGCGCTGCCCCCACC
>JALUDX010000061.1 GCA_027053355.1 Anaerolineales bacterium | reverse complement strand
TACTCACCAATTGTTTCTGCTTGCACCAAGTAGCAAAAAGTACATATTTTTCTGTACTGACTCTATTTGTGAATCCCTTATCCCTGAAAGCCTCTTTCCAATTGAATCAATTGGCCTATCGTACGTGGTGGAATTTCTTGGCCGCACCTCCATCCTTCCTGTTACATTTCAAATATTCTACTCCATAACGTCCAGGGTCACTTGCCGCTATGGAGCAAGGCCGAAGGCCGCAGCGAAATAGCGGTCAAGTGCACCCGCTTGTTAAGCTGTTTTTCATTGAGATGTTCTATATCTTTCAGGGTTTCCTTTCGTTATCTTCTCAATTTTATTCTGATAAACATCCCAATATTTATCATAATCGCGTCTTACCTCTGCTAGAACCTCCCTGAAAACATCAGAATAAGTACCCTCATATTCCGTTCTGCAGTTCTTACATAGATAACCGACTTGCACACCATCTGCCATCCAGCTTGCATGCTTTGTTTCTAGAGGACGACTACACTTAGGACAATACGGTGATATTCTTTGGATTCTATCTAAAAAAATATCAATATCCGGTTTTACGTTATCGTTTAAAATGATCTTAGCTCTGATATCAGCAGCAAGAGTATCTCTGACGAGTGTTCCAATAACAACAGAATCACTTGGTAATTGTAATTTTTTATTATTTTGAGTTGCTTTTAATTCAAGAGAAAAATTCTTCACCTTCGGCAACCAAGATGTCAATGCCCCACTGATCTTTTCATCAAGTGGCCAGCCTGGATTTCTTAAATCTATCTCATAGAGATACTTGTTTACAGCACCTCTATCAAAAACACCTCTCTTTATATTTAAGTGATGGATTAATAGAACAGGTAATCCCATTGCATAAGCTAAACTGGTTTCTATATGGTTCCATTCGGTTGGAAGTAAGATTTCTTTCTCAATCTCTTCGCCTTTCAATATCCCATTATGAATAACTATTTGGGGGTAACCTAAGATTATGACACCTTTACATTTTTCCATGAGTGATATTACTTCATCCAGCGGAGAGTCAGAAGGATAATCGCTTGTGCCTAGAGTCCTAGGATTTAAAGAATGGCTTTTCAAAAATGTTATAAAATTGTCTAGTCCTGGTTTAAATTCTTCTCCGACCCAGGTAGGCCGACTTAGAAAGATATCTATTATCCCAATTTGTTGCATATTATTTACCAGCTTAACGACCA
>JALUDX010000060.1 GCA_027053355.1 Anaerolineales bacterium | reverse complement strand
CCCGCGGCCTTCCGCCTGCGCATGGCGCAAAAGGCTTTTGCCCGCACCGCGGCTTACGACGCGGCGATTCAACGCTATTTGGCCGCGCAGGCCGAGATGCCCGCCGCGACCCAGATCACCCTGTTCCCCACCTACCCCTTGCGCTACGGCGAAAACCCGCACCAACCCGCGACTTATTACGCGACCTCGCCCCAGGCCATGCCCTTGGGCGCAACGATTCGCTACGCGGGTAAACCCCTTTCCTACAACAATTTGCTCGACTTAGACGCAGCCTGGCGCACCGCCCAGGCTTTCGACGCGGCCGCCGCGGTGGTGGTGAAACACCTCAGCCCTTGCGGCGTGGCCGTAGGCGAAAGCGCGGCTGAGGCGCTCCCCCACGCCATTGCCAGCGACCCGGTGTCGGCTTTTGGCAGCGTGATCGCCACCAACCGCAGCGTGGACGCGGCTTTTGTGGACGCGCTTGGTTCGCTATTCGTGGAGGCCATCATCGCGCCGGGGTTCAGCCCTGAGGCCGAAGCCCGCCTCACGGCCAAGCGCAAGCGCATCCGCCTGCTGGTGCGGGAAAACGGCCTGCCTGAGCACGAAACCGAGTATCGCAGCGTGTTGGGCGGCTTTTTGGCTCAAGAGGTAGATCACGGCGACCCGCCGGGCACTTCGTGGCGGGTGGTGACCGAGAAGGAACCCACCCCGGCAGAGATGGCCGCACTGCGCTTCGCGTGGCAGGCGGTGCAGCACGTCAAGTCGAACGCGGTGTTGTTAGCGCGGCCGGTGGAAGGCGGCTTTGCCACCGTGGGCATCGGCGGCGGGCAGCCCAACCGGGTCGATTGCGTGCGCATCGCGGGCGAGCGCGCCGGCGCCCAGGCCGCGGGGAGCGTTTTGGCCTCAGATGCCTTCTTCCCCTTCCCCGATGGCATCGAAGAGGCCGCCAAACTGGGCGTGACCGCGGTGGTGCAGCCCGGCGGCTCTATTCGCGACCAGCAGGTCATCGACGCGGCCAACCGCCTGGGCCTGGCCATGGTGTTGACCGGCGTGCGGCACTTTCGGCATTAAGCCGCGGCGCGAGGTTGGGGTATAATTCCGCCTAATATCTGCCGCTTGCCAAAAAGAGAAGGTGCGCTATGGGCTTTTCTCCTATTTCCCCCTCCCCGCCTTACCTGGGGCCCCTGGACCCCGGGGAAATCCGCCGGCGCTTTCAGTGCCTGCAAGCGCGCATGGTCGACCTCTACCGGCACGAACTGGCGCTCTGGCATTCGCCCCGCACCGTGGTGGTGGTACCCAGCCTCAGCCTCGACCAAGAAGTGCTGGCCCGCGTGACGGGGGTGCACTACTACGAAGAGCGACTGCTCTACTACCTGATTTTGCTGCAACTGCCGCGCACCCAGGTGATCTTCGTCACCAGCCAAGCCGTGGACCCGGTGATCATCGACTATTTCATCAACCTGCTGCCGGGGGTGCCGGTATCTCACGCCCGCGCTCGGCTAACCCTGCTCGACGCGCA
Source organism: Anaerolineales bacterium (assembly GCA_027053355.1). Classification (GTDB taxonomy): domain Bacteria; phylum Chloroflexota; class Anaerolineae; order Anaerolineales; family DRMV01; genus DRMV01. Next base: position 3,505 of record JALUDX010000060.1, on the reverse strand, counting down.
CGACGCCACCCCCCGCGCGCTGACGGCCAAAATTTTAGAGCGGCCGTGGCTCATCCGCCGCATCCACGAGGCCATCCGCCACCCCCGCGCCGCGTATTTGGAATGTTTCAATGCCACCCCGTTGGAGCGGGAACTGGCCGTGCGGCTGAACATCCCTCTCTACGCGGTCGACCCGGCACTCGCCCACCTGGGCAGCAAGTCGGGCAACCGCCGGGTCTTCGCGGAAGCGGGTATCAATTTCCCTGCTGGGTTCGAAGATTTACGGGATGAAACCGACATCATCCATGCCCTGGCCGCGCTGAAGAGGAAAGAGCCTCATCTGCGCCGCGCGGTGGTCAAACTCAACGAGGGCTTCTCAGGGGAAGGGAACGCGCTGATAGACTTCAGCGAAGCGCCCACCACTGGGGGCAAAAAGGCGCTGGAAGCATGGCTGCGCGAGGCACTGCCCCAGCGCCTGCAGTTTGAGTCTAAGGAAATGAACTACGAAACTTTTATGAATAAGTTTCAACAGATGGGAGGTATCGTCGAAGCGTTCATCGAAGGCGAAAACAAACGCTCGCCCTCGGTGCAGGGGCTGATCAACCCGGTAGGGGAAGGTACCATCCTTTCGACGCACGACCAGATTTTGGGTGGCCCCACGGGGCAGGTGTATTTGGGTGCGCGCTTCCCCGCGAAGGCGGAATACCGACTCACCCTGCAAGAAATCGGCCGCCGCATCGGTGAGGTGTTGAGCGCGCACGGCGCCATTGGCCGATTTGCTGTGGATTTCATCTCGGTGCCCCAACCCAACGGCGAATGGAAACACTACGCACTGGAAATCAACCTGCGCAAGGGCGGCACCACCCATCCCTTCATGACGCTCAAATTCTTGACCGACGGCCATTTCGACCTGCGCACCGGTTTGTATTACGCGCCCACGGGCCAGCCGCTGTACTATTACGCGTCCGACAACCTGCAGAAAGAGGCTTACCAGGGGCTAACTCCCGAAGACCTGATGGACATCGTAGTCTGCGAAGGGCTGCACTACAACGCGGCAGCCCACGAAGGGGTGGTCTTTCATATCGTGGGCGCGCTTTCCGAATACGGCAAATTAGGGGTGGTGGCTATCGCGCCCTCGCACAAGCGGGCTGAGGCGCTTTACCACGAAACGGTAGGCGCGCTAGATCGCCACGCGGCCAAACCTTTAGCCTGTCACCCACCTGAAAACCAACCGCCGCGGCCGGCGCCCACCCACTTCCCCCCCTGGTGGTGAACCGCCGTCAGCCTTGGCAAGGAGAAACCACAGATTACGCAGATTTCGCAGAAAAACATCCACAGAGAATCTTACTTTGCCTTGTGTGCCTTTGTTGGCGGCACACTTTGGCGACCTCAGCATCATCTTGGCGGCCTTGGCGCCCCAAAATCCGCGGCTATCCGCCCTCATCCGCGTTCATCCGTGGGCTGGCTGAACAGTTACGTTTCCCCTTGAGATTGAATGGATGGCTTTCACCATGAACCTGAGCCAACTTTTCGCCATTTTGCAGGAACGCCAACAGCACCCGCGCCCCGAATCGTACACGGCCCGCCTGTTGGAAAGCGGGCTGCCGCGCATCGCGCAGAAAGTAGGCGAAGAGGCCACCGAGGTGGTGGTGGCCGCGCTCAGCCAAGACGACCAGCGCCTCACCGAAGAACTGGCCGATTTGGCCTACCACGCGTTGGTGCTCATGTTGGCCCGTGGGCTGACGCCCGACGACGTGGCCCAAGAACTGGCGCGACGGCACCGCGGCGCATAGCAGGCAGAGGCCATGGGCGCGCAGCGGGTCTTTCTCTTTGACCTGGATGGGGTATTGGTCGCGGAAACGGGCTACCGCTTAGCCGTGCAGGCCACGTTCCGCGACTTCATGCGCCAATGGGGGTGGAACCTTCCAACGCCCGACCAACCTCTGATGGCCCTGTACGAAAGCCACGGCATCGGCAGCGAGTGGGATATGCTGCCGCTGATGCTGCTGGCCGTTTGGGAAGGATGGGCTGCGCAGCACGGACCGCCGCCGGAGGATGCGGGCGCTCGCGCCCTGCCGCCCCCACCGCCGCCCGACTACCACACGCCCTTGCGTCGGCTGGCGCCTCACTTGCGCAGTGGCGCCTACCCCGCGGATGTGGCCTGGGAATGCCAACAAGACCCTGCCACCGCGGCTTTCCCCCGTGTGGGCACGACGGCCTTGGCGCGGCGCTTGCTGACCCACAGCCGCGACGTGCGCCGCAACCCGGTGACCCGCCGCTTTCAAGAACGGGTGTTGGGCAGCCGGGCCTTCCAGGCCACCTATGGCCTGCCCGCGGCAGAAGAGACGGCCTCGCTGCTGCGCGCCCACGACCGGGGCTTGCTCGCCCCCGCAACGCGCGCCGGGCTGCAAAAGGCCATGGCCCAAGGAGCACTTGCCGCCGCGGCCTACACCGCGCGGCCCTCGCACCCCCCGCGGGAAATCGGCCCCCTGCCCGGCTACGCGCCCGAAGCGGAAATGGGCCTGGCCGCGGCCGGGCTGCCCCAACTGCCCCACATCGCCCACGGCCATCTCGACTACGTCCGCCGGCGCTGCGGTCTACCCGCGGGGCAGGCGCTGCTCAAACCCGCGCCCTTCCACGCGCTGGCCGCGCTCTTCGCAGCGTTAGAAGGCCACGAGTGGCCAGCGCTGCAGCGGGCTGCCCGCTGGCTCAAAGGCGACCCCGCCGCGCTCCACGGCCTGCCGCGGCTGCGCGTGTACGGCTTCGAAGACAACATCAGCGGGCTGCAAGGCTTCCGCACCGCCGCAGAGGTGCTGCGCGCGGCCGGCGTAGAAATAGACCTGCACTTAGTGGGCATCGCCGCGGAGGAAAACAAAAAGGCCGCCCTGCAAACCGCAGGCGCGGCCGTGTTCCCCGACATCAACGACGCACTCCGCGCCATCGCCCCCGACATCGCCGGCTGACGCCCGCGAGGGGAACCACAGACGACGCCGATGGCGCGGCAAGGCTACTTCATCGTGGGCAGGGGGCTGGCTTCTAACACGCAGACGTAAAAAGCAGAAAAGGGGTAACTCTGGGGCATCAAAGGCAGCACCTTCAAATGATAATGCTGCCCCACACGCAGCGGCCGCACCCCCGGCGCAAAGCCCACCACGATGTAAAAAGGCCCGGAACGGGTCATGCCTTTGTAGGTCAACAAGGCACCATCCGACGCGTTGGACGGCGCGGCCAACCAGGCGTCGGGCAACACGATGGGTTGTTGAGGCGGCAAGGGCGGGTGTTCCCCCGCAAGGGCTGGCAAATCCCAGGTGTCGCTGGGGCGATAATCCTGCGGCGCCATCTGCTCGTAGGCTTGCAGTTTCTGCTGCAAAGCCTCCAGCACCTGCTGGTAGTGCTGCTTTTTGGCCTGGTCGTCGGCTTGCTTCACCCAGCCTTCGTAAAGGCGGATCTCCTGGCGCAGCGCGGTGCGCGCGGCCTCCAGGCAGGCCGCGTTCAGGGTGGTTTCCGCTGCGGGGGTGGCGGGGGT
>JALUDX010000059.1 GCA_027053355.1 Anaerolineales bacterium | reverse complement strand
CCACCCCGTCGCCCACCCCCACGCCCGCACTGACCACCCTGCTCTTCGTGGGAAACATCGTGCCCGCGCGCTGTGTGCGCGCCGCAGCCGACCGCCGCGGCGAAGACCGCAGCATCTACGCCGAAGTAGCCCCCCGCATCCGTCAGGCCGATTACGCCATGGCGCTGCTCAACACCGCGCTGACCGACCGCTTCCCCCCCACGGGCTGCGTGCATACCTACTTGCTGCTGGGCGACCCGCGGCACGCCCAAACCATGGCCTGGGCCGGCTTCGACGCGGTCAACGTCGGCACCAACCACATCAAAAACGGCGGCGACCGGGCTTTCTTAGATACCCTGCAAGCCATCCATCAGGCGGGGCTGCCGACGGTGGGCGGTGGCGAAAACCTGGAAGCCGCGCTGCAACCCCTGGTGGTCACCCTCCACGGCGTGCGCTTTGCTTTTGTCTCCCTCAACGCCATCGAGCCGCATTCCTTTGCCACAAAAGAGCGCCCCGGCGCGGCGCCCCTCACCCCCACGACCGCGCGTCAGGCCATCGCCGCCGCGCATCAGCAGGCCGACGTGGTCATTGCCCTGCCCCATTGGGGGCCTGAGTACGACTTCGCGCCCAACTATCTGCAGCGGCGGGCGGCGCGGCTGTTGGTCGAAGCCGGCGCGGACGTCATCGTGGGCAACCACCCCCACGTGGTGCAGGGGCACACCGTGCTCCAGGGGGTGCCGGTGTTCTACGGCCTGGGCAATTTCGTATTCGACCAAACATGGTCGCCAGAAACCCAACAAGGTGCTATACTTGTGCTCACCTTCCAGGGTCGCCATCTCATCCGCTACGAGTACGTGCCGGTGCACATCGACGGCGACGGCACCGTGCACTACGCGGCTCCCGCGGAAGCAGCGGAAATCCTCCGCCACATCGAACAAAGCGTAAAGCCGTAGAAAAATCGGCCGCGGATGGCGCGAAGCGCCACAGATGCCCGCGGATTTCGGAACGCCGAGGCCGCCAAGCGAGGCAACCAACCATCCAACCATCCAACCAACCAGCCAACCAACCAACCAGGTAACCATCCAACCATCCTCCCTCCTCCCATGACCCTCCCTCTCTACCACACCCATGCCCGGCCAGGCGATCTGGTGCAACTGCTGAGCACCAGCCACCGCTTTTTCTTGGTGCGGCTGACCCCAGACGCCGTGCTGCACACCCACAAAGGCGTCATCCAGCACAACGACCTCATCGGCCTGCCGTGGGGCAGCCAGGTGTATTCGCATTTGGGCGCGTCGTTTTACCTGCTGCGCCCCTCGCTGGCCGACCTACTCAAAGAAACCCGGCGCAACACGCAGATCATGTTCCCCAAAGACATCGGTTTCGTGTTGGTTTCGCTGAGCATCGGCCCCGGCCAGACGGTGTTAGAGGCGGGCACGGGCTCGGGCGCACTGACCACCGCGTTGGCCTTTGCCGTGGGGCCCCAGGGGCGGGTGATTTCTTACGAGCGCCGCGGCGAAATGCAACGCCTGGCTCGAAAAAACCTCCGCCGGGTCGGGCTCGACGACCGGGTCACCTTCAAACTGCGCGACATTGCCTTGGGCTTCGACGAAACCGACGTCGACGCGCTGTTTTTAGATGTCCCCAACCCCGAAGATTACATCGCGCAGGCGCGGGCCGCGCTCAAAACCGGCGGCTTTTTCGGCAGCCTGGTACCCACCACCAACCAGGTCTCCCGGCTGGTGGTCGCGCTGCAAGAGCACCACTTCGCGTTCATCGAGGTGTGCGAAGTGCTGCTCCGCTACTACAAACCCGTCCCCGAACGGCTACGCCCCACCGACCGCATGGTCGCGCACACCGGCTACCTGATTTTCGCCCGGCCAGTGGTGCCCGCGCCTCCACCTGCGGAACAGGAAACTGCCGTCCCCCCTTCGTCTCAGCCATGAACCCAACGCAACTTACACCCGAAGAAATCCGCCGCCGCCTGGAGGCCTTTCCCCCTCAGGCGGTGAACCCTTACCCCGAAGAGCACCTGCCCGGCCGGCTGCGCCACGCGGGGGTGCTGCTGCCGTTGTTGCCTCAACCCGAGGGCTGGCACCTGCTGTTCATCCGCCGCACCGTCAACGACCACGACCCCCACAGCGGGGAAGTGTCTTTCCCCGGCGGGCAGGCCGAACCCGACGACCCTTCCCTCGTCCACACTGCGCTGCGCGAAACAGAAGAGGAACTGGGCCTGCCGGCAGAACAGGTTACCGTGTTGGGCAGCCTGCCGCTCCACCGTACCGCCAGCAATTTTTGGGTGGCGCCGGTGGTCGCGCTGCTGCCCCAGCCCCTGGCCCTAAACCCTTCACCGGCCGAAGTGGCGCGGGTGTTTACCGTGCCCTTGGCCTGGCTGGCCGACCCCGCGCATCGGCAAACCCGGCCGCGCGTGGTCTTGCCGCACCTGCCGCCGGTGCAGGCCGTCTTTTTCCAACCCTATCAGGGGGAAGTCATCTGGGGCGCGACCGCGCGCATGGTGCTCACCTTGCTGCGCGCCTTAGGCCGAGGGTAACTGCTCAACAAGATGTCGCCGACAGAAAACCACAGAAGACACAGAGAAGGCATTGAAAACACAGAAAGCGAGAGGGGTTGAGGTACTGAGGGATTGGGGTAAATGGGGGTTGGTTGCCTGGTTACCTGGTTGCTTGGTTGCTTGGTTGCTTGGTGGTTGGTTACTCAGGCGCTTCTCCTGGTGCCCTCGGTGCCCAAAAATCCGCGGCTATCCGCCATCATCCCCGCGTTCGTCCGTGGGCTATTTTCCCAAGGCTGAACAGTTACGGCAGCGGTCAAGGCGTCAGCCAAAACGCTTGCAACGCCGCCACCGCTACCGGCGCCACCACCAACAGCAGCGGCAGCCCCACTTTGAAATAATCCTTGGGGCGATATTCCCCCGGCCCCATCACCAACAAATTGACCGGATGGCCGGTGGGCAGCAAAAAAGCGAAAGACGCGCCCACCGCCACGGCCATGCCCAGCCCGCGCGGGTTGAGGCCGAAGTGTTCGGCCGCGGCGATGGCCAAAGGCGCCAAGATGAGTGCAGCCACCTGGCCGCTGGTAATTTGCGCCAACAGTGCGGTGAGCAGCAAAAACGCGGCGGCAATAGCCCACGCGGGCGCATGGGCCAAAGGCTGCAGCACCTGGCGGCTCAGGAACGCGGCCGCGCCGGTCTGCCGCATGGCCACCCCCAGAGGAATCATCCCGGCAATCAAAAAGATCGCCCGCCAGGATACCGCCTCATAGGCCTGCTCGGGCGGCACGATGCCGCTCAGCATCATCAGCGTGGCCGCACTCAGGGTCGAGAGCACCAAGGGCACCCAGCCCAACGCCGCGGGCACCAGCGCCAGCAACAACAAAAGCACCGCGCCGGCCCGCGCCCAGCGCCCCCCTTCACTTAGGCTGCCGAACGTCTCTAACACGATGAAATCGGGGTTACGCCGCAGCCGCGGCACGGCCTCGGGCGGAATTTGCACCAGCAGCGCGTCGCCCTCTTGCAAGGGCTGATCGGGCCGGCGGGAACCCACGATGTGCCCACCCCGCCAGATGGCTAACACCCGCAGGCCATAGCGGGCAAACAGCCGCAATTCCTCGGGCGAGCGCCCCACCGCGTGGCCGCGCGGGTTGAGGACGATTTCGGCCAACGTGGCCTGTTCGCGAAACGCCTGGCAAATATCCTCGCGGTTTTGTGGCTTCAGCCCTAAACTTTGCTGCTTTACTGGGCTCATATTGCCCGCCAGCAGCAGCACATCGCCGGCGCGCAAGCGGCGCTGGGGGTCGATCTGGTGCACGAAAAGCAACCCGCGCGGAGAAAGCAGCCCCACCAGCGTCAAATCGTGGGCCTGCAAGGCCGCGGGCTGTCGGGCTGACTGTTCCCTCAGCGGCGACTGGGGGCGCACCTCCAGCGCGTGCAGCCCTTCGCGCAGGCCGTAGGCATCCAACAAATCGGTAAACGAAAGGTCGCCGCGGGAATGGTCGTCGCGGTAGCGGGGAAGCAAGTGACGCCCGACGAACACCATGTAGAGCAGACCGGCCAACGTCACGCTCAACCCCACGGGCAAAAAGTCGAGCAGGCCATAGCCGCGGTAGCCATGCGCGGCCAACGAGGCGCTGGTCACCAGGTTGGCCGTGGTCAGCAGGGTGGCCGTGCCGCCCAGCAGGGTGCCGTAGGCCATGGGAATCAGCACCCGCGAAGGCGCTACCTCTCGCCTGCGGCTGACGGCCAACACCGGGGGCAAGAGCACGGCCGCGGCCGCGACGGTGTTCATGAACAGCGAAAGCACCGCGGCTGCCAGCATGACCATCACCACCAGGCGCCCCTCAGTTTCCCCGGCTAGGGCAGCCAGGTGCTCGGCCAGCCAGGCCGTGACCCCGCTGGTTTCCAACCCCTTGGTGAGGATGAAGATCGCGATGAGCACGAACACCACATCGCTGGAAAAACCACCCAACGCCTGACGCAGCGGCAACACGCCGCTGTAAACCAGGGCCAAAGCCACCAGCAGGCCGACGACATCAGCCCGCACCCGGCCGCTAATCAGCAGCACGGTGGCCAACACGGCAATCAGCAGGGTAACCCAGAGGGGTGAGAGCATGGCAACGGTTCAGGGCGAGGGGGGTAGGGAGCGAATTTCCAACGATTGGAAGCCCACCGACATGCCATCTACGCCTGCCGCGCGGGCAAAGAAGCCGAAATGGTCGGCCCGCGGCAGGTCGTCGTGGATGGTGAAGAGGGTGTGGCCGTTGACCGCGAAGAGCAGTTGCCGTTTTTGGGCGCGCACGCTGAGCCGTGCGCGCACCGGCGCACCGGCCGGCACACCGGCCAAGCGGGGTTCGCCGCGGGGCACCGGCACCCCGCCGCTGACCACCTCCACAAAGGCCTGGCCGCGGCAGGTGAGCCCCAGGCGGTAATAGCGGCTGGCGTTGGCTGTGCTCCGCAGCACCAGGCCGTAGGCGTCGTCGTCGCGGCAGATTTGCGGCGCGGCTTCGACGGTCAGGTAGACGTTGTAAGCCGTGGTGTCGGTGCGCAGCACCAGCAAGGAACCGCGCACCGCGGTCACGGTGAGGGTGAGCACGCCCTGGGCGACGCCAAATCGCCCGGCAGCGGGGTTGAGCGCGCCCCAGCCCGCCGCGCTGCTCAGGGGCGAGGTAAGCAAAGGCGGCCCGGCCCCCGCGGCCAAGTCGGGCGTGGGGGAAGGCGCCGGCGTGGGCGGCAGGGGCGTGAAGGTCGCGGTGGGAGGGAACCACACCACCGTGGGCGTCGGCGTGGGCGAAGGCGCGGGCCGCGCGGTGGGCGGCGGCGCGACCGCGGCCGTCGGGCCAGCCCCTGCCAGCCCGACACAGCCGCTCCCCACAAGCATCGCTGCCCCTACCACCAGCAGCCACCAAGCCCTCTTCATGGCACCAGCATCACCTTGCCCGATTCGCCGGATTCCATCACTGCGAAGGCCTGCTTGAAGTCTTCCAGCCGGTAGCGGTGGGTCACCAATTGGCTGAGATCCACCGCGCCCGAAAAAATCAGCCCCCGGGCCTGGTACCAGGTTTCCCACAGGCGGCGACCAGTGATGCCTTTGATGGTCGCGCCCTTGAACACCACATGATGGTCCCAATCTAAATGAATAGGGCGGCCGGCCACCCCCAAAGCAGCGACCTCACCGCCCGGCTTGAGCGCGGCGAAGCCCTGCGCGATGGCGCTTTCGGCCCCTGACATTTCCAGCCACACGTCGACCCCTTCGCCGTGAGTCAGGGCCATGATTTCTTCCACCACGGCCTGGGTGCGGGCGTTGAAAGTGTGGTCTGCACCCAGGCGGTGGGCAAACTCTAAGCGATAATCACTGATGTCGGTGGCGAAGACCGCACGCGCGCCGATGGCTTTGACCACCGCGATGGTCATCAGCCCCACCGGGCCGCAGCCGGTGATCAAGACCTTTTTGGCGCGCACATCCACGGCAAACGCGGTGTGCACCGCGTTGCCGAAGTTTTCCATCAGCACCGCGACCTCAAGGGGCAAATCGGGCGGGTTAGGCCACGCGTTTTGCGCGGGGATGGCAATGTAGTCCGCAAAACCGCCGTCCCGATCTACACCGATGAGTTGGGTGTTTTCGCAGAGGTGGCCGTTGCCGGTGAGGCAAAAGCGGCAGTGGTTGCAGATGACGTGCGATTCCAGGGAAACGAAATCCCCCACGCGCACCCGGTTGACCTCACGCCCCACCGCGACGACATCGCCGCAAACCTCGTGGCCGGTAATCACAGGAGGATGCAGACGGTCTGCCGCCCAAGGGTCCCAGTGATAGATGTGCAAATCAGTGCCGCAAATCGAGGCCGCCCGCACCTTGACCAGCACATCGTGGGGTCCGATGGTGGGCACGGGCCGCTCGCCCAAGGTCAACCCTGGGCCAGGAGCGGCTTTGAGCACGGCTTTCATCATTTCTGGCATGGCCTTTCTCCGGAAAGGGAAACGGCTTGCGCTGGGCGGGGTTTAAACAGGCAGAGGGAATTATAGCACCGAGGCAAAAACGCCGCGGGCGCACAGCGCGTCCGCGGCGAAGGTTAAGGTAAAGCCGGCAAGGCGTATCACGCGCCAATGAGTTCCCGATAGCGCGCTTGCGAAGATTCGAGCACGCTCTTGTGCAAACTGTTGCCGTGGCTGTCCATGGTCACGATCACGGGGAAGGCCTTGACCTCAATGACCCACATGGCCTCGGGCACCCCAAATTCCAGTTTGTAAACGCCCAACACCCGCTGGACGCTCTGGGCAATCAGCGAGGCCGCGCCGCCCACCGCGTGGAAATAGACCGCGGGGGTTTCTTGGCAGGCTTTGAGGGTGTTGGGGCCCATGCCGCCTTTGCCGATGACGCCCTTGATGTTGAAGTGTTTGATCACCGTGGCTTCGTAGGGCTCTTCACGGATGCTGGTGGTCGGCCCCGCGGCCACGAATTTGTAATCGCCCGTTTCGATGCCAGAGACCACCGGCCCGCAGTGGTAGAGCACGCCATGGTCTAAAATTTTCTTGATGGCTTCGTAAACCTCCAGGTCGTCGCCCTGGGGCTGGCGGGTTTTGTTGATGAACGTATCCATCAGCCATTTGTGCACCGCGTCGCGGCCGGTCATCATCACGCCCGTCAGGGCTACGGTATCACCCGCTTTCAGGCTGCGGATGGTTTCGTCGTCGATGGGGATGGTAATTTCGCGCATGGTTTGCTTCCTCCTCTCGAAATCGGCGGCTTTACTTATATTCCACCTGGCCGTTGCGATAGATCATGGTGTGGCGGCGATACGCCCAGCACATGTAGGCAATGGAAACGAAGTAGCAGGCGGGCAAGCGGTGGATGGCTTTGATGCGGGTGGCCATCACGGTGGTCTTGCCGCCCAGCCCCATGGGGCCGATGCCTAATTTGTTGGCGTCTTCGGTGATGCGGCGTTCCAACGCGTCCAGTTCGGGGTCGGGGTTGGGTTCGTCGAGGGTGCGCCAGAGGGCTTCTTTCGCCGCGTAGAAGGAAGAGCCGCGGTCGCCGCCAATGCCGACGCCCAAGAAGCCGGGCGCGCAGCCTTTGCCCTGGGCCTGGTACACTGCGTCCATCACCACTTTGTACACGCCTTCCAGGTCGCGGCCGGCGTGCAGGCGGGTATCGGGCAGTTTGTACTGGGTGGAGACGTTTTCCGACCCGCCGCCCTTGAGCATCAGGCGCACGGTGACCGTATCGCCATCCACTTCGTGAAAATGCACGGTGGGGAAGTATTCGTCGCCCAGGTTGTTGCCCGTGTTCTTGCCGGTCAGGCTGTTGACCGCGTTGGGGCGCAGGTAAACCCGCCGGGTTGCCTCGGCCACCGCGGCTTCGATTTGGCGGCGGAACTCGCGAATACTCCAGCCAGCCGGAATATCGACGTAGAAAATGGGTGTGCCCGTGTCTTGGCAGATGGGCGTGGAATGTTCGCGGGCCATCTGCACGTTCCGCAAGATGGTGTCCAACACGCTGCGCGCCACCGAGCCTGCGTCTTCTTTATCCCGCGCCGCGGCGATGGTCTGTTCCACGTCCGCGGGCAGGCTGGTTGCGGTCAAGCGTACGAGTTCCAGCAGTTCTTGGGTGAGATCTGGTTGCATCTGAGCCTCCTTGTTGGCCTTGGGGTCTGTCTGGTGCCAAACAGCGTCTTGCCAGCACTTTTTATTGTAGGCAACAATACGTGGGGCGGGAAGTGATAATTGACACCTACTCATTGTCGCGCGGCGTGCATCCGTTGCCGGCTGGTGGCAGAAATTGCCGCGAGAGGGTTTGGCGAAGGGCAAACACAGTTTCGACTGCTGCCGTTAGCCCTCGACGACCAAAGCCACGGCTGCAAAGGGAAACACCCACGCAGGTGGACTTCTGCCCACGCCACGCAGCGAAGGTTATAACGCTGCCCCCAGCCCAACAGACAGGCAGTTGCCATCCGTGTTCTATTTCCTCAAAACGGAGCGGCTACGCCGCGCTTTAGGCTTCTACCACCCGCGCACCGCCACCGGGCAGAGCCACCAACACCTGCTGCACCCCGCGCAGCGCCTCCAACCGCTGGCGCACCGCGGGGGCGTGGTCTGCAGGGCAAAGCACATGCACGTTGGGCCCCGCGTCGATGGTGTAGGCCACAGGCAACCCCTCTTCCTCACGCCAGCGCCGCACCGCGTGCATCACCGCGAGGGTGGCCGGTTCCCAATACAACAGCCGCGGAGAAGAAGTTTGCATCACCGCGTGCATCAGATGGCAATCGTCTTCGACGACCTGCGCCAAAGCCGCGAAATCGCGCTGCAAAATGGCTTCCCGGCACAGTTGCAGGCGTTGGGGCGCGGTGGCCAGCCGCTCGGCCTGAAAAGGGCTGCTTTCGGCCAGGCGGTGCCCCTGGCTGGAGCCCACGGCCTTGTGCCCCTGGGTGACGATGGTCACACAGTCGGCCAGCGCCCAATGGTCGGGCGGTGCGATGCTCACCGCGTAAGACGCCGCGTCGCTTTTGCCGGCCAACCACTCCACAAAGCCGGGGGGCACCGAGCGGCTGGCCGAGCCGGAACCCAGCCGTGCCAGGCGGCTCAGCGCCTGGGTGGAAAGGGACAGCCCCGCGGCCGCAGCCGCAGCCGTGGCCAGCGCGGCAAAGGCCGCGGCCGAAGAAGCAATGCCCGCGCCCGTGGGGAAGTTGTTGTCTGAGCGGACTTCGGCATACCAGGCCAACGCCGACCATTGCCGCACGCGCTGCAACACCCGCACGACCCGCGCCAAAGCCTGGCCTGTGCGCGGCTGCCCGGCCAAAATCAGCCGGTCCGCGGGCAAATCAGGTCGAAAGACCACGGTGGTGCGGGTCACCAGCCCGGCCAGGTTCATGGAAATGGAGCCGTTGCTGGGAATTCGCAGCGCGTGATCGCGGTTGCCCCAGTATTTGATGAACGCGATGTTGGGGTGGGCTTCTGCTGTGGCACGATAGTGACGCATGGGGCAAGTTTACCACGAAGCCCGGGGCTATTCGTTAGGGTCGCCACGACGACGCGAAGGCCGCCCTGAGCGAAGTCGAAGGCCGCCCTGAGCGAAGTCGAAGGGAGGCGGCTCTGGGGGAGTGGTGAGGGCGAGTAAGGTGTAATGTTGTTTCATGGCATGGCAGAGTTATTGGAATATTGCTTGTCAACCTCGTTTTCGGCGCAGGGTAGGTAGTTACTCTTTTTGTCTAAATGGGGAAACGGTGTCAGCCGCGGCCTTTAGCAGTGCCCGTAGGGGCGAACGGCCGTTCGCCCCTACGAAAACATCACGCCCATACGCATGATTGTAGGGGCGCAGCGGCGCTGCGCCCTATGGCCTGCGCTGAGCACAGCAACGCTGTGCCCCTACGTCATCATTACGCCTCAAAGCAGTCTGGGTAAGTAAGGACGAGGCGTGCCGCGGGCAAAAGAGAATGACCGGGCAACCAAGCTTAGATGCGTTTACCTTGTGGCTTTTTCCAAAAAACCTTGACAATTCCCCCGGCATCCTTTATAACTCGGCGCAACAACCGCACAGCGCGCAAAGGCGATGAAGAGGACGAGTAAGCGCCGAAACGACGGCACAGAGAGCCGGGGAAGGTGAGAGCCGGCCCGCACGCCGACGCTGAATGGGCCTCGGAGCCGCAGGGCGAACCCTCAGGCAGTAGCCCTTGCCGGAGTTGCCACCGTTATCGAGGCAAAGGGTATAAGCGCAGCAGCGCCGTACCCGAAAAGAGTGAGGCTGGCTTGCCAGTGGCTTGCGGATTTTCCCGTCGCTTCACGGCGGGTTTTTTTGTTTTAAACCCGCGGCCAGCCTAACCGGGGTGGCACCGCGGACGCCTTCGACGCGTTCGTCCCTGAGCGGGACGGGCGCGTTTTGCGTTAAGCGCGCTTTGCGTTGCGCGCGTTTGTTGGCGGCACACTGTCTCGCCTCCCTTGGGCTGCGCTGTATTGGCATCCCGCCCTACGACGCTCTCAAATCCGCGGCGATCCGTAATTATCCGCGTTCATCCGTGGCCTATTTTCCCAAGGCTGAACGGTTACCCAAATCTCAACCATTTTGGAGGTGTTCCATGTCTGACCAATATCGTTTTTTGCTTTCCGAAGCCGACCTGCCCAAGTTTTGGTACAACATCGCGGCCGACTTGCCCACGCCGTTGCCGCCGCCGCTACACCCCGTCACCAAAGAGCCGGTGACGCCCGATTTCTTAGCGGCCATTTTCCCCCAGGCGGTCATTGCTCAAGAGGTGAGCAGCGAGCGCTACATCGAAATCCCGGAGCCGGTGCGGGAGGTGTATCGGCTGTGGCGGCCTACGCCGCTGATCCGCGCCCGCCGGCTGGAGCATGCGTTGGAGACGCCCGCGCACATTTACTTCAAATATGAAGGGGTTTCGCCTTCGGGCAGTCACAAGCCCAACACCGCGGTGGCTCAGGCGTTTTACAACAAGGCCGAGGGCGTGCACGCGCTGACCACCGAAACCGGCGCGGGGCAGTGGGGCTCGGCCCTGGCGCTGGCAGGCAACTTCTTCGACATCGACGTCGAAGTGTACATGGTCAAGGTCTCTTATCAGCAAAAACCCTACCGCCGCATTTTGATGGAAACCTACGGCGCGCAGGTGTTCGCCAGCCCCACCGACCGCACCGAAATCGGCCGCCGCATTTTGGCCGAAGACCCCAACAGCCCCGGCTCGCTGGGCATCGCTATTTCCGAGGCCGTGGAGGCCGCGCTCACTTCCAACGGTAAGAAAAAATACAGCCTCGGCTCGGTGCTCAACCATGTGCTGCTGCACCAAACCGTCATCGGCCAGGAGACCATGAAGCAGATGGAACTCGCCGGCGAAGCGCCCGACGTGCTCATCGGCTGCATCGGCGGCGGCTCCAATTTTGGCGGCTTTGCTTTCCCCTTCCTGCAGGCTAAATTGCAGGGAAAGAAGGACTACCGCGTCATTGCCGTGGAGCCCACAGCTGCGCCCACCCTTACCAAAGGGCTGTATGCCTACGACTACGGCGACACGGGCAAAATCACCCCCATCGTCAAGATGCACACTTTGGGGCACGACTTCGTGCCCGCGCCCATCCACGCGGGCGGGCTGCGGTACCACGGCATGGCGCCCACGGTGTGCGCGCTGTACGACCAGGGCGTGATTGAGGCCGTCGCCGTGCATCAGCGCGCGGTGTTCGAGGCCGCGGTGCTCTTCGCCCGCACCCAGGGCATCATCCCCGCGCCGGAAACCGCCCACGCGGTGAGGGTCGCCATCGACGAGGCGCTCAAGGCCAAAGAAGCCGGCGAGAAACGGGTTATCGTGTTCAACTTCTCTGGCCACGGCCATTTCGACCTTAGCGCTTATGAGGCTTACCTAGCGGGCGAATTGGAAGACTACGCCTACCCTGAAGAGGCCATCCAGCGTTCGTTGCGCAACCTACCCGAGGTCAACTTCTAAAAGCGGCCATCAGATCGAGCGAGGCGGGAAATAGAGCGTAAGGGTAGGGACAAGGCAATGCCTTGCCCTACCCCAGCGGTTTTGGGGCGCAGTGCTGCTGCGCCTCTGCTGGCATGGGTGGAGGCCGCGGGTGACACGCTGGGCCAGATTGGTCAGGTCTATAAGGAACGCGGCACGCAAATCGCACTTGCCAGGGGCGGCGGAGCGCGCTATAATGCTGCCCACGCCCTAAGAGCGGCTATCTTTGCCGGGCGAGGTGATGCGATGCCAGTTTACACATACCGCTGCGAAGCCTGTGGTTTTACCTTTGACCAACGGCTCAGATTCAACGACCCGCCCCCTACCCGCTGCCCAGAATGCGGTGCCGAGGCGGTGCGGCGCGTGTACAAACCCGTGGGCATCGTGTTCAAGGGGTCGGGCTTCTACGCCACCGACCACCGCTCCCCTTCGGGGACGGGCGGCAACGGCAAGGCCACTTCCGAAGGCGCCCCGTCATCCGAGCCCGCGGCGGCCAAAACTCCTGCGGCGGAGACCCCCTCGACCAAGGCCGAAAAGGCCAAAGCCGCCGAGAGCAAAGCCCCCGCGACGAAAAACGCTTCTTGAGAGTAACCCGCATGGCTAAAAAACTCCCCAAAAAACAGCACCAACCGCTCATCATCAGCGCCTTCTACATTTTCATCGTGCTGGCTTTTGCCGCCGGGCTTTTGGCGGGGTTCCTGCTGTGGGGGGCGCAGGCCCAAAAAGCCGCGCCCGCGGCCCAGCAACCCCAGGCCCAGCCGCAGGCCCAACAACCGCCCGCGGCCCAAAACAGCCCCGCCGCGGGGAAACAAACCCCCGCCGCCACCCAGCAGCCGCGGCGCTATCAGGTCTCTGCCGACGACGACCCCGCCATCGGACCCAAAGACGCGCCCGTCACCATCATCGAGTTTTCCGACTATCAGTGCCCCTTCTGCCGCCGCTGGGCTGAGCAAGTCGAAAAACAGATTCGCCAAACCTACGGCGACAAAGTGCGCATCGTCTATCGCGACTTCCCCTTGACCAGCCTTCACCCCCAGGCGCTGCCCGCTGCCGAGGCCGCCAATTGCGCCGGCGAACAAGGGAAATACTGGGATTACCACGACAAACTCTTCCAACAAAAGCACGGCCTCAGCACCCAGGCTTACCAAACCTACGCGCAAGAACTGGGGCTGGATATGGAAAAATTCAACGCCTGCCTGAAAGACCACAAATACCGCGACGAAATCGTCGCCGACGCGCAGTATGCCCAAAAGTTGGGCGTGCGCTCGACGCCTACCTTTTTCATCAACGGCATCCCGGTGGTTGGCGCGCAGCCTTTTTCCGTTTTCCAAAGCATCATCGACGACGAATTAGCGAAAGCGGGGGGGAAGTAGGCTGGTTACCTGGTGGCGTTGTTGGGGTTTGTGCGCCGATGGTTCATTGACAAAACAAGCGAGGCTGGCTAAAATTAGCCGCAGATTGCGGGCGTCGCCAAGTGGTAAGGCAGTAGCTTCCCAAGCTACCATTCGCGGGTTCGAATCCCGTCGCCCGCTCAGAGAGGCCCGCGCACGCGGGTTCTCGTTTTCTTGCCTCCGGTTGACCGTTGTGGTAAAATTTCTCCGCTCCGGGAGGGATGGCCGAGTGGACGAAGGCAACGGTCTTGAAAACCGTAGTGGGCTTTGCCCACCGGGGGTTCGAATCCCTCTCCCTCCGCCTGACCCACGGGCGGGAAGCCCCCAGGGTACCCATCCTCCCCAGGGGCGAGCAGCACCCACATCATTCGGGGAGGTGCCGGAGTTGGACGATCGGGGCCGCCTGCTAAGCGGTTGTGGGGGCTAAAACCTCCACCGCGGGTTCGAATCCCGCCCTCCCCGCCTGTGCCTTACGCCCTCGTAGCTCAGTGGAGAGAGCACTTGCTTGCGGAGCAAGGGGTCGCGTGTTCGAATCACGCCGAGGGCGCACTTCTTGCAGGAGCGGCTTCCCGCCGCTCCTGTTCGTTTATGGAAGGCCGCGATGACCCTTGAGGTGGACGTGCTTATCGTGGGCAGCGGGCCCGCGGGGCTGAGCACCGCAATGCACCTGGTCGGCGACCACGGTTTTGCGGCCGAACGCGTGGTGGTGCTGGAAAAAGCCCGTCACCCGCGGCCCAAACTCTGCGGCGGCGGCATCAGCGGCTTTGCCCGCCGCGCGTTGGGCCGCCTGAACTTGCCCTGGCCCCTGCCGCTGCCCCAAACACCGGTGCCCACCACGCACTTTACCTACCAGGGCGACACCGTCACCCTTACCAACCCCAACCGGGTGTTTACCGTGTTCGCTCGGCCTGCGTTCGACGCGTATTTGGCGGAACAGGCCCGCCGGCGCGGGGTGCGCCTGCACGAAGAAGAGCCCCTCTTGCGGCTAAGCCCTGCGGCCGGAGGCTGGCAAGCACAAACCCCGCGCGGCCGCTATCAGGCCAAGGTCGTGGTCGCCGCCGACGGCTCACGCGGCACGCTGCGCAATTGGGTGATTTCCCGCCGTCATCACGCCACCGCCCGCGTGCTAGAAAGCATCACCCCTTCCGATGGCCGGTTGGTGCGCGAGCGCGTCGCTTTTTTCGACTTTACCCCCGTGCGGCAACACCTGCAGGGGTATTTGTGGACCTTCCCGCTATATGACGGCCGCAGCACGGCTTGCAACCAGGGCGTGTACGACGCCCGTGTCGCCCGCCGCGCGGCCAAGGCGCCCCTGCCCTCGCTGCTGCACGCGGCCTTCCCCCACAGCCAAAAGCCCCAGGGGCACCCCATTCACCTGTTTAGCCCCTTTCAGCGGCTGGCTCGCCCCGGCCTGCTGCTGGTCGGCGACGCCGCGGGTGCCGACCCCCTCTTTGGTGAGGGCATCGGCCCGGCCTTGGCTTACGGCGAGGTCGCAGCCCAAACGATTGCCGCCGCCTTTCGCCGCCGCGATTTTCGCCTGCGCGACTATCGGCGGCGGGTGTTGCTTTCCTCCTTAGGGCGTTACTTGCTCCTTCGCTGGGCTGTGGCCTGGTTGGGGTACCGCCTCGCACCCCACCGCCTGCCCATGGCAATGATTTGGGGCTTTGCCCATTTTCTGGCTTTCGTCGCCAACGCTATCACGGCTCGAAGGAAGTCCCATGCACATTCTGCTGACCAATGACGACGGCATCCGCTCCCCCGGCTTGTGGGCCGCGGCGGAAGCCCTTTCCCCCCTGGGTTGGGTAACTGTGGTCGCGCCGCGGGAACAATCTTCCGGCGCGGGGCGCAGCCTTCCCCCGGCCTCTGACGGGGTGATCACCGAAGAGACTCTCGTGGTTCACGGCAAGCCGTGGAAGGTCTACGCGGTGGGCGGCACGCCCGCGCAGGCCGTGCAGCACGGCGTGTTGGAAGTGATGTCGCAGCCGCCCGATCTGGTCGTCGCGGGCATCAATTACGGCGAAAATTTGGCCACCGGGGTGACCATTTCCGGTACGGTAGGCGCGGCCTTGGAAGGCGCGGCCTTGGGCTTCCCCGCGCTGGCCGTGTCGTTGGAAACGCCCAAAGATTATCACCTTTCGTATTCCCGCGAGGTCGATTTTTCGGCAGCCGCGCACTTTACCCGCCTTTTTGCCGAAAAAGTGCTCCGCACCCCGTTGCCCGAGGATGTGTACGTGCTGAAAATCGACGTCCCTTGGCGGGCGACCCCCGAGACGGCCTGGCACATCACCCGCCTGGCACGCAAGCGTTATTATCGACCCACCAGACCATCCCGCACCGATTGGCGACAGCCCGGCACGATGGGCTACGCTCCTGGCGACCCACCTGAAACGTTCGACCCCCACAGCGATGTCTACGCGGTGCGGGTGGCCAAGATAGTTTCAGTCACCCCCCTGAGCCTGGATCTCACCTCGCGGGTAGATCTGGACGACCTGGAACGCCTACTGAAGGAGACTACACCATGAACCAGTGGTTGGGGCTTTCGCTGCGCTTGGCCACCTTGGCCGTAATGTTGGTAGGGCTGGTCGGGCTGGTGGTGCCCATCTTCCCTGGCATCATGGTGATCTGGCTAGCCGCGTTGGGGTACGGCTTGGTGGCCGGCTTTGGCCCCACGGGCACGTGGGTATTCGTGGCGTTGACCGTGCTCATGGTGGCCGGCGTGACGGTGGACAATGTGTTGATGGCGCGCGGTGCTCGCGAGGGCGGCGCGTCGTGGTGGAGCATTGCGGCTGCGTTGGTGGGCGGGGTGGCAGGCACGTACTTCTTCCCCCCTTTGGGCGGGCTGCTGGCCGCTCCCGCAGTGCTCTTAGCGTCGGAATACCTGCGCCGTAAAAACTGGCAAAGGGCCTGGCAGGCTACCCGGGGGTATCTCTGGGGCTGCGGCTGGGCTTTTGTGGTTCGGTTTGGCTTGGGGCTGGTGATGATCGCCCTCTGGGCTTGGCTCTGGGCCTGGTAAACGTTCCCTCTGACAGCAAGGAGTTGTGAGATGGCAAAGGTGACCTTGAATCTTTACGGCAAATTGCGCAAAATGCACCCCCCGCAACGAGAAGTGGGCACCAAAGGCATCATTGAGGTGTCCATCGAGCCTGATGAAACCCTGGAAAGCGTGCTCAACCGGGTAGGCATCGGCATCGACGAACTGTACACTATCTTCCTCAACGGCAAACTGCTGACCACCCACAACAAAATGGCCGAGCATTTGGGGTATCAGCAGTATTGTGAGGAATGCCACAACTGGAATCTGTGCGTCAAACTGCAAGACGGCGACCGGGTGGCCTTGTTCGGTCTGGATATGGCGACGTTAGTCATCTGACCGACGGCAGGCGTAACACAGCAACCAGGTAACCAAGTCACCAAACAACCCTTCTGCGACTTCCCCTGCTTTCCCCGTCCCCTGGAGGCAACAACGTGTTGATTCTTGTGGTATTGTTAGGTTTAGGGTACGGTTTTCTCAACGGGTTTCACGATAGTGCTAACATCGCCGCGCCGCTGATCTCTACACGGGCGCTACGCCCTCGCACCGCGCTGCTCTGGGTAGCGGTGGGCGAGTTTTTAGGGCCTTTGCTCTTTGGCTCTGCCGTGGCAAAGACCATCGGCGCAGACCTACTCCAGGAGCAGGCCATCACACCCTCAATTCTAGCCGCAGCCCTGGCAGGCGCGATTGTGTGGGATATCATCACCTGGTGGTTTGGCATCCCTTCGTCTTCATCTCACGCGCTGGTGGGGGGACTGCTGGGCGCGGCGATCGTCGCCCGTGGGCTGGGCGTTGTCAAGTTACCCGGTTTGGAAAGCGTGCTCCTGGCGCTATTCATTTCCCCCTTCTTGGGTTTTTTGGCCGGCTATTTGATCACCAAATTCAATTTTGTTGCCTTTCGTAACACCTCCCCACGCATTCAAGAGGTGTTCCGCCGCGGCCAGTTGTTCACCGCCATCGGCTTGGCCATGAGCCACGGCGCTAACGACTCACAAAAGAGCATGGGGGTGTTGACCTTAGCGTTGCTGGTCAGCGGGCATTTGAAAACGTTCGAGGTACCCTTTTGGGTGGTGGTGCTTTCGGGCGCGGCGCTGGCCTTGGGCTCGGGGGTGGGCGGCTGGCGGCTAATTCTAACGTTGGGGGCACGGGTATTTCGCATCCGACCGGTGCACGGCTTTAGTTCCCAAGTGGGCAGCGCGTTGGTCATCGCGGGCGCGTCGTTGTTGGGCGGCCCGGTGAGCACCACCCACGTGATGACCTCCTCGCTCATGGGGTCGGGTGCGGCTGAGCGTATCAACAAAGTGCGCTGGCAAATCGCTTCCGACATGGTATACGCCTGGCTGCTGACCATCCCGATTAGCGGGTTAGTCGCGGCGGGGTTTTATTTCCTTTTAGCCGCTTTAGGAGCCTAAAGTGCCCACTTTTCTGTTGCATTACAGCAGCGAAATCGGTCTCAAGGGGCAAAATCGGCGGGATTTCATCAACCAGTTGCGCCGCAACATTCGGCGTCAGCACCCCGCGGTCACCTCGGTGGAGCATCTGATGGGGCGGCTGGTGGCTCAAAGCCCCCAAGCCGAAAATTTCAGCGATGTGTTTGGCGTGGCGTGGTGGGCGGAAGTGCGGGTGCTCCCGCCTGAGATGCCGGCGATGGTGGCTGCCGCGGTGGAAGAAGCCCAACGCCAGGCTGCGCCAGGCCGTACGTTCGCGATTCGCGCCCGGCGGGCAGACAAAACCTTCCCCTACAATTCGCCGGAAATCGGCCGTCAGGTGGGCGCGGCCGTGGCTCAGGCCACGGGAATGCGGGTCGACCTGGATGCGCCCGACGTCGAGGTGTTCGTGGAAGTCGCGCCGGGCACGGTGTTTGTCTTTGCCCGCCGCCACCCGGGCCCCCAGGGCTTCCCTGTGGGCAGTAGCGGCAAACTGGTGGGGTTGTACTCCGGCGGCATCGACTCGGTGATCGCGACTTACCTGATGGCGCGGCGCGGCGCCCGGGTGCGGCTGGTGCACTTCCACGTCTTCGAGCACGCGGCAGAGGCTCACCAGCAAAAAGTGGGGCAACTGGCCCAGCGCCTGGGGCGCTACATCCCCGGCCTGCAGGTGTATTACCTGCCTTATCGGCTGTATCATCAGCAGGCGCAGGACTTGCCGCGGCGGTTTCAGCCTTATCGGGTCGTGACTTTTCGGCGCTTCATGGCCCGCGCGGCAGCCGAAATTGCCCGGCAGTGGCACGCGGCCGCTCTGTTCACCGGCGACAGCCTGGGGCAGGTGGCTTCGCAGACCATGGAGAATTTGCTCGCGGTCAACCAGGCGCTGGCGGGTTTCCCCATTTTCCGCCCCTTGCTGGCCTGGCCCAAGCAAGAGATCATCGATCTGGGGGAGCAATTGGGCTTTTACGACCTAGCAAAACAGCCTTATCGGGATGGCTGTGCGCTGCTGGCGCGCAAACCGGCCACCCGTGCCCATTTGGCGCGGGTGGAAGAAATGGAGCGCCTGCTGGACGTTCCTGCGCTGCTGGCCGCGACGTTAGCGCAAGCCGAAGTGTTTTCGTATGGCTGAACGGGCTACCCCCTCGCCGCGGCTCGCTTCATGGCGGGCATGGCTCACCAACCGCGAGCATTTGTACCACGCGTTGGTGGTGGTGACTTTCCCCTTGGTGTTGTGGGCCGTGCCAAGCGCGGCGACGGCGCTCAGCAGCCCGTACCGCGTCGCAGCCCTTGGCCTGCTCTTGGGGTTGGGGGTATTGGCGGCAGTGGTAGGCCAGGGGCGCACCTGGCCCCGCTGGGATGCTGCGACCTGGGCCTGGGCTGTGGTGGTGCCCGTGGCCGGGTTGGCCGCCGCCTTCGCGGGCGAGCGCCCCCCGGTCAGCCTGCGGGCGGTGCTGTGGGGCTACGTGCTGCCGTTGGGCGTGGCCGCGGGCATCACCGCGCTGGCCGAGCACCGGCCCCGCTGGGTGGAAGACGGCCTGCTGCTCACCGGCGGCATCGCGTTGGGGCAGGCGCTGGTGCTCGCCGGCCGCTGGTATCTGGCCTGGCTGGCGTCGAGGCAGGGTGGCATTTTGCCGCCCGCCCCGCTGCGGGTGCAAACGCCCGCCTGGCCCAACCCCAACCTACTGGCTTTTTTTCTGCCGGTGCCCATTTTTTTGGCCTGGGCAAGGGTTTGGCAAAGCCGACGGCCTTGGCCGCGGTGGCTGTGGCAGTTCTACCTGGCCGGGCTGTTGCTGATCGAGGTACTGACGGTCTCGCGCGGGGGTTGGCTGGCCTTCCTCACTGCGGCCACGGCCTGGATGCTCTATCATGCCTGGCGCACCGGCTGGAGGCCGCGGCCGACTTGTTTTGCCTGCTGGCTATGGGCGGTTTACGGCGCGTTCTTGCTGGGATTGGCAGGTTGGGCGTTGTACGGCCGCATGGCCGGATCTCCCACTTTTCACCCCGCCTGGCAACCCAACGCCCGCTTGCTGCTCTGGCGTGCGGCCTGGGCTGCCTGGCGGCAACACGGCTGGTTGGGCTTGGGCCCGGCAAACTTTGCCCTCTGGCTGCATCGATGGCGGGTGACGCCGCCTTTCCCCGAGTTGAGCCACGCGCACAACACGCTGTTGCAAGTGGCAGCCGAGGGGGGAACGATCGGCCTGGCCGCGTTGGTTTTTGGGGGCGCCGCGCTGGCCCGCCCCTTGCGGCAATGGCGTGGCCTGCCGCTCCAGGGCCAGACCGGCCTGGCGGTCTTTTTGGCGTGGGGCGTGCACAGCCTGGTAGACGCGCCCTTGCCCGGCCGTTGGCCGTCCTTTTGGCTGGTGTTCTTCGCGGTGGGCGGATTGATGTTGGCTGCGGTGCGGCGCGGCGAAAGTCGCGCCGGGGCGGAGGAAGGTGCGCGGCGCCTGCGTTGGGGCGCGTCGGCGTGGTGGGTGGCTTGGGCTGCTTTGCTGACGGCTGGTGGGGTGTTTCTCATGCCCGCGCGCCAAGCCGCGGCGCGCAGCGTCACCCTGGGCCTGCAAGGCCGCTGGCCCGTAGCCGCGCAGGCCGCCGAAGATGCCGCCCGCTACGAGCCCACCGTGGCTGTCTATCGTTTTCAGGCGGCCTATGCCTACGCCTGGCAGGCCCGGGAAGCCGCCGCGGCAGGGGAAACTTACGCCCGCGGCCCCGCGTTAGACCGCGCCATCGCAGCCTACCGCCAGGGGCTGGCTCTGGAGCCCTGGCACGCCACCCTGTGGCGGAACCTGGGGGTGCTGCTGTGGGCGCAAGGCCAACCCGAAGCCGCGCGGCGCGCCCTGCAGCAAGCCGTGCAAGCCGCACCCTACGCGGCGCCCCTGTACGCCGACCTGGGTTGGCTGGAGGAGCAGCAGGGCCACCACCGCGCGGCCGCGGAGGCGTATCGCACCGCGTTGCATCTCGACCCTTCGTTGGTCGACACCGTTTTCTTCGCAACCCCCACGCCCCCGCGAGCGGCCGCGCAGCAAAGCGAAGCCGCGTCCGTGGCGGCCTGGCGTAGCCAGCCTGAGCAGGCCGCGTGGGCAGCCTACGACCGCGGCGACCTCTCCCTGGCTGAAAGGCTGTTTTGGGAGGCTGCTCACCAGGGACAAGCCTCGGCTTTCACCGGCCTGGCCGCCGTTGCCCTCCGCCGCGGCAACGTGCCCCAGGCCGCGGGGTGGCGGCGTTTCCTCCTGGCTATTCCCAACCGCGAAGCCAAGCCGCGGCGGTTGGCCTTAGATGCCCTGTGGGCGCTGGCCCACGGCCAATGCCAAGAGGCTCGCGAGGCTTTAGCCGTGCTCCGGCGTCAAACCCTGTGGCTCACCCCGGGCGAGCCCGTGCCTGCTCAAGTAGCGACCTTTCGGTCGGTGTATAATCAGTGGGTTCTGACCCCCGAGCGCCTGCCCGGCGGCGCGGTTTTAGCCCCCGCGTTCCTGCCCCGCCTGGCCGAGCAGGTGCAAAAGTGCGGACGGTGAAGCATGAAACGATGGCATTTCCTGCTGGGCATTGCCATCAGCACGGTTTTCCTTTATCTGGCGCTGCAAGGGTTGCATTTGCCCGAGTTTTGGCAGGCGCTGCGCCACGCGAATTACTGGTGGCTGGTGCCGGGCATCGCGGTGTACTTCGTGGGGGTGGGGGTGCGCGCCTGGCGCTGGCACTACCTCATCCGCCCCCTCAAGGTCGTGCCCGTGCCGCGGATGTTTCGGCTGGTGGCCATCGGCTACATGGGCAACAACATCTACCCCGCCCGCGCCGGTGAGTTGCTGCGCGCGGTGCTGCTCAAACGCCACGAGGGCGTGCCGGTTTCGGCTTCGCTGAGCACCATCCTCATCGAGCGCATTTACGACGGCGTGGTGATGCTGGCTTTTGTCTTCCTCAATTTGCCCGAACTCACCCGCCTGACCGCGCATTCCGGCTTTGTGGGCAGCATTCAGCATTTGGCCATTGGCGGCGCGGTGGCCTTTGTGGGCGCGCTGGCCGTGTTCCTGCTGGCGGCCATGTTCCCCCAGCGGGCTGAAAAAGTGCTGCGGAAAAGCGTCGGTCTGCTGCCGCAACGCTTTCGCGACCCCGTGCTGGCCGTGGGGCTCAAATTCCTCACCGGGTTGGAGGCGCTGCGTTCCCCGCGCGAGGCGCTGATGATCTTCCTCACCTCGGTGCTCATCTGGCTGCTGGAAACCGGCAAGTACTGGTTCGTGATGCACGCCTTCCCCTTCCGGGTGAGTTTTTTTGCCCTCATGCTGATGAACGGCGTGGTCAACCTGGCCACCACCCTACCCTCCGCGCCCGGCTACGTGGGCACGTTCGACACCCCCGGCATTGCTGTGCTTACCGCCTATGGGGTCGAAAAGAGCCTGGCCGCGGGTTACACCCTTGTGTTGCACGTCGCGCTTTGGTTGCCCATCACCCTGCTGGGGGCTTACTACCTGGCGCGAGAAGGCGTCAAACCGGCTGAAATCGAGCAAATCGAAGCCGACGCGCCCCGCGCTTGAGGAGCACACCATGTTCGAACTTACTTTTTTGGGAACTTCGGCCTCTGCCCCGTCGGTGCAACGTGGGCTTTCGGCCCACGTCATCCAACACAACGAACACCGATTTTTGCTGGACTGCGGCGAGGGTACTCAACGGCAAATTTTGCGCGCCGGGGTGGGCTTCAAGCGCCTGAACCGCGTGTTGATCACCCACGGCCATTTAGACCACATTTTGGGGCTGGCCGGGCTGCTTTCCACCTTCATGCGTTGGGAGGCCATCGAACGCCTGGAAATTTATGCCGGTGCGTGGGCTTTGGCGCGCATCCGCACCCTGCTGTTCGATGTGGTGTTGGGCGACCACCGCCCGGCGATGGATTTGGTGCTGCGGGAGGTGAAGCCAGGGGTGCTCTTCGAGGCCGAAGATTTCACGGTGCAGGCCTTCCCGGTGTGGCATCGGGGCCCAGACTGTTACGGTTATGTGTTCGAAGAAAAAAGCCGCCGCCCTTTTTTGCCCGAAAAGGCTGAAGCCTTGGGGGTGCCTGCAGGGCCGTGGCGTCGCGAGTTGGTGGCCGGGCAAACGGTCACCCTGCCCGATGGGCGGGTGATTCGTCCCGACGACGTGTTAGGCCCCCCGCGGCGCGGGGTGCGGTATGTGCACATCGGCGACGTGGGGCGCACGGCCGAGTTGGTGGACGTGTGCCGCGGTGCGGATGCGCTGGTCGTGGAAGCCACTTATCTGGAAGAGGAAGCCGACCTGGCCCGCCAGTTCGCACACCTGACCGCCCGCCAGGCGGCTACTTTGGCCGCCGAGGCCGGGGTAGGCCAGTTGATCCTCACCCACCTTTCACGGCGTTATCGGGAACAAGACGTGCTGCAGGAGGCGCGCGCGGTCTTCCCTAAAACCGTGGTCGCGCGGGATTTCGACTATTTCCAAATTCGGCGGGGCGAGGTCAAGTTTACGCGCCCCGCGCGGCGTCGCGGGGGGTGACCTTCAGGGGGTATCTTTCATCAGCCCTTGCCGCCAGGCATACACCGCGGCTTGGGTGCGGTCGGCCAGGTGCAGTTTGCTCAAAATGTTGCTGACGTGGCTTTTGACCGTGCGCTCGCCGATGACCAGCCGCTCGGCGATGGCCGCGTTGCTCAGCCCTTCGGCAATCAGGCGCAGCACTTCCAACTCGCGCTCGGTCAGGTCGGCGAATGCGGACGGGGGTTCGGGGCCGTGCCGCGCGGCTTGCAGTTCGGCCATCAGGCGCGCGGCCACCCGCGGGTGCAGCATGGCTTCCCCGCGGGCCGCCATGCGCACGGCCTGGGCCAGTTCTTCGGGGGCCACGTCTTTCAGCAGGTACGAGAGCGCGCCCGCCCGAATGGCCGGGAAGATGTGCTCGTCGTCGTGGTAAGAGGTCAGCACAATCACCTGGCTGCGGGGGCTGACCCGTTTGACCTCGCGCGTGGCCGCCACGCCATCCATTCCGGGCATCACCAGGTCCATCAACACCACATCTGGGGCGTAACGGATGGCCTCTCGCACCGCGCGTTCGCCGCTTTCGGCCTCGGCCACGATGTGGATGTCGGGTTGGGTCTCCAGAAAGGCGCGCACCCCCTGGCGCACCACGGCGTGGTCGTCCACCAACAGCACGGTGATGGTCTGTTCGAGGGGCATGGGGTTCCTCCGAGAGAGGGGAGAAAGGACAGTGGTGACTTGGTTACCTGGTTGCTTAGTTGCCTCTCTTGGCGACCTTGGCATCTCCAAAATCTACGGCCTAATTCGCAACTCGTAATTTGCATTCGTCCCCGCGTTCATCCGCGGCCTACCCCAAGGCCGAACGATCCCCTGGCTCAGGGTGGCTTTTGGCCCCTGCAGGCGGGGGAAGGGGAAGGCGGGCTTCGATGCGGGTGCCCTGGCCGGGCGCGCTGTGGATGTGCACGTGGCCGCCCAGTTCGGCCGCGCGTTCGGCCATGCTCGAAAGCCCCAGCCCGCGCCCGCGGGCGCGCGCGGGGTCGAAGCCCTGGCCGTTGTCTTCCACGATGAGTGTCACGTGGTCGGCGGCCCAGACCACCCGCAGGGTGACGTGGGTGCTCTGGCTGTGTTTGGCCGCGTTGCTCAACGCCTCTTGAGCAATGCGGAAGAGGGTCTGCTCCACGGCCAAGGGAAGGCGGCGCTCGCCCTGCAGGTGCAGGGTGGCCTGGATGCCGGTCTGTTCTTGCCAGCGGTGGAGGGCGTCGCGCAGCGCGGCGGCCAGCCCCTGGTCTTTCAACGCGGCAGGCCGCAGTTCCCGGATCAGCGCGGTGAGTTCCTGCTGGGCTAGTTGGGTGAGGCGCTGCGCTTGCGCCAGGGCCTGCTGGGCCTGCTCAGGGTGCGCGGGGAGATGACGCCGTGCGGCCGCGATTTGCATCCCCGCGGCGAAGACCTGTTGTTTGACCGCGTCGTGCAGTTCGCGCGCCAGGCGGTTGCGTTCTTCGACCGCGGCCAGTTCTTGCCGGGTGTGGAGCAGGTTTTCCAGTTGGGAGGCCATTTGGTTGAGGCGCCGGGCTAGGTCGCCGATTTCGTCTTGGGAAGTGTCGCGGGCCAACACGCTGAAGTCGCCCTGGCTCCATGCGTCTGCGGCTGTGGCCAGCCGCTTGAGCCGGTGGGTGAGGCTGCGGGCGGTGAGGAAGCCAAACACGGTGCCGATGACGGCCGCGATGAGCAGAATGACCAACGCGCTGCGCGCCACCGGCAGCAGGAACACTTTGGGCGCCTGCGCCCAGGTGAAGGGCAGGGTCACCCGCAAAAACAAGGCGCCTACCACTTTGCCGCTGGTGGGCTGGGTGATGGGCACGGCCATGAGGAAGCCGTGCTCGGTTTGCTCGGCCAGGCGGTCGGGGGTGCTTTCTCCGGCCAGGGCGCGCGCCAGCAGGTGCTCCCCTTCCGCAGGCAGGCACGCGGCCAGGCTGGCCCCGCACGCGGCCGGTGGGTAGGCGGCCACCACGTGCGCTTGGGCGTCGACCACCACGGCCTGGGTGATGCTCGCGGGGTCGATGTGCATTTTCAGGCTGCCGTGGTTGGTGGTCAGGGTGCCGTAGCGCACGAACTCGGCCAGCCATCGCTCGGCTCTCTGCTGGTCGGGGGGCTGGGCGGCCAAGGCGTCGGCCAGCGGTGAAGCGCCGCTTTTGAGGGAAGAGACGATCAGCGTGGGTAGCAGAGGCGCTCGCTGCATGAGTATGGCGGCAAAAACCAGGGCGGCCAGTTCGATGAGCAAGATGGCCGCGGTGGTCACTAAGGTGTACGAAAGGGTGAGTTTCCACTGCAGGCGGCGGAAGTTGGGCGTGGGCAAGGGCATGGGGGTGTCCTGGGGGGCTTGGTGACCTGGTTACTTGGTTGCTTGGTTGCCTCTCTTGGCGACTTGAAAAGCCGTGCGTATCTGTGGTTGTCCGTGTCCTCCGTGGTCGATTTCCTTGTGGCTGAATAGACGGCTGTTTTCAACATTGTACCCTATGCCGCGGGGTGGGTGGCCATTTCAGACCGTCACATCCTGTTTGTAGAAGGCGAACGCGGCCGCGGCCAAAAGCAGGCCCGTGTAGACCGCGATGAGTAGGGCCGCGGCCGTGGGCGAAAGCAGGTGCAGTCCGGGGAGATTGGCATGCCCTACTTCGACGTGGGCCTGAGCGGTGGTAAACGACGAGGTGATAGCCCGGCCCAACATGGCCGGCAGATAACTGCTGATCGTTGCGCCCCCAGCAGAGACCATTTGCAACACTTGGATCAGCAGGTTTTCAATCAGCAGGTTGAAGCCTACGCTAACGCCCAAGGTCACCACGGTAGAGCGGCTGACCACTGCCACCAGCATCGCCAGCGCCACATAGGGGAAGAGCGAATAAGCCACCGCGAGGGTGTGCAAGAGCAAGCGCGGCCAGTCCACCTGCCCCCAGGGCAAATGGTGGTACGCCAGCAACCCATACGCGCCGGTCACTGTGCCCCCGGCCCACAAGGCGGCCAGCACCACCAGCCACCCAGCCGCGGCCAACACCACGAACTTGGCCAGCAATAGCGCGCCCCGCCCCACCGCGCGGCTCAACCACAAAGGCGCAGTGTGCCAGGTGATTTCTTGCGCCACGAACGCGCCGGCCAGCACGACCATGATCAGCCCGCCCAGGCCGCCGCCGTCGGCAAAGGTGAGCGCGTTTTCCAAAGCCGCCGGCCAGCGCAACATGCTCTTGATGGCCGCCACAGCTTCAGCGGGGACCTGCGGGGAGGGGTGTTGCAGGGTGACGATGAGCATGAAGTGCAAAACACCCACCAGCAGCGCCAACACGGCCAACGACCCCCAAAGCAGCAGACGACCGCGCAGTTTGCGCGCTTCAATAAGCACCAGAGAAGCAAAACGGGCGTTCATTTTCGACCTCCATCGGGTTGACCTACGGTTTCCAGAAAAACCTCTTCCAGATCACGCTTGCCGCGCAGCAAATCAGCCACCTGGCCTACGGCCAGCAAGCGACCGTGATGCAAAATGCCTACCCGGTCGCAGACCTGCTCCACTTCGTGAAGCAAATGGCTGCTGAGGAAGATGGTGTAACCGTGCGCCTTCAGGTTGCGCAGGCGCTCGCGCATTTCGGCCATGCCCACCGGGTCGAGGCCATTGGTCGGCTCATCCAGCACCAACAGGGCAGGCCGGTGCAGCAGGGCGGCGGCCAGCCCCAGGCGCTGCTTCATGCCGGTGGAATACCCCTTGACCTTGCGCCCCGCCGCCTGAGTGAGCCCCATCTCGGCGAGCACCTCTTCCACCCGCCGGTCGTCCACTTCTGGGTAAAGGCGAGCCAGCAGGCGCAGGTTGTCGCGGCCCGAAAGGTAGGGGTAAAAGCCCGGCGCCGCGGTCAGCGCGCCTACTTGTCGCAGCGCGGCCTGCTGACGCGGGGTGACCGGCCGGCCGAAAACCTCCACCCGGCCAGCCGTGGGGTGCAACAGCCCCAAAATCAAGCCGATGGTGGTGGTCTTGCCTGCCCCGTTGGGGCCGAGGAAGCCCAAACATTCCCCACGGCGCACTTCCAGATGGAGATGATCCAGCGCCAAAACAGCGCCAAAGCGTTTGGTCAAATCGGTCAAACGAAGCGCGGGTGTGTCCATACCAACCTCCTGTAAGGGGATGCCGTGAAGCCGGGTTGGGGCACTGCCCCACGCGCGGCTACGCTGCTTTGATTGTGCCTCACCCGGGCGCGAAAAACATCGTCCCACAGGACGGTTGGCCTCCCACCGGGGAAGGATTTGAGGGCCCCTGCTGCCGCGGGCGCACGATGGTCATGGCCCGCTGAGGGGAATTTCCCCTACCGACCGCGCGAGCGGCAAAAGTCAAGTAGAATACAGGGGCAGCACGCTTCGACGGCCAGGACTGAGCCGCGGCCAAGCCACCAGGTGCTGCGCACGGATGAGACGATGACGAACCCCCTCCCCCCCGAAACCTTTGCCCAGGCCGTGGCCGCGCTGGAAGCCATCCGCGACGGCCTGGACGTGATGACGGCCATCAAGCGCCACCCGCTGCCGCATGGGCTGCTGAGCAAGAGCGCCTTGGTGGCGGCCTACCGCCGGTTGGTGGAAAGCGGCGTCTGGGAAGCCGACCCAAACCTGCTGGCGCGCATCCGCCTGAAGCCGGTGCGCTCGCTTTCGGGCGTGACGGTGGTTACGGTGCTCACTAAGCCCTACCCCTGCCCCGGCGAGTGCATTTTCTGCCCCGACGACGTGCGGATGCCCAAGAGTTACCTGCCCGACGAGCCCGGCGCGCAGCGGGCGCTGATGCACGCCTTCGACCCCTACGCCCAGGTGAGCGCCCGCCTGGCCGCGCTGGAAGCCGTCGGCCACCCCACCGACAAAATCGAGTTGCTGGTGTTGGGCGGCACGTGGACGGCTTACCCCAAGGATTACCAGACGTGGTTCATCCGCCGTCTGTTCGACGCCCTCAACGCGGACGACTGCCCCGCCGCGTGGCAGCAGGAGGGCGAATGCCGCGCCCCAACCCTGGAAGCCGCCCAGCGCCACAACGAAACCGCCCGCCACCGCAATGTGGGGCTGGTGGTGGAAACCCGGCCCGACCACGTGTCGCCCGCTTCCCTGCGCCGGCTGCGCGAACTGGGCGTGACCAAGGTGCAGGTGGGCTTCCAGAGCATGGACGACCGCATTTTGGCCCTCAACAAGCGCGGCCACACGGTGGCAGACAACCTGCGCGCCGCGGCGCTGCTGCGGGCGGCGGGCTTCAAAATCGTGGCGCACTGGATGCCCAACCTGCTGGGCGCCACGCCCCAGAGCGACCGCGCCGATTTCGCCCGCCTATGGCAGGGCTTGTGCCCCGACGAACTGAAAATTTACCCCACCCAATTGCTGCCCAATACCGCACTCTACGAAATCTGGAAGCAGGGCGGCTACACCCCCTATACCACCGAGGAACTGATCGGTCTGCTGGCCGACGTCAAGGCCACGGTGCCGCCCTATTGCCGCATCAACCGGGTGATTCGCGACATCCCCTCGACCCACGTGGTGGCGGGCAACAAGCGCACCAGTTTGCGGCAGGACGTGCTGGCCGAAATGGCGCGGCGCGGCACCCGCTGCCGCTGCATCCGCTGCCGCGAGGTGCGGGGCCAGCCCGTGCGCCCCGACCTGCTGCGGCTGGAAGATTTCACCTACGCCGCAGCCCACGCGGAAGAGCACTTCCTGCAATTCGTCACCCCAGACGACCGCCTGGCAGGCTTTTTGCGGCTTTCACTGCCCCGCGCCGAAGCGCCCGATGTGGGCATGGCCGACCTGGCGGGCGCGGCCATCATCCGCGAAGTGCATGTGTACGGCCAATCGCTGCCCGTGGGCGCGGCGCAAGAGGGTGCGGCCCAGCACATCGGCCTGGGCACCCGCCTGCTGGCAGAAGCCGACCGCATCGCCCGGGCCGCGGGCTTCCGCCGCTTGGCCGTGATTGCCGCGGTGGGCACCCGGCAGTATTACCTGGAACGGGGCTTCACCCGGGGGGAGGTGTATTTGGTGAAGGGGTTGTAGCGGTATAATGAGGTTATGCAACTGCCGCTGGAATACACCTTGCCTCAACCTCAACTGCGCCCCGAAGTGGTGGCCGCCCCTTCGCAGGCGGCTAAACTCCGCTTGCTACTGGAAGGCGACCTGAACTTCCACGGCCAAAAGGGGGAAGACCCGCTGCACGCGCTCCATCCCTTCCCAGCAAAATTTCCGCCGGCGTTACCACGGCTTTTCATCCGCCACCTGACCGAGCCCGGCGACCGTGTGCTTGACCCCATGATGGGTTCCGGCACCACGATTTTGGAAGCCCACCGGCTGGGGCGTGTGGCGTTGGGCACCGACATTGACCCCTTGGCACTGCGGTTAGTGGCGGCCAAAGCCACCCCGCCTGCCCCCGCATTGCTTGAATCGGCTTTCCATGCCGTGCTCACCTGCGCCCGGCAAATGCTGGAAAATCCTCGATCCCTTGCCGTTTTGCGGGAAGCCCGCCTGGACGACCCCACCCGTGCCTTTGCCGATTACTGGTTTTTGCCCCAAACCCAGCAGGAATTGCTTGCTTTGAGCGCGGCCATTGAGGAAAGCCCGCCTGCCGTGCAGCCTTTCTTGCGGGTGGTGTTTTCCAGCACCATCATTGCCAAATCGGGGAGTGTTGCTCAGGCACGCGACCTTTCCCACACCCGCCCCCATAAAGTGGAAAAAGCACCCCGCTCGGCAGTGGAAGCCTTCCGTGCAAAAGCACGGCGGGCTTTACGCCTGTTGGCTCAGATGCCGCCCCGCCCGTCGGTGTTCCCCTGGTTGAGCGAGGCCGATGCCCAGCGCCTTCCCTTTAATGCGAACAGCGTCCACCTCATTGTGACATCGCCGCCCTATGCTGCCAACGCCATTGACTACATGCGGGCGCACAAGTTTTCGCTGATTTGGTGGGGCTATAGCATTCGGGCATTGGGCGCTTTGCGGAAGGAATACATCGGCGGCGAGGCGTTGCAGGGCTTTGAAATGGAAGCCCTGCCGCCTGCAGCCATGCAGGCTGTGGGTGAAGTCGCCGCGGTGGATGCCAGAAAGGGCAAAGTGCTTCACCGGTATTTCTCTGAAATGCGCCGGGTACTGAACGAAATGCGCCGGGTGCTTGTGCCCGAAGGCGTTGCCGTGTTGGTCGTGGGCGAGAGCACGATGCGCGGCGTGCCGGCCCGGGTGCCCCAAAGTTTGGCTGCCATTGGCGAGCAGGTAGGGCTGCGCTGTGTGGGCATTGGCGAGCGTCAGTTGGACCGCGACCGCCGGATGATGCCGACGCGGCGCGGCGGCATTGGCTCAGCCATCGAAAAGCGGATGCACTCGGAGTACGTCCTCGGCTTTCTCAAAGAGGGAGATGCGTCGTGACGCTCACGGTGTGGCAAAACCTGCGGCGGCGTTATCACCGTGCGCTTTGCGATGAGGTGGTTTGGCTTTCCTCGGCGGGCTATCCCAACAATGCCGACAAGAGCAACAAAACCAGCCGTGAAGTGGCGCGCTTGATGTGGGAACAAATCGCCGAGGTTGCCGGTTGTCGCTTGCCGCACAAGGAACGTAAACCGCAACAGGTGGGGAAATCCTTTGAGGCCGCTACCCGCCGTTACCTTGAGAAAGCCTTTGGCTTGCTGCAACACCTTCGCCCCGGCGATTGGCGTTTTTACCTCAATGCGCACATTCAGGATTTCGCCCAATACCGCCATTTGGCCGACCTGACTGAGGCGTTACACGCGCATCCGGCGCTGCGGGCGGCATTGGGGGATTACCTCATTGCCCCCGACATCATTGTGGCGCGTGAGCCGCTTCCTGATAAAGCGATCAATCGGGGAGAGAATCTCGTTGAAGGGCGCGTTATCGCCGGCCTTTCACCATTGCGTCGTGTGAACAACCACGTGCCGCTCTTGCACGCCAGCATTTCCTGCAAGTGGACTATCCGCAGCGACCGTTCGCAAAACGTGCGCACGGAAGGGCTGAACCTCATCCGCAACCGGAAAGGGCATACACCGCACATTGTGGTTGTCACTGCCGAGCCGCATCCCGGCAGGCTGGCTTCCCTTGCGTTGGGCACAGGCGACCTGGATTGTGTGTATCACGTCGCTCTGCCCGAACTGCAGCAGGCGGTTGCAGCAGCAGGGGATGAGACAGCCCAAGGCTTGCTGGAAACCATGATTTCGGGGCAGCGCCTGCGCGACATCAGTGATTTGCCGCTTGATTTGGCCGCCTGAACTATCTATTCGCCTCAGCAAGGGGAAATACACAAACGGGAAAACACAAAAAGTTGTAAAGCGCAAGGCGGGGCACGCCTCGCCCTGCGCTTTTGCTTTCTCGGCGTTCCCTCAACGCGCAATGCGTTCTCGCGGCATTCGCAGCCATTTTCCCAAGGGTGAACGGCGACTTGAATGTGTAACTGTTCAGCCTTTGGGAAACAGCCCACGGATGAA
This sequence comes from Anaerolineales bacterium, assembly GCA_027053355.1. GTDB lineage: Bacteria > Chloroflexota > Anaerolineae > Anaerolineales > DRMV01 > DRMV01. The sequence continues at coordinate 20,183 of JALUDX010000059.1, read as the reverse complement.
CGCGGATGTTGGTGGATGGACGCGGATTTTAGGGCGCCGAGGGCACCGGGTGAGGCGCCTGAGTAACCAAGCACCAAGTAACCAAGCGCCATTTACTACCCCAACCCCTCCCGCCTTCTGTGTTCTCGGTGCCTTCTCTGTGGCTTCTGTGGTTTTCTGTCTACGTCATCCGCAGTTCCGCAGTGTCTCTTGAGGGTGAACGGCGGCTTGAATGTTACAATTAACACCCACCCAATCTCTCTCCCCTTTTGGAGGTCATCATGTCTCCGATGTTTGTCCCCGGCCCTGTGGATGTGGCCGAAGATGTGTTGCAAGCCCAGGCGCGGCCGATTTTGCCGCATCGCAGCCCAGAGTTCGAAGATATCTTTCACCGGGCTGAGGCCAAAGCCCGCCAGTTGTTCTATACCCAGCACCGGGTGTTCATCACCGCTTCTTCGGGCACCGGCCTGCAAGAGGCCGCGGTGCGCAATCTGGCAAAGGAAAAGGTGTTGGCCTGCGTGAACGGCGCTTTTGGCAAACGATGGGCTGAGGTGGCCGAAACCAACGGCAAAAAGGTCACCCGCCTGGAGGCGCCATGGGGGCAGCCGATCACCCCCGAAGCCGTGGCCCAGGCGCTGCAGCAAGAAGCCTACGAAATCATCACCGTGGTGCACAACGAAACCTCGGTGGGGCTGGAAAACCCCATCCAGGCAATCGCCGCGGCAGTGCGCGCAGTCAGCCCCAACACGCTGATCTGCGTGGACGCGGTTTCGTCCTTGGGCGGCGCGAAGTTAGAGATGGACGCCTGGGGGCTGGATATGGTGCTCACTTCTTCGCAAAAGTGCTTGGCGTTGCCGCCGGGCCTGGCCTTGGGTGCGGTCTCCGACCGGGCGATGGAGAAGGCCAAAACCGTGCCCTTCCGGGGGTGGTATTTCGATTTCTTGCGTTTGGAAAAGCACCGCTTGAAAGACTCTACCCCCGCCACCCCCGCGGTCTCGCTGGTCTACGCGCTGGATTATCAGTTGGATCGCATCTTGGCCGAAGGGCTGGAGAACCGCTTTGCCCGCCACGAAGCCATGGCCAAGCGGGTGCGCGCGTGGGCGACGGCCCGGGGCTTCGACCTGCTGGCCGCAGAAGGGTATCGCTCGAAAACGGTCACCGCGATTTTCAACGCCCACGGCATCGGCGCGGCGGAAATCAACGATTATCTGCGGCCCCGCGATATGCGCATCGCCAACGGCTATGGCCCGCTCAAGGGCAAAGCCTTCCGCATTGCGCACATGGGCGAGTTGCAAATGCACGATATCGAAACCCTGCTGGCCGCCCTCGACGAACTCCTGCAGAGCCGCGAGATCCCGACCGAAGGATAGCCTGCCCGCAAAGAGGCGCAAAGGAGGGGCGAGGCGTCGTCTCGCCCCTCCTCGAGGCGTTTTCAGGGTCTGAGGAGGCGTAGGGGCACAGCAGCCCGGCACAACCAAGGGCGCGGGCTGCTCACCACACCACGCGCGGGCGTCCATACCCGCCTAAGCGCACCTGCTGCGGGTCTTTCGGCCACACCCCGGGGATCTGCGCGCCGCAGCGCGGGCACGTCCCTTCCCCGGTGAGGTGATACTCCTGCAACCTGTAGCCCTGGCGTTTGATGAGCAGCGCGCCGCAATGGGGGCAATAGGTGTTTTCGTAATCGGCAACATAGCCCGGTAAGTTCCCCGCGTAAACGAAGTGCAGCCCGGCTTCTTGCCCGATTTCTGCCGCCTGCAACAACGTGCGCACCGACGTGGGCGGCGGTTCGGTCATCTGGTAATCGGGGTGAAACGCGGTCACATGCCAGGGGATGTCGGGCGAAACCGAGGCGATGTAACGCGCCGCGTCCAGCAGCATTTCGGGGCTATCGTTATAACCGGGGATGACCAGGGTGACCACTTCCACCCAAAACCCCTGCTCGTGCGCCATGGCGATGGTGTCTAACACCCGTTGCAAATTGCCCCCCAAGCGGCGGTAGGCTTTGGCATCCATGGTTTTGAGGTCGATTTTATAGCCGTCCAAATAGGGGCGCAGGTAAGCCAGGGCTTCGGGGGTGGCGTGGCCGTTGGAGACGAACACGGTTTTGAAACCCTGGGCTTTGGCCAAGCGGAAGATCTCCACCGCCCACTCGATGGTGATGAGCGGCTCGTTGTAAGAGGAAGCGATGGTCGCGGCGCGGGTTTGGCGCGCGGCCTGAACCAATTGCTGCGGCGAGATCTTACGGATGAAGTGCCCCGCGGCCTCCGCGGCAGGGTCGCGCAACGCCTGCGAAGTGAGCCAGTTTTGGCAAAAGGGGCAGTGCATATCGCACCCCAACATGCCAAAGGTGAGCGCGTCGCTGCCGGGCAGGAAGTGATAAAAGGGCTTTTTCTCGATGGGGTCGGCCTGCAAACCGGCCACATACCCCCAGGGTGCCATCAGTTTGCCCTCCCGGTTGAAGCGGACTTTGCACACCCCCCGCCGGCCCGGGTTGATGACACAACGGTGGCCGCAAGCCAGGCAGCGCACCCGTCCCCCTTCCATTTTCTCGTACAATTGGCCTTCTACGGTCATGCTGTCGAGCAAGTCAGCCAAAACGGTGGACATGGTGTTCCTCCTGAAAGTGTCGGCTGATGCACAACGCGTACCGTGTCGAGGAAGCGCGCAATCTGCTCCTGTTTTTATTATAGCCCCTGAGCACAACCGGTTCAGAATGCGTAACTATTCACCCAAGGGAATAGACCACGGATAGCACTGATTTTTAGGTCGCCAAGGTCGCCAAGATGACGCCAAGACCGCCAAGAAGTGAGGGCGAGAGAGAGGGCTTTTTAGTGTTTTTCGCCCAATCTGTGCTCATCTGTGAAACCGGCGTAATCTGCGGTTTCTCTTCCCCGCGGTTGAACGGTTACCCGCCCTATTGGCCAGACGAAAGGTCATTGTGCCACAGCAAAAAGGCGCTGAGGATGGAGCCGCCGATGAATTCGCGCAACAACGAATCGTCGGGCACCAGCCGTGCTTCTACCGGCACAAACCATTCCAGCAAAGAGAGCAGCCGCTTGGCTTCGATGTGCGCGGGGGTGTGGTGGGGCACTTGCAACAGCAGCGGTACCGCGTAAGTTTTGAGGACGGCCAGTTCGTAGACTAAGGCTGAGTTGAACATCACGTCGGCCTCTTCCTGAAAGGGGAAAATCCACCGCTTTTCGCCCCGGCGCACGGCCTCCCAACGGTCGATGGTCTCTTGCGCGCTGTACCCCCGATCGCGCGCGTCGCGCACAATGCGCCGCAGCAACCGGGTGTCGGTGGTGGAAACCCGGTTGTGGCAGTCCAAATTGAGTTGGGTGAGCGCCGACACGTAGATGCGGAACGTCTGCTCGCGGGGGATGCCAGGCAGCAGCCGCGGGTTCAGTCCGTGGATGCCTTCCATGATGATGAGTTGGCCGGGTGCGAGTTGCACCACCTCGCCGGGCTCGCGGTGGCCGGTTTTGAAGTTGTAGCGCGGCAGTTGCACCGCTTCGCCTCGCAACAGACGGTGGACGTCTTCAGCCAGGCGGTCACGGTCCAGCGCGTCGATGTGCTCGAAGTCGTAATTCCCCTGCGCGTCGCGGGGCGTGTGCTTCCGGTCGACGAAATAGTTGTCCAATTCCAGGGGGAAGGGGGAAAGCCCCTGGGTGAGCAGTTGCACGGTCAGGCGTTTAGAGAAGGTGGTCTTGCCCGAAGAAGAAGGCCCCGCGATGAGCACCACCCGCATGGCTTCTCGCTGGGCGGCAATTTTGGCCGCAATCTCGGCAATGCGTTGCTCGTGCAGGGCTTCGGAGACCAAAACCACCTCGCGGATGCGCCCGCTTTCCACCGCATCGTTGAGGGAGCCCACGTTGTTGATGCCCAAGCGGCGCAGCCAATCGCCGTATTGGCGGAACGTGGCCAGCAGTTTGGAGGGCTTGCCCAAGGGCGGCAAGGTGGTCGGGTGCTCCCGCTGGGGGAAGCGCAAGATAAACCCGCCTTCCGCAGGGGCCAACGCAAACCAGCGCAGATAGCCCGTGGCCGGCACCATGTAGCCGTGGTGGTAGTCCAGATAGTCGCCTAAGCGGTACACGGTGAGGTAATCTTTCGCCCGATGGCGCAGCAGGCGCACTTTGTCGGTGTGGCCGTGCGTCTGGAAATAAGCGATGGCCTCGTCCAGGGGCAGTTCCGCGCGCACGATGGGCAGGTTTTGCTGCACCAGTTCCCGCATGTGGGCTTCCAGGCGGCGCAGCGCCGCTTGGTCGAGCGCGGGCCGCGCCCGGCAAAAATAGCCGCCGGAGACCACCGAGTGATCCACGATCAGCCGCCCCTGGGGGAAGAGGTCAGAGAACGCCACTTCCAGTAAAAACACCAACGAACGGCGGTAAATGCGGATGCCATCCGAATCGCGCAAAGTGACGGGGCGGACTTGGGCTTCCAGTTGGATGGGGAAGGTGAGTTCCCGCAGGTCGCCGTTGACCACTGCGCCCATCAGGGGGGCAGGCAGGGTCTCGGCGATGGGCTGGAGGAAGTCGGCTACCGCCGCGCCGCGCGGCCCTACGATGCCGCGGCCATCGGGCAGGTAAACGGCCACTTCGGCCGTGGGCGTGTCGAGCAAACGAAAAGCCGAGGGTTTGTCCATCGGAACCTCCTGGCAAAAAATGTCGCCAAGGCTGAGAGGGCTATTGTAACACCGCTCTGATTTGTGTTATAGTGACGGTATGCGTGTCAGATTGTGGTTGGCGACAGTGTTTTTTTGGGGTATGGTGAGCGGCTGCGTGGGCAGTGCGAGCCCAACGCCCACGCCGCGGCCAAGCACCCCCACCCCCACGCTGCCTTCGTTGCCCACGCGAGCGCCGTTGGTGGTGCTCTACCTGCCGGAAGATTTGTTGCCCCTGCGGCCTGCGCTGCGTGCCTGCGCGCAGGCCGAGGGCATTGCCCCGGCTTTCCTTGTGGGCTTGCAAGACGCCTTGCCCTCGCAGGTGGATCTGGCTTTCTGGTGGGGGCTGCCGCCCTCCTCCGGCGCGTGGCAGGCTTACCCCATCGGGCAGGAGCGGTTGGCTGTGGTCGCCGCCTCAGGCCGACCTCACCGTCTGACCACCACGGCCGTGCGGCGCATAGTCTTGGGGCAGACGACCACCTGGCCTGGCGAGGTGCCGCTGGCTTTGTGGCTACCCGCGCCGGGCAGCGGGGGGCAGCGCCGCCTGCGCGCCTGGTTGGGCGAGGCGCGGCTGCGCGGGGACGCGGCGTGGGCGCCCTCCCCCACGGCCATGTTGCAGGTCCTGCGGCACGACCAGGCCGCGTTGGGCTTTGTGCCTGCGGCCTGGCTACGCTACGACGCCACCGCGAGCAAAGACGTCCAGCAGATCGCGCTGGCCGACGGCTTGCCCCCTTCCTGGCAAGCGCCCGTGTTGGCCTTGTTGCCCTCGCAGCCCAGCCCCTGGGCTGAAAACCTGGTCGCCTGCCTGCAGCAGGGTCATGGCCGTACCCTGCTGGCCGTGTATCACGAACCCCCTTGATTTTCTCCCAAAATCTTCTACAATAGAAGGGAGGGCAGCCTTCGCGGTGTAGCCCCGCAGCAGCCGACCGCACCACACGACAAGGCGCAAGGAGAGGCGACCATGGAAGTCATCAAAGTTTCCGGAAAATCCCGTCCCCCGGCCACGGCAGGCGCCATTGCTGGCGTCTTCCGCGAACATCAACACGCTGTGGTGCAGGCCATCGGCGCCGGCGCGGTCAACCAGGCGGTCAAAGCCCTAATTTTAGCCCGCAGTTACCTGGCTGCCGATGGGTATCGGGTGGTCTTCACCCCCGAATTTGCCGAAGTGGAAATCGAAGGGAAGGAGCGCACAGCCATCCGTTTTACGGTGACGCAGTGCAGCGAGGCTGAGGCCGAAGGGACAGCCGAAGAAGTAGAAGCGGACGGGGACGAGCCTTCGGCCTTTTGATAGGCTTCTTTACTCCATTCGTCTGGTGCCGAGGTGAAAAATTGGCGCGTCGGGGAATGGAGGCGCGGCGTTTGGTGGAGCAGCGTGGCGGTGCTGCTCTTGGGGTGGTTCCTTTTGCGCCCCTGGCAGGTGCTGGCCCGCGCCCCCGCGGTGCCGCCGCGGCGGGTGCTCATCAGCGAGGTGGCCTGGGCGGGCACAGCAGCCAGCGCCAACGACGAGTGGATTGAACTGTACAACCCCCAGGCGGAAGCGGTAGACCTGACGGGCTGGCGCCTGGCCGCGGCCGACGGCAGCCCCGACATCGCCCTGCAGGGGAGCATCGCGGGGCACGGCTTTTTCTTGTTGGAACGCACCGACGATAGCACGGTGTCGGATATTCCGGCCGACCAAATCTACACCGGCGCGCTGAACAACGGCGGTGAGGCGCTGACCCTCTACGGCCCCCAGGGTGAAGTGGTGGATACAGCCAACCACGAGGGCGGCGGCTGGCCGGCCGGGGATGCGGCACAGCGGGCTACCATGGAACGGATTGGCTTGGCGCCCGATGGCGTTGGTGCGTGGGGCACCAACAACGCCGCGGTGACCCACGGCCACGATGCCGCGGGCAACCCGCTGCGGGGCACCGCGAAGTTCGCCAACTCGGTGAACTTGACCACGCCCACGCCGACCCCTTCGCCGACCCCCACGCTCACGCCAACGCCCACGCCGACCTCCGGCCCCTCGCCGACGCCCAAACCCTTGCCCGGTCGAGTGGTCATTGGCGAAGTGCTCCCCCACCCGCGCTACGACTGGAACCACGACGGCGAGGCCAACAGCGGCGACGAGTTCATCGAAATCCTCAACCTGGGCCCCGGCGCGGTCAATCTGGACAACTGGCTCTTGGACGACGGCCCCGGAGGCTCGCCGCCCTTCGAAATTCCCGAAACCGGCCTGCTGCCGGGGCACGTGGTGGTGTTCTTTGCCGCCCAGACCCACCTGCGCCTGGCCGACCGGGGCGACATGGTGCGCCTGTTTACCCCCGACGGCCGTGTGGTGGATCAGATGCGCTACCGCAATGCCACGTCGTGGAACCTTTCGTGGTGCCGCCCCCGCTGGGGTTGGGCGCCCCTGACCTACCCCTGTTGGCCTACGCCGGGCGCGGCCAAAAACGTCCTTTACGACGTCGGCAGCCGGCAGCCCGTGTCCGCGACTGCCGCGCCCACCACGTCCACCACGACGCGCGGCGCGCCTCCCAAGCCCCAGATAGCTTCGCTGCGGCCGCTTTTGCGCCTTGGGCGCTGGCGAGGGGTGCGGGTAAAATAAGACGCCTGCCCCCCTGCCCCCTCGGCGCTCGGCAGAGGCCATTTCCCTCAGGTGTGCCCTTGAACGTTCGCTACGCTGGTTTGGTTTTGCTCTTCCTCGCCTTGCTGGCGGGCTGCGCCTGGCCGGCCGCGACGCCCGTTGCCGGACCCCCGACCGCGACATCTACGGAAAGTTCGCCCTTTCAGGTGTATTTCACCCACCCGCGCACCGCGGCGCACAACCTGCGCGGCGGCCCCGACGCGGCCGTGGCTCAGGCCATCGACCGCGCCCGCGTGTCGGTAGATGCCGCGCTATACGATTTGAACCTCTGGAGCATTCGCGACGCGCTGTTGCGCGCCCAGCGCCGCGGGGTGCAGGTGCGCATCGTGGCCGAAAGCGACCATCTAGATCGGTCGGAGTTCCGTGCATTGCAGGCCGCGGGCATTCCGGTGGTGGGCGACGGGCGCAAGGCGCTGATGCACGACAAATTCGTGGTGATCGACCGTTATCAGGTGTGGACGGGTTCCATGAATTTCACCCTCAACGGCGCGTACCGCAACGATAACGACCTGGTCGCCATCACCTCGCCCCGACTGGCGCAAGATTACACCGCCGAATTCGAAGAAATGGCCGTTGCCCATCGCTTTGGCGCGGATTCCCCGGCAAACACCCCCTTCCCCCGCCTCTCGGTGGACGGCATCCCCCTGGAAGTGTATTTCGCGCCCGAAGACCACCCCTTGCGCCATGTCTTGCCGGTGGTGCGGGGCGCCAAGAAGCACATCGTGTTGATGGTGTTCAATTTCACCGACCGAGACCTGGCCCGCCTGCTGGTCGCGCAGGCGCAACGGGGCGTGGTGGTGGAAGGGGTGTTCGACCGCCGCCAGGCCGAACAAAGCCAAGGCAATCAATACGCCTATCTGCGCCGTGCGGGCTTGGATGTGCGCCTGGACGGCAACCCTTACGCCATGCACCACAAGGTGTTGGTGGTGGATGACCGTTTCGTGATTTTTGGCTCGTACAACTTCACCCGCAGCGCGGAAACCCGCAACGACGAAAACCTGCTCATTGTGGAAGACCCCCTCCTGGCAGCACAGTTTTTAGCCGAATTTCGACGGGTCGAAGCCCAGACAACGGGGTATAATCAAGACCGCCCTCTCCTCGTAGGGCTAAGCCAGGCATGGGCTGCAAGGGTAACACCCAGAGGGGGAAGATGATCTACTGCTGTTTGTCCCGCACGTCCCTCAGGCCAGTCAAACGAAAATGTGACCGAAGCGAGAGATCCGCCAAATGATAATGTGACTGGGGAAAAGGAAAGGAAATAGTGTGTCTGGCGGAATCAGAAGCGATTTGAGGCCGGTATTCTCCTCCAAGATCAGGGCTATTGCTGTAAGGACTTATGAAGGGAAAACCTCCGCTACGCTTCAGTTTTTTCCCGTTTTCCACAGCCCAAGGTTTTAACGCGCACCATTTCTTTGCCCAGGCGTCGCACACGTCAAGACGCCTAATGGCTCGCCAGGCTCTCCCCATAACTTTTTGAGTTGCAGGGAGGCTATTTGCTTTTAGAAAATTTTCTTGTTGAGAGAACGCTGGAGGTTTGACTTTTTATTCCTCCCGTTCTATACTTGCCATGGATGGATGTGTCGAAAAGGGCGGGTCGCGGCACGCCCCTGCCCAAAGACCCAATGGAGGAGAGTCTATGGAAAACCGTCCCTGGTTCAAACATTACGACACGGGGGTACCTTTTCACATTGAATACCCGCCGGTGCCGCTTTTCTACTTTTTAGAAGAGGCGGCGCGCAAATATCCCGACAAACCGGCCACAGTGTTCAAGGGGGCGAGCCTGACTTATCAGCAACTCGACCAGATGGTCGACCGCCTGGCTGCGGGGCTGGCCGAACTGGGTATTCAGAAGGGCGACCGGGTCGGGCTGTTTATGCCCAACACGCCGCAATTCGTCATCGCCTATTTTGCGATTTTGAAAATCGGCGGGGTGGTGGTCGCCACCAACCCCCTCTACAGCCCGCGCGAGATAGAACACCAACTCAACGATGCGGGCATTTCGCACATGGTGGTGATGAGCAACTACTACGAACGCATCAAAGCCGTGCAACCCCAAACCGGCCTAAAGCGCCTGGTGGTGACCAACATCAAAGAAGCCCTACCACCGCTGCTGCGCTTTCTCTTTACGCTGACCAAAGAGAAGAAAGGCGGCTTTCGAGTCACCCTGCGCGATGGCGACGTGTGGATGCAGGACCTCATCGCCCGCCACACGCCAGAAGACCGGCCCGCGGTGAGCGTCGGCCCCGAGGACGTGGCTTTGCTGCAATACACCGGCGGCACCACGGGGCTTTCGAAGGGCGCGGTCGCACTGCACCGCAACCTGGTGGCCAACACGCTGCAAATCAAAAACTGGGTACCCAATTTGGAAGCGGGCAACGAGGTGGTGCTTTTGGCCATCCCGCTGTTCCACGTATACGGCATGGTCTCGGGGATGCTCTTTGGCATTGCCTCGGGCGGCACGTTGGTGCTGGTGCCCGACCCGCGCAACCTGAAAGACCTGCTCCACAACATCCAGAAATACCATGCTACCATCTTCCCCGGGGTGCCCACCCTGTACAACGCGATCAACAACTACCCCGACGTACTGGCCGGGAAATACGACCTCAGCAGCATCAAGGTGTGCATTTCGGGCTCCGCGCCCCTGATGCGGGAGACCAAAGAGAAATTCGAGGCGCTCACCGGCGGCAAGGTGTTCGAGGGCTACGGCCTTTCAGAAGCCCCCACCGCCACCCACTGCAACCCGGTGCTCGGCGAAAACCGCACCGGCTCCATCGGCCTGCCGATGCCCGATGTGGACGCCAAAATCGTCAGCCTGGACGATGGGGTGACCGAATTGCCTCCCGGTGAAGTAGGCGAACTCATCATCCACGGCCCCCAGGTGATGAAAGGCTACCACAACATGCCCACCGAAACGGCCAACGTGCTGCGCCGCCGCGACGACGGCCTGATTTGGCTCTACACCGGCGACATCGCCTACATGGACGAAGACGGCTATTTTCACATCGTAGATCGCAAAAAAGAACTGATCAAGCCCGGCGGCTACCAGGTTTGGCCGCGCGAAGTGGAAGAGGTAATCAGCGCGCACCCCAAAGTGCTGGAAGTGGCCGTCGCCGGCATCCCCGACCCTTACCGGGGCGAAACGGTCAAAGCCTGGGTGGTGCCCAAGCCCGGCGAAACCCTCACCGAAGAGGAAATCAAAGCCTGGTGCCGCGAGCGCCTGGCCAAGTTCAAAGTGCCCACCCATGTGGAGTTCCGCACCGAACTGCCCAAAACCACGGTGGGGAAGATCCTGCGCCGCGAGTTGGTGCGCCAGCACCTGGAGGCCACCCAAAACACCACCGAGGGCTCGTAGCGTCACCCACAGCCCACTGTCCTCTGCCCCGCGCCGCTCAGCGCGGGGCTTTTTTTACTCCCCCGCGGGCGCGGTGGGGTGTTTTTCGGTATAATGCGCCCATGCGCAAATTCCTTTTCGCGGTGGCGCTTTTGCTGGGCATTGCTTTTGTTTTGGGCCGCCTGGCCGAAATGCACGCCATCATCGCCACCCTCAGACAGGGCGATATCCGCTACCTGCTGCTGGCACTGGTCGTGCAAGGCTTATGGTTTTTCAACGCAGGGCTGCACCTCAAGGTCATCTACCGCGCCTTGGGGCTGAAAGAAAGCCTATTGCGTTTAAGTTTGATGGTGGTAGGGGCCAATTTCTTCAGCGTGGTGGTGCCCAGCGGGGGGCTGAGCGGGCTGAGCGTTTACATTGCCGAAGCCCGACACCAGGGCTACCCCACCAGCCGAGCCACGGTAGCCGGGGTCATCTACATGTTTTTCGAATATGTAGGCTTTTTGGGCGTGTTGGCCTTGGGGCTCGTAGTGTTGGTACGACGCAACCACCTCACCACGGCCGACGTCACAGCCTCGGTGCTAATGGCTCTGCTGGCCTTGGGGCTGGGCGTCATGCTCTACTTAGGCACCCACTCGGGCCCGCTGCTCAGCCGGGTGTTGGTCGCGCTCACCCGGAGCATCAACCGCGCGCTGCGCCCTTTTCTGCGTCGGCCTTACCTCTCCGAACACAACGCTCGCCTGTTTGGCCTGGATGCAGGAGAAGGACTGCAAGCCATCCGTCAACGACCTCATGCCATGCTCTGGCCGATTTTTTTGGGTAGCCTCAGCAAGGCGCTGCAAGTCATCGTGCTATGGGTGCTGTTTTTGGCTTTTCGCGTGCCCTGCTCCGTGGGCACCGTGGTCGCCGGCTTTGCCATTGCCTACCTGTTCCTCATCATTTCCCCCACCCCTTCGGGCATCGGCATTGTGGAAGGGGTGATGACTGTGGCGCTCAACTCGCTGAACGTCCGGCTTAGCGCCGCGGTGGTGCTCACCTTGGCTTATCGGGGCATCACGTTTTGGATACCCTTTCTGCTGGGCCCCCTGGCCCTCCGCGCTTTGGCCCGCCTGCCGCGCCCCGCCGAGAAGTGATACAATTGCCCTGCCTTCCCCTCTCCCATCCCCGACGAAGAGAGAAACCATGCCCCAAACACAAATTCCTTGCCCCCAGTGCGGGCAACCCATTCCGGCAGAAATTCGTCAGGTTTTCGACCTTTACGAAGACCCTGCGGCCAAGCAAACCCTGCTTTCGGGCGCGTTCAACCTCATCCAATGCCCCTATTGCGGCTACCAGGGGCGGGCAGAAGCCCCTTTGGTCTACCACGACCCGGAAAAGGAACTCCTGCTCACCTACTACCCGCCCCAACTGGGGCGCAGCCGCGACGAGCAAGAGCGCACCTTGGGCCGCCTGCTCAACCAAATCATCAACCGCCTGCCGGCCGAGAAGCGCAAAGCCTACCTGCTGCAGCCAGAGACCATGCTCACCTTCCAAACCCTGATCGAGCGCATCTTGGAAGCCGACGGCATCACCAAAGAAATGCTGCAAGCGCAGGAAGACCGCATCCGCCTGATCGAGCGGCTGATGACCACCGACGACGAAGGGCGCAAAACCCTGTTGCAGCAAGAAGGAGACCTAGCCGACGAAACCTTCTTCTCGCTGTTGACGCGGCTGCTCGAAGCCGCCATCATGGGCGGCGACCAGGCCTCCGCGGCCGCGCTGCGCCAAGTGTACAACGCCGCGCTGGAACACACCCCCTTAGGACAAAAGATCAAGCAAAGCGAAGCGGCCCTGCGCTTTGTCGATGAAACCATCCAAAACCTGGGGCCGCGCCCTTCGTTGGCCCAAGTGGTCGACGCATTCATTGAGGCCAGCGAAGACGACACCCGCCTGCAGGCGCTGACCAGCGCCCTGCGCCCCGTGTTAGATTACCACTTCTTCCAAGCCCTCAGCGACCGCATCGAGAATGCCCCGGCAGAAGAAAAACAACGCCTGCAAGCCCTGCGCGAGCGCCTGCTTCAGCACATGAAAGAAGTCGACGACGTGCTGGAACAGGAACTCCAGGCGCGGCGGGAAATCATCGAAAAAGTCATCGCCGCCGAAAACACCGAACAAGCCCTCCAAGAAGCCGCGCCTTACCTGGACAACGTCTTCCTCCATCTGCTGGAAGAAGCCCTGCAGCAAGCCCGGCAAAAGGGCGACCTGGAGCGGGGGGCGCGCATCAGCCAGGTGATAGAAACCTTGGAAAAAATGTTTGCCCCGCCGCCGGAACTGGCGCTCTTGCAATCGCTGCTCGAAGCGCCCGACGCCGAAGCCCGCCAAAAATTGCTGGAGGAAAATCGTTCCCTGGTGAACGAAGGGCTGGTGCAACAAATGGCCGCGCTGGCTGCCCAGTTGCAGCAACAAGGCGCGGATGAAAGCACTCTGCGCCGGGCGGAAGAAGTCTACCGCCAGGTGCTCAAATTCTACATGAGCCATCAGGTGCACCTGTAAACCGGGGCTTAACCGTTCAGCCACGAGGGAAGAGACCGCGGATAGCACGGATTTTTGAGTCGCCAAGGGCGCCAAGAGGACGCCGAGGTCGCCAAAGAGGAACGCAAAGACGCAGCGTAGGGGCGAGGCGATGCCTCGCCCAAAGACGCAGAGAGAAAATTTCTGTGTTTTCTGCGGGTTTTCTGTGTCTTCTGTGTTTTTCACCCAATCGGTGTAAATCTGTGTCAATCGGTGGATGGTAACGCCAATCATACCAGGTCGCCAAGACGACCCCAAAGGGCGCCAAGAAACGAAGGGAAACGTGGCGCTTTGGGGTGTTTTTTTACCCCATCTGTGCCAACCCATGAAATCTCTGTGGATGTCTCTCTGCGAAATCTGCGTAATCTGCGTAATCTGTGGTTTCCTCCAAGGCTGAACAGTTCCACCGGCGCGGGTCACTCCTCCGAAACCAACGCCGGCGCCAGATACTCCCCCCGGTCGAGGCGCAACAGCCCGGCCAGCAGGTGATACAGCGCGAAAAGTTCCAGGGCAAAGGGCAAATAGCCGCCATAGCCCAACAGCGGCATCTCGAAAACGTGGCAACAATCCACAAAAGGCACGTGATACACCCACTTGGGGTAAGAAAAGAAATTCCACATCTCCCAGAAAAACGCGGTGAGCCACACCGCGGCCCACAGGGTGTAGATCGGCTGCCAGTTGCCCTCTTTGGTCCAGCGCAAGAGGGTGGGGAACTTCAACCAGGCGTTCAGCGGCTCCAAAATGAAATACAACGCCAGCCATAAAAAGGGGAAGCCATAGCGCGGCCACGCCCACAACAATGCCAGCATGGCCCAGCCGCTGCCGAAAAAGGCGAGCAGCAAGCCGCGAGAGGGGCGGATTCGCGGGCCGCGGTGCGGGCGACGAAACCACGGCCAGGTGCGCACCCACTGGGCTGTGCCGAACACCGCGGGCATCACCGTCGAAAAACTCAGGCTGGCCCACAGCGCGTATTGGGTATCACTGAAAAACGAACGCCCGACGTAATACCAGTTTTGCGTGCGGGTGTCGAGCGCCTCGAAAAGCCACCACCCAGGCGCGGAAAGCACGAACAGCGCCGCGTACCGCCACGGCGAGCGAGAGGCCAGCGATGCGCCCTGACGGCAATAGGTCAGCGCGTCCACCGTGAGCGCGTAGCCCAGCCATAAAGGGAAAAAAGCCCAATGGGTGCGCAGCCCTGGCCAAAACCAGTTGACCGGCCAAAAAACGCCCACCAGCGCCAGGCCAGCCCACCCCCACAGCGGCCAGCGAAAAGCGCAAACCTTGTTCGCCTTGCTTATGGCGCACCTCCGGCGCAAACTTGCAGTGACAATTATATCGCCCGCCTCGCGGCCTCACCGCGTTCTGGGGAAAGGCCGATCGACTTCTACTGCAGCCTGCCTCCCACAGAAAAGGCTGCTGCCGGTATAATTAGCCTGCCAGCAGACGCCCCCTTGTTTCGGGCCAGCAGCCCGGCCTGCGGGCAAGCCCCTTTCCCCCTGACCACGCCTTATGAACCTCGACCGACGACTTTTAGCCCTGCTCCGCGGCCCCCGCGGCGCCTTTATCGTGACCGTGGCGCTGGGGGTGTTGGGCGGCCTGCTCATCGTCGCCCAGGCCGCGCTGGCCGCCGCCATGGTCGATGCTGTGTTCCTGCAAGGCGGCGACCTGGCGACCATCCGCGGCGCGGCCGTGGCCTTTGTCGCCGTGCTCCTCGCCCGCGCCCTCGCCGCCTGGGGGGCGGAAGTGAGCGCCTTCCGGGTGGCCGCGGCGGTCAAGCGCACCCTGCGCGCCCGCCTGCTCACGCACTTAGAGGCGTTAGGCCCGCTCTACACCCATGGCGAGCGCACCGGCGAACTCACCAACACCCTCACCGAGGGCCTGGAAGAACTGGAAACCTACTTCCGCCACTACCTGCCCCAGGTGGTGCTGGCCGCGGCCGTGCCTTTGCTGGTGCTGGTGCTGGTCTTCCCCCGAGATTGGATTTCCGGGCTGATTTTGCTGTTCACCGCCCCCCTCATCCCCCTGTTCATGAACCTGATCGGCAGCATTGCCGAGAGCCTGACCAAAAAGCAGTGGCAGCAACTGGAGCGGATGAGCGCCTTCCTGCTCGACGCGCTGCAAGGGCTGACCGCGCTGAAAATTTTGGGGCGCAGCCGTGAATACATCCGCCGGGTGGAGGAAGTCAGCGACCGCTTCCGCGCAACCACCTTGGAAGTGCTGCGCATTGCCTTCATTTCCGCGCTGGTGCTGGAATGGGTGGGCACCCTGAGTACCGCGGTGGTCAGCGTGGGCATCGGCTTGCGGCTGCTTTACGGCCGGCTGGCCTTTGAGCAGGCATTTTTCGTGCTGCTGCTGACGCCGGAATTCTACTTCCCGCTGCGGCAATTGGGGGCGCGCTTCCACGCGGGCATGGGCGGCGTGGCCGCGGCCGAGCGCATCTTCGCGGTGCTGGAACAGCCGCCCCAGGTGCCCGCGGGCACGGGCCGCGGGCGCGCGGTGGCGCATCCCTTCCCCCTGCGGCTGGAACGCGTTACCTTCACCTATCCCGATGCCAGCGCGCCCGCGCTGCAGGATGTTTCCCTCACCCTGGAAGAAGGCACGCAGGTGGCCTTGGTCGGCCCCAGCGGCGCGGGCAAGAGCACCCTCGCGGGGCTGCTGCTGCGCTTCATCGTGCCCCAGCGCGGCGAAATCTGGGCCGGCGAACACCGCCTTGCCGAAATTCCGCCCGCGGTGTGGCGGCAGAGCGTGGCGTGGGTGCCCCAGCAGCCCTATTTGTTCAACACCACGGTGGAAGCCAACATCCGCCTGGCCCGCCCCGACGCCTCCCGTGAAGAAGTGGTGCGGGCGGCGAAAATCGCCCGCGCCGATGCGTTCATCCGTGCCCTGCCCGAAGGCTACGAAACCGTGGTGGGCGAGCAGGGTGCGCGGCTGAGCGGCGGGCAGGCGCAACGCATTGCCCTCGCGCGGGCGCTGCTGAAGAACGCGCCCTTCCTCATCCTCGACGAGCCCACCGCCAGCCTCGACCCCGAACACGAAGCCGCCATTCAAGAGGGCCTGCAAGCCCTGCTGGCGCGGCGCACCGCCCTCATCATCGCCCACCGGCTGCAAACCGTCACCCATGCCGACAAAGTGGCGGTGCTGGAAAACGGGCGCCTCGTGCAGGTCGGCGCGCCCGACGCCTTAGCCGCGCAGGAAGGCCTGTTCCGGCGGCTGCTGCAGGCGCGGGAGGCAGCGGCATGACCCTCTGGCACTGGATTTTCCCCGTGGTGGGCTATCTGCTGGGTTCGCTGGCCTTTGCCGTCTGGCTGCCCCGTTGCGTGGCGGGCATCGACGTCCGCCATGGCGGTTCGGGGCACGCGGGCGCGACCAACACCATGCGCCACCTGGGCTGGGGCTGGGGCGCGGCGGTGCTAACGCTCGACGCGCTCAAGGGCTATGTCGCGGTGGCGTTGGCGCAGGAAGCCGGCGCGGGCGCGTGGGTGCTCGCGCTGACCGCGGCCGCCGCGGTGGTCGGGCACATCTGGCCGGTGTTCGCCGATTTCCGCGGCGGCATGGGGAACGCCACCACGTTCGGCGCGCTGCTGGCGGTTTCCCCCGTAGGCGCGCTGCTGGCCGTAGGCTGGCTGATTGCCTGGGTGCTCACGCTGCGCCACACCGCCCGGGCCAACGCCCTGGCCGCAGCCACTGGCTGGGCGCTCTTCTTGGCCTTGGGGCTGACCGGCGCGCCCCTGGCCGTGGTGGCCGGGGTCGCGCCCTTCCTGGTCTTCCGCTTTGCTCAGGATTGGCAGCGGCAGTACCGCGAATTGTGGCTCGACCGCGAGGAGAGGCGCGCATGACCAACTGGGCTGTCTTCCGCCGCCTGCTGCGCATGGTGACACCCTTCTGGAAGATGGTGCTCGCCGCGGTGCTGTTGGGCACGGCCACGGTGTTGAGCAGCGTGGGCTTGTTAGGCACCGGCGCGTGGATCATTGCCAAGGCCGCGCTGCATCCGCCCATTGGCGACCTGAACGTGGCCATCGTGGGCGTGCGCTTCTTCGGCATCGCCCGCGGTGCGTTCCGCTATGGCGAGCGGCTGGTTTCCCACGACACCACCTTTCGGGTGCTCACCCGCCTGCGGGTGTGGTTCTACGCCGCGCTGGAACCCCTCGCGCCGGCCCGCCTGCAGCGTTACCGCAGCGGCGACCTGCTGGCGCGCATCATCGCCGACATCCGCACCCTGGAAAACTTCTTCGTGCGGGTGCTCGCGCCGCCGTGGGTCGCCACCCTCACCGCGGTGCTGCTGACCGGCTTCTTGGCGGCCTTTGCCCCCCGCTTGGGGTTGGCGTGGCTGGTTTTCTTCCTGCTGGCCGCGGTAGCGGTGCCCGTGTGGGCTCGGCTGCGCGCCCGCCGCGCCGGGCAGGCGCTGGTTTCCCGCCGGGCCGCCCTCAACGCCGCGCTGGTCGACCATGTGCAGGGGCTGGCCGACGCCCTGGCTTACAACTACGCCGAGGCTCAGCGCCGCCTGGCCCTGCGTTTAGGCGAGGAAATCCTCACCGCGCAGGCCCAAATGGCCTCGCTGGAAGGCGCGGAGCAGGCGCTGCAGATTTTGTTCTCCGGCCTGGGGATGTTGGGCGTGCTGCTGCTGGGCGTGCCGTTGGTGCGGGCGGGCGCGCTGGGCGGCGTGACCTGGGTGGCGTTGGTGCTGGTCGCCCTCAGCGGTTACGAGGCCGCCTTTGGCCTGCCCACCGCGGCCGCCTTCCTGGAAAGTAACCTCGCCGCCGCCCGCCGCCTCTTCGAACTGGTGGACGCCGAGCCCGCCGTGAAGCCGCCTGCCCAACCCGCGGCGCTGCCCGCGGACAACGACCTGCGGGTGGAAGCCCTCACCTTCCGCTACGCCCCCGACGAGCCGCCCGCGCTGCGGCAGGTTTCCCTCGACCTGCCCGAAGGCAAGCGGGTGGCGGTGGTGGGCCCCAGCGGCGCGGGGAAATCCACCCTCATCGCCCTGCTGCTGCGCTTTTGGGAATACAACGAAGGGCGCATCACCTTGGGCGGCCGCGACCTGCGGGCACTGCTACCCGACGAAGCCCGCAGCCGCTTCGCGGTGGTGCGGCAAAAGCCCTTCATTTTCAGCGGCACCCTGCGGGAAAACCTGCTCCTGGCCGCGCCCGAGGCGGACGAAGCCCGCTTAGACGCGGTGATGGAAGCCGTGCGCCTCGCCGACTGGCTGCGCACCCTGCCCCAGGGCTACGACACCGACTTGGGCGGCCAGGGCTTGCAACTCAGCGGCGGGCAGCGCCAGCGCCTGGCCTTAGCCCGTGCCCTGCTGCGCGACGCGCCGATTTTGCTCCTTGATGAGCCGACCGCCAACCTGGACGCGATTACCGAGCGGGCGTTGGTGGACACCCTGCTGGAAACCACTCGCGGCCGCAGCGTGTTGTGGGTCACGCACAGCCTGGTGGGGCTGGAAGCGATGGACGAAATCGTGGTGCTCTACAAGGGGGAAGTGGCCGAGCGCGGCATCCACGCCGACCTGCTGGCCCGCGGCGGCCTTTACAGCCACCTCTGGGCGCTGCAAAGCGAGAATTTGGTGGCGTTGAACATGTGAGGGGAATTCCCCCATCCCCCCGCAACAGTAACTGTTCAGTCTTTGGAAAACAGCCCACGGATGAACGCGGATGATGGCGGATAGATGCTGATTTTTGGACGCAAAGTGGCGCTAAGGGCGTCAAGCAAGGGAGGCGCCCCGCCTCACGCATCCCGCTTCCCCTTTCTGTCTGCCCGCCCTGAAAGTTACCGTCCTTGCTCCCCCTGTGTTGGCTAAAGTTGTTATACAATGGAAGCACGACCATCACGGCGCGGCGGTTGCCTTTCGCCGCTCCGAACTTTTGTTCCAAGGAGGTTGTTCATGAGAACCGTGTACGCAGTGGCCGGGGGGGTGAGCAAATTTACTAAAGCGCGCCCCGACAAGACTTTCCCCGCGCTGGTCAAAGAAGCCTACGATTATATGCTCAACGACATCGGCATTGAGCACCCCAAGTTCTACGAAATTGTGGATGGGTCGGTTGTCTCGTATTTTTCCGACCACTTCGCCCGCCAACTGATGGCCGGCATCATGGTGCAGGATTACCTCGGCCTGCTGCCCAAACCCTCGCATCGCGTGGAAGGCGGCGGCGCGACCGGCGGTCTGTGTTTCCAGGAAGCCTACAAGGCCGTGGCTTCCGGCGATATGGATGTGGCGCTGGCGATGGGCTTCGAGACCATGTCGCACGTCAATACCTGGAAGGGCAACGAGTTCATCGCGCTGGCTTCCGACACCAGTTTTGATTACCCTGTGGGTGGCTTCTATTCCGGCTATTACGCCATGATGGTGACCCGCCACATGAAGGAATTTGGCACCACCGTGGAGCAACTGGCGCACGTCTCGGTGAAGAACCACATGAACGCCTACTACAACCCCTATTCGCAAAAGCGCCGCCGGTTGACCATTCAAGACGTCCGCAACGCGCCCATAGTGGCCTGGCCGCTCACTCGCTTGGATATTTGTGTGATGAGCGACGGCGCGGCGGTGGTGCTTTTGGCCAGCGAAGAGGGGCTGGCGAAGCTGGAGAAGGCCGCGGGTAAAAGCCTGCCCAAGGTCAAAGTGGCTGCCATTGGCCGCGGCACCGACGCCATGCGCATGGCCGACCGCCCCCATCAGTCCTACGAAGACTTTTACCGCTACAATGCCCTGCCCAACGAAATGGATGCCGACTCGCGGGCTTATTACAAAGAACTTTGGGATAGGGGCTTCCGCTACCCCGGCGTGCACTCCTTCCGCGCGGGCCGCATGGCTTCCAAACAGGCTTACGAGCGCGCCGGCATCACCAACCCCATTGAAGAAATTGACTTCGTGGAACTCCACGACGCCTACACCAGTTCCGAAATCCAAACCTACGAAGACATGGGCCTCTGCCGCTACGGCGAAGGCGGCCCCTTCGCGGCTTCCGGCAAGGCATTCATGCCCACCGTGGATTACGGCTTAGACCTGCCTGAGCCTTCTAAAGTGCCGGTCAACC